>JBCDMB010000001.1 GCA_038744685.1 Verrucomicrobiota bacterium
CGCGGGGCAACGCTGCTCCATCGGCTCCTGCGCCCGTCTCGCAGAGATGCGGCGTGGATCGAAGTTCGCAGCGTTACAGGCCTTGGGTCGTATCTCGATACGCTCCCAAGGCCTGCGCCTCGCGCTGCTTCGATTCATGCCCGCACCAAATTCGCCAGAAATTTTTTGAAGTGGTATAATACTACGTCTAGGTGGTGTCGTCCCTTCCTGAGTGCGGACTAGGCAGCTGTTTGAAATTGCTGCTTAGGTTTTGCCACCAAGCCTGGCTAGATGTGAATAGCTTCTCCGTAGACCGCTGCCGAAGCTTCCATCAACGCTTCGCTCATCGTTGGGTGAGCATGGATCGTATCGTGAATCTCTTCAGCAGTCGCCTCTAGCTTCATGCCCAGAACGTACTCGGAGATCAACTCAGTAGCTTCCGCACCCACAATGTGCGCTCCGAGAATTTCTCCATAATCTTCGGAAACCAGCAGCTTTACGAAACCTTCAGAATGTGCTGAGGCAACTGCCTTGCCGGATGCGGTGAAGGGAAACTTACCCACCTTATAGGGCACTTTTTCCTCCTTAAGCTTTTGCTCGGTCTTTCCGATACTTGCTACCTGTGGTTGGCAGTAGGTACATCCCGGAAAGGCCTTCACCTTTTCGGGGTGGTGCGCTTCGAACATTCCCTTTACTGCATGCACCGCCTCCCATGTGGCAACGTGGGCAAGCCAGGGAGGACCAATGATATCTCCAGCGGCATACACCCCTTCGATACTCGTTTCGTAATTGTCCTTCGTCTGGATGTAGTTCCGATCCATTTCGAGAGAGACTCCCTCGCCCAAAAGACCTTCAGTGTTCGCCTGAACGCCAATGGCAACAAGCACGGATTCGGCCTCGACCTTATCGGTTTTTGATCCCTTTACCAAGTCCATCGTTACCTTGGTTTTGAGGGACTTGAGGTTTTCGACCTTGGTATCGGTGCGGCAGTCAATCCCCTGTTTTTTGAAGGCCCGGGCAACCGCATCGGAGATTTCGTTATCCTCGACAGGAAGGATCTTGGGAAGCATTTCGACGAGCGTTACCTTGGTGCCGAGAGCGTTCAGGAAGTAAGCGAACTCAGCTCCGATCGCGCCTGCACCAATAATCACGATTGACTTTGGTTGTTTGGTCATCGCCAAAGCATCACGCGAATTCATGATCCTGCTTCCGTCGTGCTCGACACCAGGAATCATTCTGGGCTTACAACCCGTGGCGATGAGAACTTTCTTAGCGGAGAGGGTCTTTCCCTTATCTGGCCCCTCGAAAACCTCTACTAAATTTCCTTTGTTCAAGCGTGCCTTACCAATTACGTAATCGACCTTATTTTTCTTGAAGAGAAATTCTACGCCTTTTGCCATTTGATCAGCAACGTTCCGGGACCGTTTCATGACCTTTGGAAAGTCGATATCAATGTCTCCGACGGTGAAACCAAGGTCAGCGCTGTGGGTCATTCTCTGGTAAAGCTCTGCACTGGTGAGAAGCGCTTTCGAGGGGATGCATCCCCAGTTCAAGCAGGTGCCTCCGGCGCGTTCCATTTCGACGCAGGCTACCTTTTGGCCCAACTGACCCGCTTTGATTGCCCCAGCGTATCCGGCAGGTCCTCCGCCGATCACGACGAGGTCGTATTGAATCGTTTCGTTGCTCATAAAAATTCTTAAAGTGGAGATGGAAGGCAATTCCGGTAACGGTGGCCTCCTAAATTCTTATCAGTTCAGATGTCGGAAAAAGGCAAGCCTATCCAAGCGACTTGCAGCCCTGACAGAGTGAATACCCTTCAATCAGATGTCGATGAAGTCATCGTTATCCACCTTCTTTTTCGGATCGACGTTTCTGCGAAACCCGCTTTGGTGTAAGACGACTTTCCTGAAGCGCTGATCGTTTTTCCCAGTCACGGCGATTGTTCCTAGGGTGAAAAGGCTCACCCACAGCGCGGTCCAAAAAGCCGAGCCCCATGTTGCTAGATCAAACCCCGGAATGATAGCTGAGGCTAACATCACGATTAGGGCGTTCACGACCCAAAGACCCAGACCGAGAGTCAAAACCACCAGCGGCAACATCAACAAAACCAGAACCGGCTTGAGGAGCGTCAGAAAAATACCGAGAAGGGCTACCGCACCAACGAAACTCAGACCACTCTGAAAAACAACGCCCGAAGCGGTCCACTGGGCCACGGCTAGGCCCCAGGTGACTGCTATCAATCTAAGGATGATGGGAATGGCCGCCATGGAAAGGGGAGAGAATGGGAGACCCCTGGGGATAAGGCAAGAAACCTCCTTCCGTCTGGTATTTTTCGCGAAGTTATGCTCTGTATGGACACTGAATGATAGTCACTGAAACAGAACCTCCTCCCTTTATCGTGGGGAAAGAATCCGGCGCAAAGCGTTTGAGCGAGATTCAGGAGGAGATCATGGATCTGAAAAGAGAGAAGAATGCTGTGCTTCTTGCTCACAACTATCAGATCAACGAGATCCAGGAAGTCGCCGATTACCTAGGGGACTCTTTGGGGCTTGCTTACAAAGCTGCTGAGGCGGATGCCGACCAAATTGTTTTCTGCGGTGTTCATTTTATGGCGGAAACCGCCAAAATCGTGAATCCGGGAAGAAAAGTGATTCTGCCAGACCTCGAGGCAGGTTGCTCCCTTTCTGATTCCTGTCCTCCGGAGAAACTCGCTGCCTTCAAGGAGGAGAACCCGGATGTCTACGTGGTGGCGTATATCAATTGCTCGGCTGGAGTGAAAGCACTCTGCGATGTGATTTGCACGAGTGGAAATGCCGCTAAGATTGTGAGCCAGGTGCCTGAGGATCGCGAGATCCTGTTTGTTCCCGACCAGAACCTTGGCCAATGGGTCTCCCAGCAGACGGGACGGCAAATGCGGCTCTGGCCGGGAAGTTGCTACGTTCATGTTCTCTTTACAGTGCAGTCCATCCAACGGGTGAAAGACCAGTTTCCTGGTGCGCCCGTGGTTGCCCATCCGGAGTGCACGGACGCGATTCGATCCTTTGCTGACCACGTTTGTAGCACGGAGGGAATGATTCAGTATGCCCGCGAGCATTCGAGTGAGGACATTATCGTCGCGACAGAGAGTAGCATGCTCTATCGGCTACGAAAAGATGTCCCAGAGAAGACATTTATTGCAGCTCCTGCCCAGCAGGTTGCCTGCGGTGATTATCGAACCGGCACATCTGACAGGGGTGCCTGTAACTATTGCCGCTACATGAAAATGAACACGATTGAAGGTGTGCGGGATGCACTCAAGTATGGGACGCCCGAAATCACTATGGATGAAGAGACCCGACGGAAGGCTTATGTCCCACTCAAACGCATGCTGGACTGGAGTCGGTAGATAGACCGTGGCTAAGTCACAAGGTCTCCTTTGTAGAGAGAAGGCGTTTCGTCCTGCGATCTTGGTCACTCTTCTTTCGGTTTTTCTGTGTGGATCGACGTTGGCTAGTGGAGGAACTTCACCGACCGGCGCGGTCGTTGGGGAAAAGGCCCTCTACAAACTCAAGTGGGGTGTTGTGGGGGTAGGTGAGGTTGAGATACGGCTGGATGAGGTATCCGAGGAAGCTGGCCTAGTTGAAGCGACACTTGATGCGAAGGCCAATGCCTTCATGAGAAGATTTTACGATTTCCACACAATTATCAAAAGCCGTTTTGCTCCTGATTTAGAGGAATCATTGGGTTACTCGCGGGACGAGACGGCTTCCGAGAATCTTCACGAGACAATCTTTGATTGGGAAAATGGAATCGTTCGGTATTCGAAAAACGGCGACGTGAGAAATCCGATACCACTTCAACCTCTTTGTCAGGATCCGCTGTCCATCGTTTTCGCTTTTCGAAGCGGTGCAGTTCCTTGTTCGGTCGGAACCCATCGTGTTTGGGTAACGGACGGTAAAGTAATTGATCAGATCGAGTTTAAGGTTTCGGGGCCTGAGAAGCTTAGAGTGCCTGCGGGAAAGTTCAGTGCGTTAAAGATAACCGCAGATTTTCTTGGCGTCCGAGCGATCTTTGCCCGGCCGGAAGGTGCGTTGATTGATGTCTGGCTCACCGACGACGAACGCATGATTCCCATTAAACTGAAGAGTGAGGCGAAGATTGGAAGTTTCCGTTCCGAGCTGGAAGAGTATTGGGTCGACGGGGAACAGGTCCTTTAGGAGCAATGGATTAGCCCTCAAGATCGATCTCGGGTTGAAACGGGCGAAGGTCCGCGTGGAGTAATCGATTAATCAGTAGAGCGGTCTTTTCGGTAGTGACCTGCCTTCAACCTTCTTCTGATCCTTAGGACGGACCTCAACATCGGCCACGCATCCCGAAGCGGATGAACCTTGCTCCCGGCAATTTCCCGCCAGGGGATTGGCACCTCGCGAATTTCGTAGTGGTTGGATTCGAGAGCCACGAGGAGCTCGAGGTCAAAAGCAAATCCGCGTTCTTCGAGTCGATTCGAGATCTCCCGGTAAACGGGTCCTGCCAAAACTTTCGCTCCACATTGGGTGTCTTTAAAGCGAATTCCCAGAAGCCTGCGAACGAGGCTATTGAATATTCGAAACGATTGTTTTCGGGCGATTCCTCGATCTACTGGGGTGCTGGGAGAGTTCTGCCGAACCGCAATCCAAGCCGATGGAGACGATGAGGCTAACGCCTCTTTGAAAAGGTTTATGATGGTCTGTGCATCGATGGCTCCATCGGCATCCACAAAACCAAGCCAATCAGAATCGTTTGACTGATCCCATGCTTCATAAACGGCACCTCCCTTGTAAGTTCGCTCAGCGAGTGGAAGAAAACGGATCTGCGGGTAGATTTTGAGTAACTCCTCGACCTTCTTCTCAACCAGTCGCTTTTCGTTTGAATCAGACCCGTCGTCAGAGACTATCCATTGTATCGGTAGGTTGGCTTCAGCGACAGCTTTAGCCAACTTTGGACCGAAGACCGATAAGCGCTTGGAATCGTTGTATACTGGGGTTACTAAAGTGATCTGCTTCAACGAACCTTTAATGTGCGAGTCTCCCTTTTGCTAGGCAATTGAAAATCGTCCACAGCACTTTCCTGTCCGCTCTATTCTTACTCTTCCAATGTCGCGTAGTTGGTTCACTTTCCTAGCTTGGATCGTAGTTGTGGCCGGGGGAAGCGTGTTGCGGCTGGCTGATTTGGAGGAGCGTCCGCTGCATTTCGACGAAGCCACGAATGCGCGGATGCTCGCGGACAGGCTGGAAGGGGAGGACTACGTTTTTGATCCGGAGCATTTCCACGGTCCTTGGCTGAGTTTGAGCGCCATTCCGATTGCCAGAGCATCTGGCGAAGAAGGGTGGAAGGATTTGACCGCTACTACCATTCGACTGGGACCTGTAGTTGCCGGAGTGCTGACTATTCTGACTCCGCTTCTCTGGCTCAGGATTATCGGCTCAGGTCCAGCACTATTGGCAGGTGCCTTACTTGCGACGTCCCCTCTACTGATCTACTACAATCGCATGTTCATCCATGAGAGCTGGTTGGTTCTTTTTGGAATGCTCACCGCGGCTGCGGTCTACCGTTTAGCCCTGAGGCCCAACTGGTTGAATGGTCTCGTAACAGGTGTCTGCGTCGGACTGATGTTTTCGACTAAAGTGACATTCGCAATATCGCTTCTAAGTTTCGGTGCCGGGGTAGTCTTTCTGTTGATCTTCCTAAAGGGTTTTTCGAGTCAAGGCGGACAGGTTTCCACGATCTGGGAGTATTTTAGAGCTCTTCTTCTGGTTGCAGTGACTTCGATCATTGTTGGAGCCGTTTTTTACACAGAGTTTTTCAGCAGGCCGGAGGGTCTAACGGATGCCTTCAAGTCATTCTTTGTATACGAGACCGTTCCGGGTCATCAGAAGCCGGTATCCTTCTATTTTGATCTCCTCCTCAGGCCTAAAGAGCTGGTCGGTAGCTGGTGGACGGAGGCGTTTGTATTTTTGTTGGCAGTCATTGGCTTTTTGGCGGGTATCTCGTCGCGGGAGAGCCGCGGATTTACCGGATTTCTTGGGATTGCCGTGGTCATTCATTTCGCGATCTATAGTTTGATTGGCTACAAGACTACCTGGCTCCTATTGCTGCCTTGGTCGCTGACCTGTCTACTGGCTGGAGCGGCGGTCTACCGAATGCGGTTCGAGCGATTCGGTTTCGGAGCCTTTGTAGTGGCCCTCATCGTTCTCGGTCTCTCATTTCAGGTTCAACAATCGGTGCAGGCAACTGGGCGATTGGCCAATGATGCCAGAAATCCCTACGCCTATGTTCCGACTAACAGAGACGTGGAACGAGTCTCTTCATGGATAGAGAAGCTTCGGTCGATTCATGTGAATTCTCTGGATGACCCGATTGCGGTAGTCGGACAGGAGTATTGGCCTCTACCTTGGTATTTGAGAGATGTTGGTCCAGTAGGTTATTGGCCGGAAGGTAGCCCGGAACTCGAGCAGCTTCCGGTAGTGATTGTAATGCCCGATCATTTCGAGGAAGTCCGGAAAATGTTGGATGAAAGTCATATCGAGGTGCCTAGGAGTCTTCGCAATAATGTGCCCATCCTACTTTTTATTCGGAGTGATCTTTGGGACGCATGGATGAAGGAGTCGGATTCATGATGGCAGTTCATCAGCACGGACATGAAGCGATGAAAACCACCTTCACGCTCAATTTGGAATGTGACAGCGGTGACCATGCGAAAACGCTGGCAAGTGCTTGTTTTCAGCGCATTGATGAGATCGAAAACAAGCTAAGTCGTTACATTCCGGGTAGTGACATTTGGCAGCTCAACCATATGGAAAGCGGTTCGAGTCTCTTTGTGAGCGACGAATGTCATCAGTGTTTGCTGCTTTCGATGGAGGCTTACCAGCTTACCTACGGGTACTTTGATGTTACTCTCGGCAAACAGATCGAGCATCGGAAGACCAGTGCTGAGGGTTCAATGCCAGTGCTTGGCGGTCAGCTTCAGATTGTGCCGGATCGGCCCGTCGTCCAGTGTCTCGAAGCGGGCAGGGAAATCGATTTGGGAGGAATTGGAAAGGGATATGCTCTGGATTGTCTTCTCCAGCTGCTCAAGGATGAGGGCAGCATCAAAGCCGGATTTCTATCTGCGGGAAGCAGCACCCACTTGGCATTTGGTGAAAAGCAATGGGAGGTAGCATTGGTGGGAGATGAGACTCGGAGAGAGCTAGGACTGCGGAATGAAGCGCTGAGTGCCTCGGGAACTGCGATCCAAGGAGCCCATATCATTTCACCCTTCAGCAACCAAGCGGCCGCTTTAAATAAACGGGTCTGGGTAGTTGATCCAAGTGCGGCGATGGCGGATGCAAGGTCGACTGCGGCAGTGTTGATGGATGTGGAATCTTTGAGAGAGCAATCCTCTGCCGAAAAACCGGTATACCGTGAGACGGTCGAAGCCGGTAATATAGAAGAGCTACACCGCTAAACAGGGACGATTTCGCCTGAGCGCAAGAATACAAGCTTGGCGTCAATTTGATCGGTATCTGTAGAGAGTATCATGGCTAGTGCCTTTCGGTAGGTCAGTAGTTGGTCCCGGTAGGATTGGGGAATTTCTTGAGGAGAACTGTCAGTTTTGAAGTCAATGATGAGGGGTCTCGATTTTTCGTTTGGTTTTGGCCAACGTTGATGAACCCGGTCAAAAACGCCGGAGACCCACGTGTCTTCAATCCTAGCATCGAAAGCCCGTTCGCGCCAAACCTCGGTCGGGTTTTGCGGTCGACTAAGGAGTTCACGAATAGAATCGTGAGCGAAGGCTTGGGAAAGAATCGGTCGAACATCTGGATCCGCGGTTTTCGGGTCCCAGTCGGAGGCAGGCCACTCGAAGGAGGCGAGAACCCGATGAACCTTTGTGCCGAATTCGAGCAAGGCCATTTTATCGGGAAGAAAGAGGGAAGAGGCCTCACCGGAACCCTTCTTAGAAGGAGAAAGGTCCCTACGAAGGGATGACGAAAGTGTTTTCTCTAAAACCGGAGGCGACGGTTCAGGGGGTGCCTTGAAAACGGGTTTTGGAGGAGTTGATTCTACCGGTTCTCCAATTTTGACAAGGGGCACATCCTCTGGATCGGGAGAAAACGCTTTCTCGATCCATTGACTAAGGAAGCTCTTTCTTTTCGGACAATAAACATAGAGTTCTTCAACCGCGCGGGTTGCCGCGACATAGGTAACGCAGAGGCTCTCAAAGGTGCGGTCCTCAGCGACTTTATCGCCCCATTCCCGTAATGGTGGGAAGATTGCCTGTGCGTCTTGGTTTACTCTTTCGAGGACCGCGGTAATTCGTCCTTCCTCTTCGCTAACCCATAACTCTTTGTGTGGCGCGATACCGGGTCCGGGCGCGAGGTCGGGAAGAAATACAGTGTCGAATTCCAACCCCTTTGAACGGTGAATGGTCATGATTTGGACACCCGATGCGGACCCAGGATCTTCCAGTCTCGAATGGCTCAGCGTCTGGACGATTTCTTTTAGTTCCGGACCTTCCTTGCTCTTAGCCTCCCGAAGAATCGTATACACGGCCTCGAGGCAACGGTGCTCGGAAGAATCAATCCATCCGCCCGAGCTAAGGCAGGATTCGAAGTCAGCGAGAAACTGTGGCAGAGGGAGCGATTCCCACTTTTTCCTCAAGGACTGCGGGCTGATTTTGCCTCCGCAGAACTGCTCGATCGATGAGACCGCTGAGCTGCTGGTGAGCACTCCAAGAGCGAGCGTGTTTCCAGGGCACAGTAGGACATTGAAGATCGCATAGATGAGGCGACCAGAGGAAAAGTCTCGGGTGATTGAGAGTGCTCCGTCCCGAACGGTGGGAATTCCATTTTCACGAAGTAATGCGTCGAAATGATCAGCGGTCTTATTGGTTCGGCAGAGGATGGCGACGGATCTATCGGACTTTCGATGGCTGTTGGCCCTCAGGCGATTCAGGATTAGTTCGTCTGGCGATTCTTTGTCTGGAAACGATTCGACCTCTACTATTCCTAGAGGAAACTCCTTGGCCGATTGATGAAGTTCCCATTGGTCGAGCCATCGGGAGGCCACGTTTTCATTCAGGTCCTTGGGAAATGCCTCACGGCTTCCAAAGAGCTGGTTGATAAACTCAACAATGGGGGGGGAACAGCGGTAAGTTTTCGCGATCGATTCGACTACTAGTGGTCGGGGTTCAAAGGCGCTGTATTTCGCTGCAATCTCTTTGAATAATCGACTATCTCCTTTTCGCCAGCCGTAGATCGCCTGCTTGGGATCGCCGACGCAGAAAAAGGTTCGAGGTTCCTCGCAATCGTAGAAAAGCTCTTCGATAAATGGATGCAAAACCTCCCATTGACTTCGACTGGTGTCCTGAAATTCATCGAGGAGCCAGTGCTTGAGTCGAGCGTCGAGACGGTAGGCGAGAAGAGAGCCTTCCGGTGAGTCGAGATTGCGAAGCAAGAAAGGGAGATCTTCGAATCGAAGATGACCCACACTCAACCGACGGGCTTCATTCTCAGTCTCGAAATGAGCAAGAAACTTGTGCGCCCCCTTGGTGTTGCCCACCGCCAACTGGACGGCGTTTGCATAAAAGATTTCCGCAAGCGAGATGAGGGCTTCCCCTGTGGAAGGTGAGAGGGTGATCTTCTTCCGGTTGATAATAAATCCTTTCTTCCCCAAGAGGAGCTTCTCCTGATCGACCGCGCCGGCTTTGATCCACTTGGCGTACTCTTTCGGTAAGACCGGCGAAAAATCCCAGTTCTGCAGATGCGCGATCAGTTCTTGAACCGCTGGCTGACTTTGTTCCGCGATAGACTCCTCATTGAGCCTCTGTGTAAAAAGACTCAAGCGTTTCGTCCATTCTTCGGGTGTAACCTTCGGGAGAGTAAGCCCGTCCGGAAGCTTTCCCCATTTCTCCGAATCGGGACATTGACGATAGAGAGAAAGCGCTGACTTGATCCACTCCTCGAGCACCGCCTGAAAGCTCCGAACGGAATCGTCGCCTCGATCTTCTTCGACCAAGTGGAAGAGTGCTTTTCGTGTGTCCTCTTCGGCCGCAGTAAAGATAGTGCGGAGAAGGTCGCGTATTTCGAATTCTTCGCCAGTTTCCGAACCGAGAAAAACGTTTGCACCCAGTCCCAGCTCAAAGCGGAAGAGCCCGATCAGTTCGAGAAAGAATGCATCGATGGTGCTCAGGCGAAGCAGGTCGGGATCGCGGACCAGTGAGCTTAGAAGGGTGCGGTAGTCATCAGTGCCCCAACCCGGACAGCCGATTTCATCGCTCAAAGTTTGACTGGCTTCCCTATCTTCGACGGCAGTCGCGAGGGCAGAAAGTAGTTTCGCCCGAAACTCCCCCGCAGCTTTTCTTGAGAAGGTAGCAGCGAGGATGGAGTCTGGAGCCTCGCCGTCCGCGAGCAGACTGATCAAACGCCGGACCAATCGATAGGTCTTTCCCGAGCCCGCGGAAGCCCTGATCATAAGATGGTCTCGTGGATTCGGGTTCATTGGCCGCGTTTTTGGAACGAACACCCCGGTCCGGACGGAGCCGGACCCTTCCTGAGATCATGCCGGGACCTCCGGATCGTTCCGCTACGATAGTGTCGCTCAAACATCATTTCCCCTCCGTTGCCAATGTCGATAGATCGAGAAGGGTTCCTTGCTGCCACGCCTCGCGACCTTCAGGTCCTGACCAATCAAACGCGTCCGATCTTTCGAAAGTCGAAGATGGAGGCCAAAAGCCCGCGTTTTTCCACAGGTCGACAATCTTCTCGGCGGCTTCCACGGCTTCTTCGGCAAGCTGTAAGGAGAACTCTTTCCATTCTTCAAGTCTTGACTCTGTTACTGCCTTGGGAAGGAGGATGTAGGCGACTCGGATCGGGCGTTCAGGATACTTTTCAGCGATTACTTTGGCGTAGAGTGGAAGCTGCAGATTTCTCCAGCCGGAACCCGGTTCGCTATTGATAGTGAGTAGGCTGGAAGGGCTGAATCGCTTTTTTCTCTCGATATTCTCTAGATGAGCTTTGGATGGAGATTCAGCCTGATCGCTCGTTTTGTAGTCAATAAGACGAATTTCATCACCCCTCTCTTCGACCAGATCGATCTGACCGGAGAGCGGGATTCCGTCGATCTCGAGAAGGCCTTCGGGGCGAAAATTCCACTCGATGTGCATCGGGGTCCATCCTTCTATGCGAGTTTCTCTACGAATCGAAACTGCTGCGGAGATCCTTCTATGAATCGCCTCCTTTTGGAGTTGAAGGAGTAGGCCGGTCTTTCTCCCAAAGACTCTAGAGAACCAATTTTCAAGAAGCTCAGTTGCTTTCGTTTGGACCTTGTCCAAATCCTCCCACTCAGCCTTATCCATCAAGGTCTCATCAAGAATGCGCATGACCTCGTGCACTGCAGTTCCGAAGTAGCGTGGATCCATCTCCATTCGATCTGGTTCGACGGTGGTCATTCCACAGACCCTTTCCAGATAAAAGGTAAACGGACAGCGGATCCAGGAGGCAAAGCTGGTCACGTAGATCCGATCTATTTCGGAAAGCCAAGAAGAGTGAGGGGCTTTTGCTGACGGGTCGAAAAGGAGAGAAGGGGCCGGGGTAGGAGCCTCGGAGGGAATTGGACCTTTGGATACGAGAGCGATTCGTTTCGAAAGGTCGTGTTCATCCGTGTAGAAGAGAAAGCGCGATGGAGAAACTGTTTTGCCAGTCAAGTCCCGCCCCGGAACGTATAGGTCTACTCGTCCTCCGTCTTTCCGGAGACGGATCAGCGTCTTCAAAATGTAGGCATCCCGCGTATCGCGTTGTTTGCGGGAGGGTAGACTCAATTCCCTCAGGAGGGCTTCCGGGATAAAAGGTTGGTTGACGGTTTCGCCGGGAATCGACCCATCGTAAAAATCTGGTATCTGCAGCCAAGGATGTTCGTCCCAAAGGAGCTCAAGCCATCCGAGCACTTCAATCACTTCGGCAGGACGTTCCGGATAGATTGAGAACTGGAGTGCTTCCTTGATCGCCCACTGACCCAACAGGGCGGAATCTGACTTCAGGGTGTATTGCTGCGAAGCCTCCCGGATCGTGAAGAGGTTTTTTGCGAAGTCGGTGACACCGTCCTCTCGCTCGATAGTCGTCAGCAGGGTTCTCATTTCCTCCGACTCCAGGAGTTGGAAAATGTTTCCAACCTTCCGCGCAATCTTTCGGATCTTTTGGGTGAGTCCAATAATCTTGGGTTTAGCACCGCGGGCCTTAAGGATCTGAAGAAAGCTACCGATCGTTGCGGGAAGACTCTCTGCCCGGATTTGGTCGATCCCCTGAATCCATTCTTCACGGGGCAGACTTTCTCCCTCGTTTGCGACCCAAGTCGCAACGAAAGGGTCGCGGAGCCAGGAAGCGAAGTCTTCCGGGTCTTCTCCGAAGGCGATCCTTTCAAGGATTTGTAGGAATCGTCCTTGAGGAGTCGATACAAAGGGAACCCCAGCTGGATTGTATGCAGGAACGCGTCGGGAGGTAAGGGTATATGCGAGCGAATCACCGTCTACCGCTTGCCCGACACCACAGACGGCCGCAGAACGCGAATCGGGATACCGGACCAGTTGTGTTGCGATCCTCTCGTTGGCAGCGACCACATCCGTAGCGATGTGTAGAAACTCTTCAGGTATTTCGATAGACTTTTTAAGAAACCAACTCTCGAGCGGTCGGCCAACGTCATCAAAGGCTGCTTCTTCCTCAGGACGAGCCAGGATGAGTATTTCGACGGGAACAGTTTGGGATAGGTTTCGGAGGAAAACGGCTGTTCTTTCTGGAAAATCAGGCGTCCCAGCGACGATGATTCTCTTCCACTCGGGACAGGGAGATGGTGCGGTTGCCATTTCGGCAGCCCAATCGTCAGGATCCAACAAGCGCTCGTTTTGCAGTAAGCTTCGATACTTCGCTTCGATCGTCGCGAGTGCGGCCCAACGGTCTCTGTCGGGAATGGAAGGGTGTCTGGACACGCTCGCACAGTCGAAAAGACCCTCGGCAAGGGTTCGACGAGAGTGTAGGAATACTCGAGCGAACGAGAGAGACTCGTTGAATCCGCCGAATTCCTCCCTTCCAAATGCCCGTTGGAGAACTTCTGAAGAAAGGCTCTCGAGAACGTTAATTACAGCGAGGATTTGGCTGGCTGGTCGAAAGGTCTTTTCTTCCGGAGCTAAGGACGAAAATAGTGAGCCGGGAGTCAGGGTCAGAGGACTCAGTGCGGCGCGGTTTGATTCTCCGGCACGAATTGCAAGCTGTTCTCGCACCCGCCTACCAACGTTGCGAGTCGGAAGAATAAGAACAGTCTGTGAAAGGTCTACGACCCCGTGTTGATCAAATTGATCCAGATGTTCGAGTAGAGTGTGGAGAATCGGCCGCTCGTAACCGGTGAAGATACGTTCGATCACGGAAGAAGACGAAGAAGGGAAACAAAGTCGTCATCTCCCATTCCGGCCTCTAATGCTTCGGTAAGCCGTTCCTTGACAAGAGAGAGGGAGGGAAGGTGAAAAGGGGAGCATTCTTCAGCAAGACGAAGGTCTTTCTGCATATTTCGAAGCGAGAACTGTGGGCTGAAATCCATGTTCTTGATCTTGTCCTCTTTCAGGCCTGCAACTCCCGACCACGCCACATTCTCGCGGAGAACGTCAAAGAATTGGTCGTCCGATAGCCCGGCACTGCGTGCCCAGGAAATGCCTTCGCAGAGAGCCTCGGTGATCGCCGAGATTTGGTGATTCATTGCGAGTTTAATGGTTGCCGCCTGCCGCGGACTTTCGAAGACAAAGCATTTACGGGAAAGTAGGGCGAGGGTCGGATCGACTCTTGATACAACGGTGGGACCGCCTCCAAGAAAAAAGACGGTCTTCTTGGCCTCCGCTGCAGGTTTGCTACCCGTAAACGGCGCTTCCACGTAAGAGGCACCTGTTTCGCTCACCATCGAAGCAAATTTCTCGGCACTTTCGGGATCAATGGTAGTCGATTGGACGACGGTTTTCTCAGGCCCTAGCGTGGGGTTGATTCGTTCCAAAGTTTCCCTAACTGAAGGAGGATCAAAAACGCAAAGATGGATGACGTCGCCCTTTGCAGCCGCATCTGCAGGATCCTTTTCCCAGAGTGGACTCTCGGGTTTGGGGCTGCGGTTCCACGAGGCAGCAAGAACGCCTGCATCGTCGTAGTGCTTGGTCCAGACAGAGCCGATGATTCCCAGACCGAGAACGGAAACTTTGGTATCCTTCATTGGTTACAATGGCATAGGCGACCATTCTCTGAATGTCGAAAAGTAATCCTGGGTTTGCAGCGTCTACAGTGAGACCGATGACCCTTTGGGGCAGGTTTTTCTTCAATACAGGATGATCTTGAGGCCAGGGATTCTAGAAAAGTGATCTTCGTCTTTCGTGACGATTGGAAGTGCGAGTGCCATGGCTGAAGCAGCGATCAATATGTCGAAGTCACCAATCATCGACCCGGACAGACGGAGTGAGCGTCTGATCGTTGCTGCCTGATCGGTGACGACTGAATCGATACTAACCCTCCTGAAGGGACTCAGGAAGCGCTCTCCGTCTTTTGGATCCTCGAAACCCTCGAGGAACTCGATAGCGGTGATTTCCGATATGGCAAAAGGGGTCTGTCGATGCTCTTCGAGGAAGCTTTGGCTGATTCCTGGTTTGCGACGTCGAATTTCCTTGTGCAGGTCGATCAAAAAACAGGTATCTAAGATCATTTTTGATCATCCCATGGACTCGGTGACGGAACATGGCTTTCGGCTTCGAAAGCAGCTACCTTTTTCCAGTATTCCTCTTGAGTATTCTTCACTCCATCTCTCGAAGACATTAGTCTTGTCGCATCTTCGAGGATCGACTCACCGGTTGATAACTCCGGGGTAAAGGTAGCTCGCCGCACCACAGAGGAAAACGACTCACGGCCTCTCTTAGCTCGGCGCAGCTTGTCATAAGCATCAATTTCTAACGTAATTGTCTTTGTAGCCATGCATGAATTCATGCATGAAAATAGGTGATCTTCAAACAGATTCGGTAACGTTGGGATTCTTCACAGTAGCTATTTGGTCACCTCGACAGAGTGACCACGTTTTCAATATGCCGCGTTTGGGGGAACAGGTCGAAGGGCTGGATCTCCTCGATTCGATAGGCGGATTCAGTGAGGATTCTGAGATCGCGCGCTTGGGTTGCTGGATCGCAGGATACGTAGACGATTCTACGGGGCAAATAGGCAATGAGCTGATGAAGGAACTGCTCGTCACAACCTCGACGAGGGGGATCAATGATTACGCTCGTTTCGTCTGCGGGTAGATCTGTTACTTCCGTAAAAATTGCCTCGGCTTCACCCGCGCGAAATTCTGCATTCTTGATCCGGTTGAGGGCGGCGTTTGAGTCCGCAAGGGTTACCGCGGCCGCGGAGACTTCGATTCCCACAACCCGGTCGAAACGGGAAGCGGCAGTAAGGGAGAATAGGCCGGACCCACAATAGGCATCGATCAAATAGCGTGACCCTTTGGAGGCCTGGTCACCTACGTAATTAGCAAAGTCAGGGAGAATGAAGGGATTGTTTTGGAAGAACTCGCCCGCTTTAAACTGGAAAACGATGTTTCCCACGCGCTCGGTCACCAGTGCCTTCGCATCGGTTTCCACGCCTTCCATCACATCTCTGAGAAGAAGCGTAGCACCTTTACGCTTCTTTCCTTTAGGAGGAGTGGTTAGGGAAATCCGCCTGACCTCCGGAAGCTTTTCGTTGATCGCATCTGTAGCAATTGGGCAATGAGGGACATCGACAATGCGGCCCCTCTGACCAAATTTGAGGAAGCCGATAGGGAACCGACCTCCATCCTGCCACCTCTGGAAATGCGGTGTGATCTTTGAGCGATATCCAAACTCTTTGGGCGAACGCTTTGGCAGATTAATGGTTTCGGTGATTCCTCCAATTCTTTCGAAAACCTCTCTGACCTGTTCCTGTTTCCATTCCAGCTGGGCCGGATAAGCCAACTGTTGATACTGGCAACCTCCACAGGTGCCAAACAGATCACACCTTGGTTCTACTCGATCAGGGGAGGGTTCAAGAACTTCAATCAAGTCACCCTCAGAAAAGTTCGGACGATTGCGGTAGATGCGTGTCCGCACCAACTCGCCCGGAAGAGCGTAGGGAACCATCACCACCCAATCATTCACCCGCCCAACTCCGGCACCGAGGTTGGTCAGACGATCTACCCGTAGCTCAACCTGGTGGTGATACGGGAACGGATCGGGAGAAAAGTTGCGGGGTGCGTCTGCGGTCATGTTAAAGTCTAAAAAGCGCGAACCTTACACGTTGAACTTCCAACTCTAAACTTAGAGCGAAGTTGCATCTCTTTCAATGTTCAGCGTTGAGAGTCTAGAGTTAAACGTTCGTCTTCGAAGCGATCAACCTCCCGCCAATTCCACCGCCTCCGAAGCGGTCTTAAAGTGGGTTTTGGCAAAACGTTCGAGCTCCTCGGCTCCAAACTTTTGCACAAGCTCCACGGCCTGTTGCTTTACCTGAGCACTCGCGCCCCGAAGGAGGTCCAAGCCGGCTTCCTCAGAGAGTTTCTTCATCTGCCGGACGTAGACGGCTCTTGCGACGATTGAGGCTGCGGCGACCACTGGATCGGATTCGGCGCGGGGCATCATACGGAGATCAAAATTCAGCCCTTTCAGATTACGTTGAACCAGCGGTTGTTTGGTAAACTGGTCGAGCATTCCCCATTCGACTGGCTGGGTTTCCAGAGCTTCTTTCAGGGCAGTCGCGTGCATCCAAGCCATCAGGCGGTTCGTATTGGAACCAAACTTACCGTGCAGGGCATTGTATTTGGGCATCCCGGCAAAAAGGGTTTTGATCGTGACGCCAGTGGTTTTGCGAATCTCTTTGTCCAGAGCGAGGATCCGGTTGTCCGAGGAGATGCTTTTGCTGTCCTGAACCCCGTTGTCCATCCAGGTTCGGACTGCCGAACCGTCAGCAATTACGCAGGCAACGACTAGCGGGCCGAACAGATCTCCTTTTCCACTCTCGTCAAGTCCTGCATGAGGCTCGAACCATTCCGGGTGATGGACTTCGTCGTAGCCGAGCTGCGGGTCACCCGTTACCTGAGCCTCCAGAACATCTCGAACAAAGTCTTCGGTTCCTTTACCTTGAATCACGACTTTTCCACTTTGGTAACAAACCACGTTAAAACCATCCCCCTTGTAGGCGAAATCGGAATACTCGACCGTAAAGTCAAAGTAAGGACCCGACTCAAGAATCTCTCTCAGCTTGTCGCGCTCCGAGTCGTCAAGCTTGAGCGAGTAGACGGATTTTTTCTTCGGTCCTTCGTCCTCTTCCTTCTTTGATTTACGTGGCATTGGGCAGGAGGTTCTCATTTTGAGAGACGTTGAACAAGGTTTTCTCTTAAGGGCTCTAGAAGGCGGTCCTTCCTCTTCTTTGGGTTGTGCCTTTTTAGGGTGCTCCTGCGAGCGCCTGCAGGCCCACAAGGAAGCAAAGCGTGAGAGTGCAATACCTAAAAGATCACTTCAAAAGAGACTTCAGTGTTCCTTTTGAGGTGAGGTTCTCTATCCACTGCGGTGGGATTCTCTCGATCCCGTGCGCTGCGCCTAAGAGCATTCCCAGTGCAAGGGCACGGGCACAATTGTCGCCCCCCGCCATTGCGTTTTCAGAAAAGGCTTTCGGAAGGTCTTCACCGTGGCGAAGGGCGAGGTAGATGACCGCGGGTAAGGCAGAAGGAGTGGTGCACGATTGACCGAGTTTTCCAATGGCTTCGATGGCCTCTTGATCCTGAACGCTTTCAGCCTTTTCGAAGGCCCACTGCGGCGCGGTCTCCTTTAAAGTATCCGTAAGCGGAGCACCTTTTCCCAGACGGTGGGTTGCCGACGCCAGAAAAGTGGTAGCTTCCAAAGTTTCCGGGGAATTGTGGGTCAGAACCGTCTGCTCAACGCAGGCTTTCACGACCACTTCTTCAGACTCTTCGAAAAGAAAGGCCACCAGAGGGGCTATCCTGCCAGGCCCGGCCAATTCCCTTGATTCGCTCGCCGCTTCATAGACACCCAGGCCGTTTTGGATGTTTTCCAAAACCGTCTTGGTTGCATGGTCAAAATAGTGGTTGTAGTCCGCCCACAAAGTGGTCCAATCGCGGAAAAAAGCCTCTCCGCTCCAAGAGCGATTGTTGTTCAGGAACTGAGCGAGTTGGAGTGCTTGATCACCTACGTGGCTTTGCGCCCCAGCTTCCTTATTCGGATGATAGGAGTCTTTCCCAGGCGCGTAAAACTGATCCACATATCCGAATTTGCCCTCCAATTCATCGGTGTCGTAAATCCAATGGACTCCAAGGGAAAGGGCGTCTGCCGCGAAAGAACCAAATAGAAGTCCCGCTCGTTTATCTCGGTCTACAGGTGTCATGGCAGAATACGGGTTCTTTCGGCTAGCTACACATGACGGGATCCCGCTCGTGTAAAACCAAAATACCAGAATCGGTTCAGCTTCCGGTCAGCGGTTGCTCCTGCTCCGGTTCGGTCTGTAATGCACCTTCATCGGAGAGATTATCCTTAACTGGGTTTTCGGGCATGTCATCTGAGTCTTCCCTGTCCGGAACCATTTTCTCTAACCGGCGAAGCACAGCATCGAGCATATCGTTTGGACCAAGTCCGTTCGCCTCCCGAAGATCGGAGTCGGAATTTCCGTGGTCAACGAAACGGTCCGGCCAACCGATTCTTTCCACAGGTAAGGTGTGTCCCGACTCCGAGAGCGTTTCTAGAATAGCCGAACCAAATCCACCTGATCGGACGTGATCTTCAAGAGTCACAAAGAGCTTTGCGGAAGCGGCTTGCTCACCGAGAAGTTTGCGATCGAGGGGTTTGGCAAACCGCGCATTCACAACGCCTACACGGAAGCCGGTCACTTCAGACACTCGGGAAGCGAGAATGTCTGCTTCGTGAACCATTGGGCCCAAAGCCCAGATCTGAATCTCTTCACCTCTCCGAAGAACTTCGGCTTTTCCAATCTCAAGGATCTTGGGTTCTTCTTTGATCGGAACGCCCTCTGCGTTTCCACGAGGGTAGCGGATGAAGGCGGGGCCTTGGTGATGCAAGCCCGTCGCTATCATGTCGGTAAGCTCATCTTCATCCTTAGGCTGCATAATCACGGTTCGGGGAATGCTTCGGACGTAAGCAATGTCAAACAGCCCGTGGTGAGTTGCGCCATCGTTAGGAGAGAGACCAGCGCGGTCCATACAGAAAAGGACGGGTAGATTTTGCAGGCAAATGTCGTGAACGATGGGATCGAAGGCTCTCTGCAAAAAGGTCGAGTAAATTGCGCATACGGGATGCATTCCGCTAGTCGCCATTCCCGCTGCAAAAAGCACTGCATGCTCTTCAGCAATGCCCACATCGTAATATTGCTGAGGAAGCGAATCTCGTAACAGGTTCAACCCCGTTCCACTTGGCATGGCGGCAGTAATTCCGATGACTGTTTTGTCCTTCTTACAGTGGGCCACGACGGCGTTTCCTAAAACGTCCTGGTACTTGGGAGGCGGGTTGGCGGAGCCTGGTTTGGAAGAGCCGGTTTTTGGATCGAATGGCGAAGTCCCATGGAACTTTTCCGGTTGGGCGAGTGCCACATCGCTGCCTTTTCCTTTCTGGGTAATTACGTGCAAGACGAGGGGTTCAGGCGCATTTTTCGCAAAGAGTAGGTACTGCTCCAGCTCGCTCAGGTTGTGACCGTCGATTGGACCAATGTAGCGGAGTCCGAAGTTTTCGAAAATAGAGGATGAGGTAAAGAAATCCTTGGTTTCGCGCTTCCACTTCGATCCGAGGCGAATCAAAGCATCGCCGCCCGGAACCCGCTTTAAAAAGGACTCCAGGTCTTCATTGATCCGGTTGTAGAAAGGCGTGGTGATCAGCTCATTGAAGTAGCGAGAGAGTGCACCAACGTTCTTATCGATCGACCATTCGTTGTCGTTGAGAATTACAACCAAACGTTTCGTGGAATCAGTGATGTTGTTGAGGGCTTCCAGGGTGATGCCACAGGTGAACGCGGCGTCCCCGCAAATGGCCACTACGTGTTCGTCACCTCCGGCCTGATCGCGGGCAGCGGCCATACCGAGAGCAGCCGAAAGGGCAGTGCCCGCGTGGCCCGCTCCGTAACAATCATGTTCGCTCTCGGACCGGTTGAGAAAGCCGCTGTAGCCGCCCGCTTTCCGGATTTTGGTAAATTGATCATCGTTTCGGCCGGTTAGGAGTTTGTGGACATAGCCTTGGTGAGAGACATCAAAAACAAAGCGATCAGTAGGCGTGTCGAATACCCGGTGGAGCGCGATACTGAGCTCAACCACGCCAAGGTTAGGTCCGATATGGCCGCCATTGGCAGCCGTGACCTCGATCACCCGTTTTCGGATCTCTGTTGCCAGCTCATCGAGTTGGTCTTTTTCCAATTCCTTTACATCAGCA
The DNA here is from genome assembly GCA_038744685.1 of Verrucomicrobiota bacterium. Classification (NCBI taxonomy): domain Bacteria; kingdom Pseudomonadati; phylum Verrucomicrobiota; species Verrucomicrobiota bacterium. The sequence goes on from JBCDMB010000001.1 coordinate 20,435, forward strand.
GGACCCTGAATCCTGGCCAAAATGCTGTCGTTATTCACTGGCGTTCTGGGGCACTCGGGTTAACTGGCCTCTGTTGGGGAGGAGGTTCTTTCAAATGGCTCAAGTGACATTTTTTCGTCATCGGCAACTTTCTCGATACGGAGAGCCGCCTCATTCAGGCGTTCGTGACAAGTTTTGAGCAGTGCCATACCCTCCTCATAATCGCGCACCAAATGGTCGAGGTCGGGCTCATCTTCCTCCAGCCGGGAGACGATTTCCTGAAGCTTCCCGAAGGCTTCCTCATAGGAAATTTCCTCTTCGTTTTTTTTGCTCATAAACGGTAAATAAAGCGGTTTGAGACTACGAAAACAAGCAGTCTCCCATCTTTCTTGCAAATCTTTCCGCAACAGACTCCAGTACGGGAGATGACGGTTATACTCTTGGCGGTAATTGTGATTCTTACCTTGAAAGTCTGTTTTGAGTTCTTTCTCGAGCGGCTAAACGCAGACTATGTAGCGCGAAACCGGCACCATTTGCCTTCGGTTTTTAAGGGTGTTTTCGATCGGGAAACTTTCGACAAATCCAACGACTACACGTTGGCGAAATCTCGGCTGGGGCGGAAAGAGATTTTCTTCGACGGGATAGTTTTGGCGCTGGTGCTTTTGCTTGGGGTATTACCCTTTCTCTACGACCTGCTTTCCGGGTGGCTTGGATTTGGCCTTTGGGGGCAGGCACTCGTGTTTGTAACCCTTTTGTTTGTCTTGTCGCTTCCGGGGTTGCCCTTCGATTGGTATTCGCAATTTCGATTGGAGGAATCGTTTGGATTCAACAAAACTACCTTGAAACTTTGGTGGTCTGATAAGGCAAAGGGTCTATTGCTTACCTACGCGATCGGTGTCCCGCTGGCCGCTCTTATTCTCTGGATCCCTACACGGTTCTCGGAGTTCTGGTGGCTGATCGGCTTTGCTGTCGTATTTGGAGTGCAGCTACTGATGCTCGTTCTCTATCCGATTCTTATCGTGCCGCTGTTCAACAAGCTTCAGCCCCTTGACGAAGGAGAACTGAATGATCGCCTGATGGCTCTGGCGGATCGCACTGGATTCAAGGCCAAAACCATCCAGGTCATTGACGGGAGTAAGCGTTCTTCCCACTCCAATGCTTACTTCACCGGGTTTGGGCGGTTTCGGAGAATCGTCCTGTTTGACACTTTGATTGAACAGCTGAACCCGGAGGAGATCGAGGCGGTTTTGGCCCATGAGATCGGCCATTACCGAAAAGGTCACATCCCGCGGATGATTGCAGTTTCAGCAGTAAGTTTGGCTCTCGGTTTTTGGATCCTGCAATGGCTTTCCGGGCAGGACTGGTTCATTGGCGGGTTCGGTTTCGACCTTAGTCCCGCACTCTATGGGGAAATGGCGCGTTATGTACCTGCCTTTCTTCTTTTCGTCATTCTGGGGGGATTAGTGACTTTCTGGATCAGTCCGCTTTTCAACTGGTTATCCCGCAGGCATGAGTATGAGGCCGACCGCTTTGCCCGCGACGCAATGGGATCGCCTAAACCGCTTATCTCAGCGCTTCGGGCAATGTATAAGAAGAATCTCGGTAACTTGATCCCCCATCCAAGCTATAGTCGCTTTCACTACTCCCATCCGACCTTGAGGGAGCGGGAGAAGAGTTTGAAGGCATTGGCGGATTCGCCGAAGACTCCCGAAGAAGAGAGTGCACAGTTGGCCTGAGTAAAGAGAATCGGCATCGCGATCGGTATCGTAGCGAGCGGAGCGACATCAATAAATCGGAGAACCTCCAGAATCGAATCACGATGAGCTTCGGACACGAGAAATTGGATGTTTACAGATTGGCAGTTCTCTACGTTTCCCGAGTTTTTGGCTATTCTAATAATTTGAATGGCCTTCACCGTCACGCCCGAGATCAGTGGCTGAGGGCGAGCCAGTCGATTCCTCTGAATATCGCCGAGGGTAACGGCAAGGCTACTGAGCCTGATCGAAGGAGATTCTTCGAGATCGCGAGAGGGTCTGCACTTGAATGCGCAGCAATCCAGGATGTCCTTGTCGCTGGAGAGGCGTTGAGTGAGATGGAAAGCAATGAGCTGAAGGTTGATCTGGATCGAATGGTAGCAATGCTGAGCCGATTGGGGAAGCGAGGCTATGCCGTTAAAGAGGAATGTAATGGACTCGATACCGATACCGATCCCGATGGGGGAAGCGAGAGGTGGTGAGAGGACCTCTGAAACACATTTTTCTGCTTATAGTCTTCGGTTCCATCGCAGGCGCAGGGGAAATCCGTGTCGCTTCCATGAATTTACAAAACTATCTCATCATGGACCGGAGGGTAGACAATCGATGGGTGAAGGACTATCCGAAGCCTGAAGTCGAAAAGGCTGCACTGAGAAGAGCGGTTTTAGAAATTAACCCCGATATTCTCGCAGTCCAGGAGATGGGTCCTGGCCTTCTGCTCAGGGAATTTCAGGAGGATTTGGAAAAGGAGGGACAGGTTTTCCCCTATATGATCCTGATGGAGGGAGAAGATGAGGAGCGTCATGTTGCGGTTCTTTCGAAAATCGAGCCACTTGAGGTGATTCCACACAGGGATATGGATTTCCCCTACTTTGGAGAGCGGATGAAAATGAAGCGCGGGCTTCTCGAAGTGGTGTTTCCTCAACAGGAGAATGGAGAGGATTTCTGGAGCTTGTTTGTCGTTCATCTCAAGAGCCGGTTAACGGACAATGATTCAGATCCAGACTCGAGAGAACGCAGGGAAAAGGAGGCGAGGGCGGCTCGTGACCGCATTCTCGAGCAGTTTCCGAACGGGGACGGATATTTTCTAGTGGTCGGAGACTTCAACGATCACCGGGATAGCGCCTCCCTGAGGAGATTCGCCAATCGCGGCGACACACAGATTACACGGATGATCGACGCCTTTGACTCACGCGGCGAAAAGTGGACCTACCACTACGAGAAATTCGACCGTTATGAGCGCGTGGACTTTTTTCTGGCGTCCACTGATTTGTCTCGTTGTGTAAAAGGCGCGGAGGGTAAGATCCTAGACTCTTTCTACTGGCGGGTCGGCACCGATCACCGCCCCATTTTTCTCGATCTGGATTTCGGGCAATGATCCACGGCAGAAGCGGTCTTGCCATACCGCGGGAGGTCTGATTCGGTCCTGCTTCTAACGGGATGTAGCTCAGCCTGGCAGAGCGCTGCGTTCGGGACGCAGAGGTCGCTGGTTCGAATCCAGTCATCCCGACCACGCTGCTGTGAGCGTTGTGCCGTATCTTTGTCTCGTAGCTTTGGAATCGCTGAATCTTATTCGATAGGAGAGGAGAATTGATTATAATGTTTATTAAAATTGACAATATACCTATTTTTGTCGTTTTTTATAAGCATTATGCAGCGTTCAGTGAATTTGCTTCCTCGTCAACGCCGCCAATTCACTCAATTCGGTGAGCGGTTAAAGTTGGCCCGTTTACGTCGCCGCCTTTCGGCTACATTGGTGGCGGAGCGCTCTGGTATCAGTCGGGCGACGTTGCACAAGATAGAATTGGGGGATCCCAATGTGGCAATGGGGAGTTACTTTCAAGTGCTCCGAGTGTTAGGCTTGGAGGCTGATTTCGGACTATTGGCTTTGGATGATCAAATGGGTCGTAAACTTCAGGATTTGGATCTGGTTACAAAGAAAAGGGCTCCTCGGCGAAAGGCCTTAAATGGCTGAGCGACCACCGATCTATGTTTATGCGGATTGGGTGTGGTTGGAGAAGCCCGCCTTGATGGGGGTGATGCATCGCTCCGTGGTGCGTGGGGAGGAGGTGCTTGCATTTGAGTATGAGCAGGAATGGTTGAAGCAGGGAGACGCTATGCTGCTTGATCCTCGTCTGCAATTGGTCCAAGGGCGTCAATATCCCGATGCGTCTAGTGCATTTGGTCTTTTGACTGACTCTGCTCCGGATCGCTGGGGGCGGTTGTTGATTCAGCGTCGAGCAGCCTTAGAGAAAGAGCCAAGGAGTTTGTATGAGTCAGACTATGTGCTCGCAGCTGCTGACACTTGCCGAATGGGCGGTTTACGCTTCAAGTTGGATTTGGATGGCGCTTTTCTCGCCGAAGATGAAGCGCTTTCAGTGCCTCCAATGCATATGCTTCGAGAGTTGGAGCAGGCGTCTCTTAACTTTGAAGCGGCAGATTCGGAAGATCCGCATTATGTGCAATGGCTGCAAATGCTGCTCGCTCCGGGGACTTCTCTCGGAGGTGCGCGACCTAAGGCCAGTGTGCTGGATCCCGAAGGCAATCTGTGGGTGGCAAAGTTCCCTAGCCGCAACGACGAATACGATGTCGGCGCATGGGAGGGCGTGGTCACGCAGCTTGCTCATGGGGCTGGACTCAATGTCGCGTCTGCCAGAGTGGAAAAATTTTCGGGAGCCGGTCATACTTTTCTGAGCCAGCGCTTTGATCGGCAGGGGCAGAGGCGAGTGCATTTTGCTTCGGCAATGTGCCTGTTGGGCTATCAAGATGGGGACGGAGCGAAAACCGGGGCGAGCTATCTGGACTTGGTTGATTTAATCGAGCGCTATGGTGCTAATGTGGAGGCAGATCTTATAGAGTTATGGAAGCGAATCGTGTTTAATATTTGCATACATAACACGGATGATCATCTGCGAAACCATGGTTTTCTGCTTGGGGAATCTGGTTGGAAACTATCACTGGCCTACGATCTCAATCCGCAGCCTTGGGCTGTAGGATTGGCTTTGAATATCGACGAAGTTAGTAATGCCTGCGATCTGGATTTGGCTCGGTCGGTGGGGCATTATTTCCGACTCTCAGAGCGGGAGCAGGATACTTACATCAAGGAGATCCGAGAGGCGGTTGCCGGCTGGGATTCTATCGCAGAGAGGATGGGAATCAGTCGTGGCGAGATAGAGCGAATGCGTGTGGCGTTTGAAAACGAGTGCTAGCTACTTGAATTCGTGGTATGCCGTTTCCGCTTATTCTGTAGCTCCTCGTTGTTGGCTTGATGGCGGCGTCTGGGCCAGCGAAGCGAACCTTGCGAAACTGGCCGCAAGGTTTTGAAGGCTGTCTTCGTCTTGAAGTGTCAATTGCAGTGTTGGACGGCCAGATTCGTCTCGGGTGACACATTGACTGAGCCCTTCCGCAAATTGTTTCTGCAATGCATTTTGTGCTTCGATGGCTTCTTTACTTGTAGGCCTAGGCTGCAGCTTTTCGAGAAATGCGAAGGTGGCGCTGAGCATTTGTCCTCCGCTAGCGGCGAGTTCGCTACGTCGAGTCTGAAGGGCTGCTTCCGTTTCGCGTTGTTGGCTTTCATCAACATTTGCGTGTGGCTCAGATCCGAGGAGCACTTCGAGTCGTCGCTTGAGTTCTTCGATACCGCTTTCCATGTCGACTCGATCAATCTCTGAATTGATATCGATTGCTGCGCTGGCGAGTTCTTTTTTAGCCGAAATCGTATCGAGTAAGCGTTCCTCAAGGGTGTCTTCCGTGACGAGCACGTAGACGTGGACGGGGCGTTTTTGGCCCATGCGGTGCGCACGGGCAATGCGTTGCTCAAGGATAGCGGGGTTCCAGGGAAGATCGACGTTGATGACGGTGTCAGCTGCTTGGAGATTCAGACCCGTCGAGCCTGCATTCGTCATGATAATGAAGCGGCAGTCGCTATCTCCTTGGAAGGTTTTAACGAGCTGCTGCCGCTTCTTCTGAGGCACTTTTCCGTCGAGCCGGACATAGCCTGCTTGAGCTTCGACGAGTTGCTCTTCGATGAGATCGAGCATCTGCGTCCACTCGGAGAAAACGACGACTTTACGCTCGGGCTCTGCGGTCAACTGTTCGATCAGCTCTTTGAGTTTCTCGAGCTTTGATGAGTGGCCAGGGCGTTGCTTGTCTACGAGTGTGGTGCTGTCCGCTGCCATGCGGCACATGAGCAGTGCCTTTTGCAGGCGGATGAAATCCATCTCAGTGAGATAGTTTTTCCGGGTGATGGCTGCCACGGTTTGCGCATGGACGGCATGAAGTTCCGCTTGCTCCTCTTTTGCGGGGATACGCACGATTTGGGTGGTGCGAGGGGGAAGCTCGCCTAGGACTTCGGCGCGTGTGCGACGGAGAAGAATCGGGGCGATGCGCTTACGCAGCTGATCCAGATTTTCGATGGCGGTAACGCGGCCGTCTTCGTTGACTGATCGATGCTGATTGAAAAAGCGATAGGCTGGGCCGAGGCGCTGGTCGTCGATAAATTCAACGACTGAGTAGAGCTCATCGATGCGGTTTTCCATTGGTGTGCCGCTGAGCACGAGCGCAAAGGTGGAGCGCAGTGCTTTGATAATTCGGCTGGTTTTTGCCTCCCAGTTTTTGATGCGTTGGCCTTCGTCGAGTATGATGAGGTCCCATTTGCAGGACTCGACGCTTAGAATGTCGCGCATGATTTGCTCGTAGTTGCAAATCGTGAAAAAGGCTTCGCTCGCGTATTGCTGAGGTCGTTCGGCTGCGGAGCCCAGAATCTGGCGTGCGCTCAGATCAGAAAAGCGTCCGATCTCGGTCAGCCACTGTGATTTGAGCGAGGCTGGGCAAATGATGAGGACTTTCTTGATATTGGCCTCTGCTTTGAGGTAAGCGGCTGTGCCAATACCCTGAATGGTTTTACCGAGACCCATGTCATCGGCAAGGATGGCGCGGCAAGCTCCGGCGGCAAAGGCGATACCGTCCAACTGATAGGGGAGTAGTTCGGTTTTTAGAAGGGATTTTCGAAGAGGGTGCTCTTCAGGGTTTTCGCGGATGATGGCGGCCTTTGTTTCGAGATGGTCGCGCAGTAAGATCGCCTGAATCCACTCTTCCGCATCAGGGTAGATGCGTACTTCATGTCCGTCGGCTTCAATTTGGCGAATTAGTTCAATCAGACGGCGAACGGCTTCGGGTGCTGCCGGATTGGGAAGTGAGGCGTATGCTTTGAGCCGAGTCCGTGTTTTGGTGAATAGCTTTGGTTTTTCAGGACGGAGTAGGCGAGGGGTGATGGTTTCTCCGTAGTCGAGAGCCACGGCAAACTCATGCTGAACATAGGGTTCAGCAAGTTGTTCGGCAGAAAATTTTCGACGGACGTAGGCCTTTAGCTTGATGAGGTGTTTACAGGTGCCGAGCTGGTTCGTCTTGAAATCGCGGCAACTGCAATAGGCATCGCCGGGCTCAAAGCTGCGAAGCGCGGCGCGGTAGGTTTTGCCGGATTGGTAATTGTAGATGGTGTAGTCAGTCCACGGGGTGCTCGGGTCTTGACTGGTGATTTTCATCCGCTCCTCTCTCGCTCGCTTTTCACGCTGGACGAGGGCATAGGCCCTGAGCGCTTTTGGATCGAGTGTTTCAAATGCGGGTTCTTCACCCGGAGGAATGGAGAGGCCAAGTTCGAGTTTGTTTTCCAAGATTAGGCCGATTACAGCACCTTTGAGTTCGCTCTCCTGTTCGCAATGAGTGCAGGTGATTTGGAGCCGGTTACGTTTGTGCTCCGAGAGGTCGAGCGTGACGACCGCAGTTCGTGTTCCGCCGATTGCTTCTGGAAAGCGTATCTGTATGCGTTTGCGCCCCAGTTTCACCTGTTGTGAGATATTGATCTCGTATTGACGCCCTTCGCTAAGCAGGCGCTTCGCATCTTGGCCGAGTAATTTTTCGGCGCGCTTCAGATTGAGGCGAGAAAGATGATCGTGAAGTGTGAGTTTCTTTGAGGGCTTTGTTGGCATATTGCTTCGAAGTATTTTCCCTGATCTACCGACGACAATAGCAAAGCGATACTTCAAGGATTTAGGGACTTCGATCTCCTGGTTTATATACGTAAAGCTCTTCTTATGAGAGGCTTGTGTTGTTTTAGGCTGGTGTTTGAGCTTTGCCTGTTGGGGAAGTAGGAATCATATTTGAGTCCTGAGGTTCGACCAACCTTCAATAATGCCTCTCTGGTAGTGTAAACAGATACCCTCTCGGATTTGCCATTGAGGTAGGTTATCCCATTTCGATTAATTTTGCCTGATATAGCAGGCGAAACTGGCTGGATATTAGGAAAAATAGCCTCGATTCCTAATTTATCTAGAAATATGCATGTAATAACATGCAATATACTTGATAAATTTAGATCTTCTTAGATTCTGATACGGAGTTAACCCAGTAAGCCTGAAATACCATGCGCGCTTCAGATATAGGATCGCTGATCGTTTTCCATAGAAAGAAAGCCGGTCTGACGCAAATTGAGCTCGCCAAGTTGGCTGGAGTGAGTCGCTTCGTGGTGCAGGATATTGAGGCTGGAACAGGTAGGACTACTTGGAGAAACTTGGAGTCTGTGCTTAGTTCCCTTAATCTTGAACTGGAGCCGAACGGGCCACTTGTTGAGGAATGGAAATCTCGGAGAAGGGCTTCTGAATGAGTGCGGATGAAAGGTCTATCGGGCGCCGTGCTGAGGTCTACCAACAGGGGCAACTCGCTGGGTATTTGGAAGAGGAGGGTGATGATTCGTGGCGGTTTTCTTATCTGCCGAACTACGTTGGATTGGCTGTTTCCTTGACGATGCCTAAGCAGACACAGCCTTATCTATTCAAAACCTTCCCACCGTTGTTTGATGGCCTCTTGCCGGAAGGCCTTCAACTGGAAGCTTTGCTGCGCATCCACAAGCTCGATCGTTACGACCTTTTTGGCCAATTGATGATTGTTGGCGAGGATCTGGTTGGCTCCCTTTCGGTCCGTCCAGCTAAAGAGTCGTCTGAAGAGGAGGCTGGCCATCATGACTAGTTGTCCGATCACTTTGGAGCCCGCACCCAAAGGGAAGCTGTATTCGGAAGCGGGTCTGAAGATGATGCATCCTCGGTTGGCGGGTCTGCACGCATTGGAATATTCTGCAGAAGAGCAGATCAAGCAGGCTCGTATGCGTGCGGACAAGATGTCGATACAAGGAGTTCAGCCGAAACTTTCAGCGGTTCTGCGAATTAGTAAGCAATCGATCGAATTGGTTGATAGCGCAGGGAAGTTTATTCTCAAACCCAACCCACCGACTTTTGAGGAAGTTCCCGCCAACGAAGCACTCACAATGAGGATGGCTGCCACAGCAGGTATCGATGTTCCTGCTCACGGTCTTCTTCGGGCGGTAGACGATAGTTGGGTCTATTTTGTGAAGCGCTATGACCGGGTAGGACGCTCGGAGAGGGTGCATGTTGAAGACTTCGCCCAACTGATTGGTGCGAATCGAGATACAAAGTATGATAGTTCATTGGAAAGGGTCGCTGAGCTGGTCGAAAGATTCTGTACATTCCCGGCGCTCGAGAAGCCCAAGTTGGCTAAGCGCTTACTCTTCTGTTTCCTTACGGGAAACGAGGACATGCATTTGAAGAATTTTTCGCTGTGGCATCGCGGTGGAGTCGTGTCGCTGGCACCAGGCTATGATTTTTTAAATTCCACTTTGGTCTTGGGTGGAGCCAAAGAGGAGAGTGCTTTGCCTATTAGCGGCAAAAAGAAGCATCTGACGCGGAAGCTGTGGCTGAGTTATTTTTGCAACGAGAGGTTGGGTCTCAGCGAAAACCAAATTGAGACCATTCTGAACGGATTGAGTGCAGCACTTCCCAAGTGGAGAGAGTTGCTCGGTAGTAGCTATCTTTCAGAAGGGGCCAAAGAAGGCTACAGAGAGATTCTGGAGCAAAGGGTTGATCGCTTGAAACTAAGTTAGATTCGAGGGTTCACTTTACCTTTATTACGGATTGGTTCGCGCATTTTGAAAAGGTATATCGGTGCTCATCCCTGCCTTGCGATTTTCTCTCGGTATTAATCCTGTTCATTTCGGAATCATCATGATTGGGGCCTTGCTACTGATCACCTTTTGGGCTCCATTAAGTATGGCTCTGCCAAATTTATTGAAGTAGGCGGTTTTGATCAGGGCGCACTTTTGCTTCGCGAGCTGGAGTTACGCACCGGAACGATCCGGGCACTGGCTGGTTGCTTCCGCGACGAACGCGATCCAGATCTGATCGAACACAGCGTAGAGGAGTTGCTGCGCCAGCGCAGCGGAGCCTTGGCGATCAGATACGAAGATTTGAACTACCACGACAGCCTGCGCCACGATCCGCCTGAAGCTCTTCAAAATCGCCGCCATAGTGAAACCAGCCTCCGGCTATCCGTTTCGAGTCGCCTCAGGGGTGCCCCGATCAGGATGATTTCGCACGGGTCTGGAAAAATCTTCAGGCTTGGCCTTAGTAGCAAGACCGAGGCCCTACGACCTCCTACAAATCCACCTCTCTAAAATACATCCACCCTGCTTTGCCTTGCCCATCCATCAGGGAAAACTTATTTTCGAGGTCAAAGTCAGCCGAAATCAGGTCCGAATATTCACAAATCAACACCCTCTTCATTCCCCGAGGATCATGGCCGACCTTCCTTAGTGAGAATCAGCAAATACTACACCCCTTGTGAACAATGAGGGCTAAGCGAAACTACGGGCCAGTAGAGCTGCTCCGATGGCCTGCGAGAGTTCGCCTAATCGTGCTTCGTGAAAATGGAGTTGTTCAACAGAACTCCAGCTTACCTCTTCAGCGGTCTTCCGAATTGTATCTATATATTGAATACGAAACCGTGGTGTCGTCGACTCTGGATCCATCAGCCCACCGCCGATGATGATGTGAGTGGGGTCGTAGGCCATTGCACCCGTTGCTACTGCATAACCCATTGCACGCGCCTGAATGTTGAAGACGTCAAGAGCGAGCGCATCGCCTTGTTGGGCAAGTCCACGCAGCTGCAGTGATTCCTTTTTGGTGATCGTATCCAGCGATGCAAAAGGGTGGTCGGGATGATCCGGCAGGCAGGCCTGAATCAGATGCGGAAGCCCGGCAATCGCGGTGTAGACTTCAAAGCAGCCCCATGTGCGGCCACAGCCGCAGGGAAACGCGGGGAGGCCGAGTGCAGCATGAGGGGCGGGCATGTGCGCTAGAATCGCTGCGGCGTTGTTATCGCCTTCGAGGAGCCTGCCATCTGCATGGACGAAGGCGCAGCCGAGACCCGAACCGGGCGCAAGCATGAGCACCGAACCGGGCGTTTCTGCCTGAATTGGGCGCGCCTCACCGAGGCCGGCGAGCTGCCCGTCGTTGGCCGTGGTGACGGGGATGGCGCGACCTGCATTCGCTTGAATCGCGGCTGTCAAATCATCGAGAAAGCGCCAGCCCTCAAGTGAGTGAGGTAGGTTGGCCTGTTTCCCAAGGACTCCGTAGCTGAGATAAGGCCCCGGGATGGCAAGACCTACACCCGCTACCCGAGACCAGTCGAGAGACTGCTCTTTGATAAAGCCTTCTGCATTGGCAACCCAACCCTCGATGATCGCCCCGGCACCTTCTTCGCCACGTGTAGGCCGTTGCCTTAGCTCCCGGGTGATCGGGGTGTCGTCGGTATCAATGGCTCCGACCTTTGTGGTGGTCGCACCACAGTCGATGCCGAGGTAGATGGAAGGGGAGTCGCTCATGCGCGGATACGGATGAAGGCCTTCAGCGTGGCGCATTCCTTGCCCTCGCTTTTGCCGTAGGGCCGAATGGTATAGGCACCCACAGCGGCGGGGACAATAAAAGTTTCGGCGTAGTGAACGATAAAGGGCTCGAAGGCACCCGTCGGGCTTTCGACAATCGCTTCGATGCCTTCGACGAGGTTGAGCACGTTGACGCTGTGGCCCCCGGAATCGTGTTCGACACTCTTGGTGAACCAGTGGCGGCGCGTTTCGATAAACTCGCTTTCGTAGAGGCCGGTGTGTTCCTCGCGCCAGCCGTCGCCCTCGGCTACGAGGATCTTGCGGTTGACCAGATGTTTGGCGGCCCAGGTCTTGTTGCGCTCCCACTTGATGTTGACTGTGCCGCGCTCGAGGTTGATCGGGCGGGGCAGTCCGTTGAGGTCGACACGGTCCCAATCCCACATCTTGAAGGTAAAGATGTAGGGCGTGTGGCTAATCTCCAGGACCATGCTTTCGGAGCCGGAGCAGTGGCAGGTGCCCGCAGGGATGAGGAAGTGGTCGTGCTTCTTCGCGGGGAAACGCGCTACGTGTTCTTTATCAGGGAAGGGCTTGCTGGGGTCTTCGGATGCGGTCTTGAGGTCGGCGAGCATCGCTTCGGGGTCGACATCGTCGGCGAGGCCAAGATAGACCTCGGCGTTTTCTCCGGCATCAAGGATGTAGTAGCTTTCGTCCTGCGTGTAGCGCAGGCCGAAGTGCTCGTAAGCGTAGTCCACTGTGGGGTGCACCTGAAGACTTAGGTTCTGACCCTCCATCGTGTCGAGGAAGTCGAAGCGAATCGGGAAATCGGCGCCGAACATCCCATGGACGGGCTCTCCGAGTAGTGCATCGGGATGACGGAATACGAGATTGATTGATGGGATCTCCACGCGCGTTTCACCAAAACCGAGGAGGAGACTGTTTTCTTCCGGCACGCAGTCGAAGCACCATGCGTAGTTCGGCTTGTCCTTCGGGAGCTGGCAGATCTCGCGCATCCACTGACCACCCCAAACGCCAGGGTCGAAAAAAGGAACTACACGGAACGGTTGCTTGGTGGCCTGTTCAAGGCCAGCGCGGAAGGCGTCACCCGTAATGAGCTTTGGTTCGCCCTCGGCACAGGTGTCAAGCAGGTAGTCCCACTGATCGAAAGTCGCGCGCTTGAGTTTGTCGCAGGCGCGCCAGTCGATGAAGAAGCTGCGCTTGTATTGTAGAGAAGCCTTGAGTTCTTTGTTGTCGACGCCGAGATTGCTGATTTTATTGTCGCGTTGACGGACTTGCGCCTCCCAGCGAGCCATGTCTGCGTAGACGACAAGATCGGGTGCTTCGCAACAGAGCAGCGCGGCAGGGCCGTAGATGACAGTCATTCCTGTATTCGACCTTTGAATACCTTTTTGAATTTTCTCAACTTTGCCCGCATCAAGGTAGTCCTTCAGGCTCAGGCGTGTGATGCGACCGAAAATAGGATCGTCACCGCCGAGTTCGGGTGCGAGCAAGTCGTCGATCTCCTCCGGTGCCTTAAAGGAGTCCTTTTCAGTGCCGATCCAGATGTCTGCTTGCAACGCTGCTTGCAGAGCGGGAACGACCTCTTCTTCGATAATGCCGGAGTAGCACTCGATCGCGACGACGACCTTGTTCTTACCCAGAGCGTCGATGGAGCGTTTCAGCTCCGTGCCAATGCTGGACCAATCTGTCCAGCACTGTCTCTCGTATCCTTTGACAGGAATGTAGGGCTTGAGGTCATAGTTGGCCTCACCCATGCCGAGTTTTTGTAAGTAGCTCATGGCTCATTCTCCTTTATCGGGGCGGGCAAAATCGTCTTCATAGCGCTCGATATCGGATTGCTGCCAGTTCCCGAATGCGACTTCGAGCACACGGCATGGCGTGTCGCCGACGCAGGAGAGTCTGTGCTTTTCGTTAGCGGGAATCCAAATCTCTTCCCATGGTTGGCACTCGCGGATTTTATCGCCCACCTGCACTTGTGCGCCGGCATCCATCACGATCCAAAGCTCAGCTCGACCGGTGTGACTTTGAAGCGATAGACGCATACCTGGTTTTACCTCCATGAGGCTAACGGTGCAGTCTTCATTAAAGGCGTATTGTTTGAATTGCCCCCAAGGGCGGACGACGTGATCCGGCTCGGGCTTCTCGGCGGGGAAGGGTTTGGTGACGTAGTTCATGAAATGTGGAAGGTTGAAGGTGGGAAAGTCTGACGGTCTCGTGGGAAGTTAGCGGTCCTTGAGGGTTGGTTCGCCGTTTTCTTCTACGAGGACCTTGAGAAAGTTGCGCTTGGCGATGAGACCGTAGTCGTGCCCTGCGTTGGCAGGGTAGACGCCAAAGTAGGTGAGTGGCGCATCTCCCGTGTTCATCGTGCGGTGAGCGGTGTAGCCCGGCACGTAGACAACGGAGCCTTCGCCGAGCGGTTCGAGGCGGGACTCGCCAGTCTTCTCGTCTTCAAGCAACATGTAGCCCGCGCCGGAGAGGCCAATGTAGACCTCGGCTGCTTCGCGGGTGCTGTGTAGGTGGCCTTTGGTCAGATAGTATTCGTTGCCGATCTTACCTGGATAGAGAATGCCGAGGCCGTAGTGTAGGTCGCCGTTGCCTTTGGCTGGTTCGATTGCGGTGACTCGATAGAGTAGGCTGTCTTCTTTCTCCAGAGCTGCCTCGAAGGCTGCTTCATCCGCGAAACATCCTTTGAGTTGACTGAGAGTGCGTTCGACGACTTGGCCTCCGTTCATTTCGGCAGTCGATCCGTTGTAGTATCGGGCGAGTTCCTTGAATTGTTCAAGCATGCGAACGACTGTTGACAGGCAGTTGTTGGAAATCGAGAGTATTTAACAAACATAACATAACTACTTATTTATAACATGGCTGATTATGCCCACGAACGCCATCGGCGAATTCTAGAGTTTTTAAAAATGCAGGGGGAAATTCGTTGTGCCGATTTAGAGGTGTCGCTTGGCGTGACGCCGATGACGGTCTGGCGAGACCTGAAGTTGCTTGAAGAACGAGGGCAACTGCGCCGCGTCCGCGGAGGAGCAATGGCAAATACGGTGGCCGATGAACTGGACTACACGGCAAAGTCGGATCGAGCACGTGCGGCGAAACAACGTATTGCCAGTTATGTAGCGGCCAACTGTATTGATGAGGGGGATATACTCATTCTCGATGGCGGGACAACGATCGCATCGCTCAGAGACCAAGCCCTTCCAGGAGGGTTGACCATCCTCACCAATAGTTTACCTGTTGCGCAGGCCTTGCTGCCTCATGTCTCAAGACCGACCGTCTATGTTTCAGGTGGTTTGCTCCGTCCGGAGTCGGGAACAATGGTTGGACGTGAGGCAGCTACTTTCTTCAGTCGTCGGCGGGCGGCAAAGTTTCTACTCACGGCGACGGCGGTCGATGTTGGAGCAGGAGTTACAGATCCGAACCCGCAGGAAATTGAAGTGAAGCAGGCTATGGCCTCGCGAGCTGAGAAGATCATTTTGCTGAGCGATACTTCAAAGTTCGGAGAGGTTTCGCATATGCAAACCCTACCTTGGCGACGTATTGATCATTTGATTACAAATCGTGAGCATATGCTGACAAAAGCTATGCGAGCAAAGGGGCTAAACGTTTCAATCGCATAGTGCTGTGTGGGTCTAGTCCTTTGCAAATATGGTGATGTTTGCGTTGCTGTTGCCCAATAGTTCTTTTACTCGCTCAAGGGCATTGCGGGTCGATACGTTTGGCTGATCAGGATGCCATTGGTGGAAATTAGCTTCGCCAAGTTCTTTGAGTAAGCCAGAGTTTTGAAAGACAAGTTCGACTTATTCATGGGCTCCGCTGATGATGACGTCTCGGTTACGACTGGGTGCAAAGCGTATGAGGTCGCGCATCGCCATGGTTGCAGTGCCGTCGAGGTACCGTGCATTACGTGTGCGGAGAATAATGATCCATATCTCAGGGTGTTCGACGAGGTTGCACATCTGTTCAAGGAGCATTTCGCTTGAGGCGAAGAATATTGATCAGCTCTCAGAATAGATCATAAGTTGGTACAAGGAGTGCCTAGGATGATTGCATTGAAAATCGAGACACAAGAACCCTTAGCCCAGAGGCTCAAGAAGAGATAGGCCGGCAGGCAATCTGTGGCCTGAAGGAGGGTAAAAGCCAAACCTTGGTCGCGAAGGAAGTTGGAGTGCATCAGCCCACGTTGAATCGCTGGTGGAAGCGCTATCATTCGAGTCTGATCAGTGCGGTAAACAAGCATGGCAAGATGGATTGGATTCCTCTGACCAAAACCTTCGACTCGGACATTTTTCTGAGGTTCCTGCGCCAAATGATCAAGTTCCTCAAGCGAAAGGTCTATCTGGTAGTCGATAACCTCAGAGTCCATCACAGCAAAGCCATCAAAGGCTGGCTCGAAAAGAACAAGCACCGCATCGAACAGATCTTCATGCCCTCCTACAGTCCCGAACTCAACCCGGACGAGTATTTGAACACTATCCCAAGAGAACCGTCACCATCTGGATCAGGAAACCAGCTGGAGTGATTTCGTGGCCTCTCTATTCAGCTTTTTTTGGCGCTCTGCCATTGCCGGTTCGACGAGTGATTCATCGTAGCTTGGGATCATGGCCTTCATGCGTTCGTGGCCATTCGTTTCGCAAAGCCGATCTGCGAAGCACTTGCGAACGATTTCGAGAATGATGTGGGTCGAAACGGAGGCTCCGGGCGAGGCCCCGAGTAAGGCGGATAGGCTGCGGTCGGCATGGGTCAAAACCTCGGTGCCGAAGTGAACAATGCCGGCGTCTCCGTCTTCCTTCTTGATGGCCTGCACGCGGATGCCAGCGTCGATCAGTTTCCAGTCCTCGGCCTTCGCGCTAGGATAGAAGTTTCGGAGCTCGCCGAGGCGCGTCTCCATGCTCTGTGTGCCCTGCTGAACCAGATAGCGCACGAGTGGAATATTGTGCAGGCCCACCTTGATGAGTGAACCGATATTGTCCGGGCGGATGGAGCGGGGCAGGTCGAAGACGGTGCCCTTTTCATGGAGGAACTTTGTGGTCCACGCCGCATACGGTCCGAAGAGGAGTGCGTTCTTGCCGCCGATGATCCGAGTGTCGAGGTGGGGCACGGCCATGGTCGGTGCGGCTCCGGGCGACATGCCATAGACTTTGGCGTTGTGCTGCTCGATCAGTTCCGGGCTTTCGGAAATGAGCCACTGACCGCCAATGGGAAAGCCTCCAAAGCCCTTTGCTTCAGGGATGCGGGACTTTTGCAGGAGCGGCAAGCTGCCTCCACCGGCGCCGATAAACACAAATTTTGTAGAGTTGGTGAAGCTTCGGCCTGTTTCGAGGTCTTTGATCGAAACCTTCCAGTGGCCATTTTGCTTCGTCAAATCAGTGACGCGGTGGAGCGTGGCAAAGCCACAGCCCTCTTGCTTGCCGAGCCATTCGATAAGACCGCTTGCAAGTGCACCAAAGTTGACATCGGTTCCGTTGGGCATGCGGGTCATGGCCACAGGTTGACCGGGATCGCGGCCGTCGAGAATGAGCGGTGCCCACCTACGGATCTTTTCACGGTCCTCCGAGTATTCCATCTCGCTAAAGAAATGGTGAGCGGACATTTGGCGGTGGCGGGAGCGCAGGAAGTCGACCTGCTCCTGCCCATAGACAAAGCTTAGGTGGGGAACGGGATTTACGAAATCCTGTGGTCTTTTGATCATTCCCTTCCGCACGGCGTAGCCCCAAAACTGAAGGGAGTGCTCAAACTGGTGGAAAATCTCGATTGCTTTGGCGACATTGACTTCCCCATCTGCTCCGTAATCCGGCGTGTAGCTGAGCTCGCACAGTCCGGCGTGTCCGGTGCCTGCGTTGTGCCAGCCGTTGGATGCCTCGTCTGCGAGACCCTTGGTGCATTCGTAAAGCTGGATCCGAAGGCTGGGGTCGAGTTCCTTGAGAACTGCGCCGAGAGTAGCTGACATGATGCCACTCCCGATCAGGATAACATCCGGGTTTTCAATGTGGGTTCCGCTTTTCATTCTCTGGTTTCAATCAATGGATCGAAGTTTGCAGAAATTTCTCCTTTGCCTCATGCCAGACCTCTGGGTCAGACGGTTCATAGGTTTCCAAGAGGGATGAGTTGAGGACAATCTGTCGCCCTTCGGAGATGTCGTTTATAGAGCCGTCACTAAGCATTTGCACGAGGATGTTTCCCAGTCCGGTTGCTTCGACCGGGCAGGCGTCGACCTTCGTTCCGATAGCATTGGCAGCAAATTGATTGAGGAGCTTATCCTGACACCCACCGCCGACGATGTGTAGCGTCGTAGGCGGCTTTTTAGTGTAGTTCATCAGCTTATCCCAAACCTCCGCGTAGCGAAGGGCGAGGCTCTCATAAACACAACGGATGATTTGGCCCTTCGTCTCAGGAACGGGTTGGTTGGTCTCTTCGCAGTATTGCTGGATTTTCTCTGGCATACGACCAGCTTCTGCGAACCGTTCGTCGTCTGGATCGATCAATGACCTGAAGGCAGGTGCGTCGGCGGCGAGTAAGGCCATCTTACTGTAAGGAATATCTTCGCCCTCAATCTTCCAATAGGATTTCGACTCTTGGATTAGCCAAAGGCCACAGATGTTTTTAAGGAAACGGATCTTTTTTCCGACTCCAACCTCGTTCGTAAACGAGTCGGAGAAGGACTCATCACTAATAATCGGTTCGGGCAGCTCCAGCCCCATCAAAGACCAGGTGCCACTACTGAGGTAGGCAGGGGTCTCTGCCTGACTTGGAATGGCGGCGACCGCGCTTGCGGTATCGTGTCCGGCAACCGTGACGACCTTCACATTTTGTAAGCCCGTGTTTGCGGCAACATAGTCCGTAAGCTCTCCAAGGACGTCGCCCGGATCACTGAGTGTTTTGAAAAGCCGACTTGGGATGCCAAGTTTCTCGATCAAATTGTGGTCCCAATCGCCGGTCTTCGGGTTGTAGAGTTGAGAGGTGCTGGCAATACTACGCTCTTGGGTCTTATTGCCTGTCAGCCAGTAGCCGAGTAAGTCAGGCGTAAAAAGAAGATCCTCAGCGGCATCTATTGAAGGGTTTTTGAACTCCACTTCCGAAAGGATTTGGTAGAGCGAATTGAAAGACATGAACTGGACGCCAGTCGCATCGTAGATGGCTTTGTTGCCAACGATCTGGTCGGCGCGATCCATCATTCCATCGGTCCGGCTGTCTCTATATTGGTAGGGTAGACCGAGGAGACGGCCATTCTTGTCGATTAGCCCGTAGTCAACGCCCCATGAGTCGATGCCGATGCTGACGACGGCATCCCCAAAACGCTCGCCTGCGAGCGTGAGTCCTTCGAGGATACGTTGATGTAAATTCGTTATGTTCCAGTGCCAGCCTGTTGGTAGCTGAACCGGAGTATTTTCGAAGCGGTTGAGCTCATGGAGCTCTATTCGTTTGCCATCGAACTCGCCTGCGAGAACACGTCCGCTGCCGGCGCCAAGATCAACTGCGAGATAGACTTTGTTTAAACTCATTTGGTGGAACGCTTATTCTGCGAGCGTCACGGAGCAGCCGGCTGCGACGAGTTCGCGAACAAGGGAGGGATCGGCCTCGTTGTCAGTGATGATTTTTGAGATCTGATCGATCCCCGCGAAAAAGTACTCCGACCGCTCGCTCAACTTTGTTGAGTCAACCAAGAGGATGACCTTGTCGGCAAAACGTACGAGGCGTTCTTTGAAGGTGGCCTGTTGCTCGAAACCTTCGCTGGCCCCACGGGTAGCGTCAAAACCGATACAGGAGATGAAGGCGGTGTTAATGTTGTGCCGACGAAGGGTATCGATGCTATCTCCGCCAACGAAAGTGTGGGTTTTTGGGTGATAGCGTCCGCCGGTGCAAATTACCTCGATTTGTTCATGGCCGATAAGCTGGTCGACCACAGCAAAGGCGTTGGTCACAACTCGGAAAGGGTCATCGGGTAGGGCACAGACCAATTCAAAGACCGTCGTGCTGCTGTCGAAAGCATAGGTCAGGCCCGGCTGGATGAGCTTCGAAGCTGAACGGGCGATCCTCCGTTTATTCTCTACGTTGATAGATCGCCGCTCTGTGAAGGACTGCAATTTGGGTCGCCCACTCAAACTACTGGCTCCGCCGTGGATACGCGCCAGTCGACCACTGTCGGCCAGATTCTGCAGGTCCCTTCGAATGGTCTCGTCGGTTACCTCGAATTCTTCGGCGAGATCGATCGTCCGAACGGTGCCGCGTTCTTCCAGAAGGTTGAGAATTTGTTGATGTCGCTCTTGGGCTAACATACGGAGTTTGTTTGGATAAATTTGGTTTATTGCAATAAATTTGTTGACTAATATGGAAAATATTTGGTTTTGATCAAAAAGATCAAATATTCAAAAAGAAATCCACGGATTATGAGTGAATCATCAGGATATATACATGCTAGTTACCTCTGGAATGACACCGATGCTGACAAGCTCACGCCCGTCGAACGTTTGGTTTACCGTTCAAACATTCTCGGCACGGATCAGCGAATTACCAACACGGGTGGTGGTAACACGTCCTCAAAAATTGCAGAAACGGACCCGCTCACCGGCGAGAAGGTTGAGGTTCTTTGGGTAAAAGGCTCAGGTGGTGACCTTCGAACTTCAAAGAAGGCCAACTTCTCTTCGCTTTATCAGGAGAAGCTGATCGCTCTTCAGAATATCTATGCCGAGACAACGCCAAATGGAGTGAAGACACCCATTGAAGATGCGATGGTCGGAATGTATCCGCACACAACCTTCAACCTGAATCCGCGCCCCTCGTCGATCGATACACCGCTCCATAGTTTTATTGGCGCGAAGCACGTCGACCACATGCACCCGATTTCCTTTATAGCGATCGCCGCATGCAAAAACTCCGAAGCACTGACCAAAGAAATCTACGGAGATCAATTGGATTACCTCCCATGGCAACGACCGGGTTTCGATCTTGGTCTAAAGATGCAGGCGATCTTCGAGAGCAACAAAGCCGCTGTTGGAATTAACATGGGGCAGCACGGCCTGATCAACTGGGCTGATGATGACAAGGCCTGCTATGAGCTAACGCTTGAGCTCATCGAGAAGGCCGGTCGATTTATTGATTCGAAGGACAAGGGAGCGAAGACCTTTAGCGGTCAAAAATACAGCTCAATCGATGAGGATCGCGCGAAAGATTTGACCTTGGAGTTGCTGCCATTCTTGCGTGGAAATGTCTCCCAGCAGAGACGTTTCATCGCGACCGTTCACCGCGACGCCGCCGTTCTAGAATTTGTAAACTCGGCAGATGCTCCGCGCTTGGCTGAAATTGGCACTTCCTGTCCAGATCACTTTTTGCGCACCAAGATCAAGCCACTCTTTATCGATTGGGATCCACAGTCCGGAGACCTTGAGAAACTGAAGGAGCTACTTCTCGATGGTCTAAAAGAATACCGAGCCGACTACTCAGCCTACTACGAGAGTTGCAAGCACGACGATTCTCCAGCTATGCGCGACCCGAACCCGACTGTGATCCTGATTCCAGGTCTCGGCCTCATTTCTTTTGGTAAAAACAAATCCGAGTCGCGCGTGACTGCTGAGTTCTACAATTGCGCTATTGGCGTTATGCGTGGAGCGGAGGCGATTGATGAGTACATTGGTCTTCCACGACAGGAGGCCTTCGATATCGAGTACTGGCTCCTTGAGGAGGCGAAGCTCCAGCGCATGCCAAAAGAGAAGGAATTTGCGAGCAAGGTTGTCATCGTCGCAGGAGCTGGCTCTGGAATTGGTCGCGAGACGGCTCTCCGCTTCGCAGAGGATGGAGCCCACGTGGTATGCGCCGACCTAAATCTTGATGCTGCGCAGGAAACTGCCGATGCGATCCTCGAAAAAACCGGTCTCGGAATCGGTGTCGCTGGCACCGGTCTGTCCAATTGTGGAAACGCGATCGCCTGCAAAATCGATATTACGGACCCAACGAGTATCGAGGCCTGTTACGCTGATACGGTTTACGCTTTTGGAGGCATCGATGTGCTGGCGCTAACAGCTGGTATCTTCCTCGCTCCGAATGTGGACGGTAGATTTAGCGTCGACCAGTGGGAGACCGTTTTCCGCATTAATTCCTTCGGACCCTACCTCGTGGCTGATTCTGCGCGGGAGATATTTGAGGCTCAAGGCCCACACATGAAAAGTTCAGTTGTGATTACAACTTCGGTCAATGCGGTTGTTCCAAAGAAGGGATCTGTCGCCTACGACTCATCAAAGGCAGCGGCTAACCATATCATCCGAGAGCTCGCTGTGGAGCTCTCTCCCTATGCTCGGGTGAACGGCATCGCGCCAGCTACAGTCGTTAAGGGTTCGCTAATGTTTCCACGGGATCGGGTCATGGCATCGCTAAAGAAATACAATATCGATTACACCGATTCGGAAGAGACCGAGGACCTTCGCAATAAACTTGCGAGGTTCTATGCGTCACGAACTTTGACGAATGAACCGATAACGCCGGAGGATCAGGCCGAAGCGATTCACTTCATGGCCAGCGACCGGGCTTCCAAGACCACTGGGCATGTCATGATCGTTGATGGTGGCCTGCATGAAGCATTTCTCCGCTAGACCGAGTTTGAGTGCGAAGAAGGCACACTCGAAAAACTTGTCGAACTCTCATTTTATTTCCCATCCAAAGTACTGGTTGTTTTTGAACCCCAAAAGCGTTCGAGCGACTCTCGCGCACTTGCAGCGGGCGGTTCTCTACGCAGTTTCGAGGCCGAGCATGGGAAAGCGTCCAAAGTTACCCTACTGGAAAATTATGGCACGCACATTCCCAGTCAATCCGACCTCGAAGTAATCAACACCAAGGTGATGTTCGAAAAATGGGCGAGGATACTTGTCGCTAACGTAGCTTTCGGAGGCGCTCGAAAGTTGTCCGAGGCCGATGCCGACCGAATCGAAAGTTGCTTGAACGAAGCTCACAGAAGAAGGTGCTTGCTAGATTCCGGTTCGGGCGCTGAGTGGGTAAATCACGATTCAGATTATCGATGAATCCTGCGAGGGTGGACGCCCGAAGTGTTTCTTGTAGGCCCGCGAAAAATAGTAGACGGAAGAGTAACCCAAAAGGTCGGCTACAGAACTAACGTTGTGCCTACCTCCGCTCAAGAGTTCCCGTCCACGGGTCAGCTTCATGACGTTCTCGAACTCACGAGGGGCGTGCCCCGTTTCGCTTTGAAAAATTCGTCTGAATCGCGAATAGGAAAGGCCGATTTCGGTGGCCAAATGAGTAAAATCAGTCCTCTTGCTGAGGTCCGATAAGATCGCGGCTTTAGCCGAGACAATGATTTCACGCCGCCGGCTCTGTTGGCTGTTTTTGGCGATTCGGCTGCGGCGCAAGAGGGCGATTTGTTGGGGAATCAAGCTGGCTGCCACCTGTTCGGAACCTGGATCGACGTTGTTCAGGTAGTCGTATTGCTTCTGGAAAATCTCATTCATTTCGCTACTTCCAGCACTTGGGTAGATTGGGTGGCTGCGAGGAAGAAATTCCTGCACGAGCCGAAGAGCCTCCCGCCCTTGGAAACCGACCCAGCGCTCCTTCCATCCGGTCCCAGGATCAGGCCTGTAGCGATGCCACTCGCCGGGGAAGAGAACAAAAGCGTCGCCCGCACCGAGGCGAGTAGTCCTCTGGGAGCGGGATTGAAATTGCCCCGTTCCACTGGTAAGGAGAACGATCTGGCACTCCATCAACGTTCTCCGCCCGTCTGCGCCGAAAAGGTAGGCCTGAGGGTGTTTCTCTGGTGGGTAGGAGACTCCGGGCTCTACGCTTTGCGCTCCTGCATCGACAATCTGCCAGCCCCATTTTTCTACTTCGGGGTCGGCGGCAAGATAACGGTTGTTGGAGGATTTTTCCCGCATATCATTCTGATTACATCAATTGCAGCCAAATTGTGCAAACACTGTTCCGAAAAGTGCATTTATCGAAATCGAGATAGCGGGTAGAGTATGGTGTCCAGACAGTTCCTACTCTAAAACTAAGACTACCATGTTTGATCACGCTTGTGAAAAGTACGCTGCGCTCGGCGTTGACGTCGAGAGCGCCCTCGAAACTTTAGCCCGCACCCCGATTTCCCTGCACTGTTGGCAGGGCGACGATGTTGGTGGCTTTGAGGGAAATAATACCGTGCTCGGTAGCGGGCTCGCTGTAACCGGAAATTATCCCGGCAAGGCCCGCTCAATTTCTGAACTGAAACAGGATCTTGAAGAAGTGCTCTCCTTACTACCGGGAAAGCATCGTTTGAACCTGCACGCAATTTATGGCGATTTCGGTGGCCAGCGGGTCGACCGCGATGCGATCGAAGTGAAGTACTTTCAGGGCTGGATCGAATGGGCAAAGGCGCAGGGTATCGGTATGGATTTCAACCCGTCCTGCTTTTCGCATCCGAGAGCAGATGATGGTCTTACGCTAAGTAGCCCGGATCGAGGGACGCGGGATTTTTGGATCGAGCACTGTTTGCGCTCACGGGCGATTGGTGCGGAAATTGGCAAGCAGTTGGGGAGTCCCTGCGTCACCAATGTTTGGATACCAGATGGCATGAAGGATTTGCCTACAGACCGGCTGAGCTATCGGCAGCGACTCGAACTTAGTTTGGATACCGTCTTTGCGGAACCGCTGAATTCGAACCACAACATTGATGCGGTTGAGTCGAAGCTCTTCGGTATTGGATCAGAGAGTTTTGTTGTGGGGTCGCATGAATTCTATCTGGGTTATTCTGCGAAGAACCAGACAGCACTTTGTCTCGATGCCGGGCACTTTCATCCGACGGAGAGCATTGCCGACAAGATCTCGTCGGTGCTCATGTATGTGCCGGAACTGCTTCTCCATGTTTCTCGTGGGGTACGTTGGGACAGTGATCATGTCGTGTTGCTCGACGATCCGACTCAGGCGATCATGCAGGAGCTGGTTCGCTGCGATGCGCTTCCTCGCACGCATATCGGCTTGGATTTCTTCGACGCTTCAATCAACCGTATCGCGGCTTGGGCAATCGGCACTCGTTCGGCGCAAAAGGCATTACTAATGGCCCTTCTGGAGCCAGTTGAAGATTTGAAAGGAGCCGAGCTAGTGGGAGATTACACGACGCGCCTAGCCCTCTTAGAGCAATGCAAGTCGATGCCTTGGGCTTTCGTTTGGGATGAATTCTGTAAACGCAGCGACGTGCCTAGCGAGACCGACCTTATGAACGATATCAAGAGCTACGAAGGCGAGGTTCTGGCAAAGCGTTGAATTTGAGAGCCGTTCACGACACAAAGGATGGTGTTCACGGGCTTCAGCCGGCTACATACCAAGCCGACGTCAGCCTTCGCTGAAGAGCTACGGCGAGACAAGTGCGCTGCTTACATTTTTGTTTCCCACCCGACAGGTCAACCTATCCGCGAAGTGCTCTGTAAAGCGCAGTGTCATCAACCTCCTGATCGGTGAACTACATCTTAGAGTGAGTACATTCTGGAATAAGCAGATCCTCAATTCGTTTCAGTTCACTTATCGCTTGCCATTTCAATTTGGGCAATGAGTTCCTCCTTGTTTGGCGGACGAGCGTGGGTAACGAAAAAGGCCGTAGTAGCGTTTGCTATGACAAGGCGTTCCTTGATCGAGAGATCTCCTAGAGAGGCGCAGAGATATCCACCGTTGAAACTGTCTCCCGCACCTGCGGTTCGGACAACCTTTGTCTGAGTATCCTGCACAACAAATGCCTCTTCACCAGTGGAGCTCGACGCGGCTGCAAAGGTGGGGGTGTGAACGATGACTTCATCAATTTCAATAGCCTCACGGACCCTCAAGAGCGCTGAGTTGACTGCTGCAGG
Organism: Verrucomicrobiota bacterium; assembly: GCA_038744685.1. NCBI lineage: Bacteria > Pseudomonadati > Verrucomicrobiota > Verrucomicrobiota bacterium. The sequence goes on from JBCDMB010000001.1 coordinate 45,736, forward strand.
ATTCTCGCCCGGATCTCGCACGTCGAAAACACGAAACAGCTCACCAGCTTCATGCTCATTCGCGCTCAGCGTCATGGGAATTCCTATATTTAGCTCTCGGATGAGCTCCAGACTTTCGGCTAAGGATTCGGCAGATTTCTTCCCTATATCCGCGAAGTCGAAGAACATGCGCTTCGGTGGTCTAGCGGTTTCGCTCAGATTGATGAAACCACTTAGCAAGTTATCAAAGTCTGGGGTGAGTGACCAGTAACCAAGCCCAAGGATATCAACGCTGGAAAAGAGTTTCTTGAGAGTCTCTTCTCCGAGTCTTTCGACCACGTCATCCCAAGTCAGGTTAGCAACTGTCTTGAGGTCGCTCATCAGAACTTTGCCGTCGTTGAATTCGAAAGCAATCGTAAGAGCTGGGTCACCGAGCGACACCAATTCGCAGATATCGTCGAAAAAGGCGAACGCGGGGTCGATCTTGTCTTGGCCGAATAGACCAAGAAGGGTAGGCCTGATGCCAAGCAATCCGGCTACTCGACCTGTATTGATTACAAAACCGCCCTCACAGCGACGCTTGTGCACAATTTCTAGTCCTACTCCTCCTTCGGCTCGCGAAACGATCAACTCGCCGAATAATCTTAGCTTTTCCATAGCGGAGAAATCGCTGACACTCTGGCGCTGCTGAACGACTTGATACACTTCGTCGATGAAACCGTCGCAGCCAAGGAGAACCTTGCCGTCAAGGTTTTCAATGTAAGAGGAGTAGTTTTGCATCAGATAGTCCTTCTTTAATTTGGAATTATACCTCCAAGTATATTTCAATTGGTGGTTAGTGTTGTTCTACTTTGAATTGATTCTGGAGGTCAGCAATTCCAGACTTTAGCATTTGAATGGAGTCTTGGTCGGCTAGTTTCATGACCGTTAGAGAAGTTCGGTATGCTCCTTCTCATTAACGCTGCATCCCTCGCCCTAGTGGATGTGGTAGGGGAACTGGTCTACAGCTGGTGGGGGAACTAGTCTTCCTAGCCGCAAAAAGTCTCTCGTCCAAGTCCAATCCCACTAAATCCTCTGGTTCGACAGTGAGTGTTTGTCAGTTCTGACCATAGTGTTTACCGTTGGACAGGCTAAAGGACGGGCTGCCGTGGGCGCGGGTTTTCTTGCTTTCATGAACGAGCTGAGCCTTGCGATTTTCTTCAAGTTGCGGAATCATCTCGCCTGATGCTGTTTACCTCGACGCTTGTTTGCTCCTCATGAGAGAAACTGTGAAAAGATGGTTCCGTCTGGTGTTTTTTCTTGGAGCTTCGTGGTGCGTTGCACCGGTGTTCGCGCAAGAGACAGAACCGATCCGGTTGATTGGTGAAGTCCGAGTCTTGACAGAGAGTGAAGCCGAAGAGTCTCGTAGGGTTGTCCTCGAGGGACAGGCGATCAGAGTCCACCCGGCGGGGCACGGTTTTTTCCTGCATGACGGGCAATCTGGCATTTACGTCGAAGGGCTCCCACCGGGAAAATCCTTCGAGGATCTTACGGCAGGTGATCTTGTCCGCATTGAAGGATATACGAAGCCCGGGCATTTTACGCCGTCGATTCAACCTGAGACCTTTCAAAAGACGGGCCGTGCACCGCTACCCGAGGCGAGACCTTTCTACCTCTACCAGATTTTTGATACGAATATCGACTCGGACTGGGTTTCGGTAATGGGGCGCCTAATTTCCGTTACCGTATTCGATAGATTGAATGCTATCGTGATCGGGCTGGATATGAATGGGATTACCGTCTACGCGCAGTTGCCTAAGACGGAAGAGGGGCTTCAGCGGGTGCGTGAATTGATGTTTCGGCTGGTGCGGTTTGATGCCGTTGCGGGATCGGTTTTTAACACGAATCGGCAGCTTACAGGGCGAATCTTCTTTGTAAACTCAGCTCAGGATCTTATCCCGCTTCGGGAGGGTGCTTTGGTTGAGGATATGCCTTCTTTCGGGATTCATGAGCTAATGCGAGTGGGTGCACGGTTGAGGCAGTCCGTTCAGACGGAAGGAGTGGTGACCTACGTTAGCGATTCCGAGCTTTTTCTGCGGGGCAAAGAGAGTTCGCTATTGGTTGTGCCAAAGGAAGTGCCTGATGTTTCGCTAGGTGACACGGTGGTCGTCGGTGGTCTGGTATGGCCGCAACCCGTCAGCCCGGCGTTTCGCGCAATTGAGGTCGAGAGAATGCGGGAAGGAGATCCGCCTGAACCGAAGCAGGTCGTCCTCGGAAATGAAATTGATTCAGGTCTGAATTTTGAGTTGATTCAGCTGGAAGCTGAATTGGTCGATATCGGGAAGAGTTTCGAGATCTCGGTTCTCGATGTTGAAGAGAAGGAACGAGTGTCGCTTTTGTGTCGGTCAGGCCCACATCTTTTCGAGGCCTATCTTCCGGAAGGTGAGACCTTGAGCGGAGTTGAGCCAGGTGCGCTTCTTTCCCTAACAGGTATCTGTCGCCTCGAGGTCGCTCCAGAGGCACTTGGCATCATCTTTGTAGATGGCTTATCGCTACAGCTTCGAGGGCTCGAAGATGTGAAGGTTCTCAAAGCAGCTCCCTTCTGGACGCCTCTCCGGTTGGTCTTGCTGCTGTTGATCGCTCTTGTCCTCATGTCGCTCTTTGTTGTTTGGGTCTTTTTGCTGCGTCGAACTGTCGAGCGCCAGACGTCGACAATCAGTAGTCAGATCGAGCGCCAGACGATCTCAGACGAGCGCCAACGAATCGCACGTGAACTTCACGATAACCTGGAGCAAGGGCTGGCCGCGATGGCGATTCAGCTGCGGGGTGCCTACAAACTCCTCCAGCGTCTCGCGAACAAGGCAGAGCAGTCGGTTCGTCGATCAATCAATCTGAGCGAGCAAGCGGATCCAAATTTGCAAACCCATCTTAAGGGTCGACTTGAGGAGATCGCACATGACTCAGCGCAAAGCCAACGAACAGTGAGGACAGCGCAGGAGATGCTCGCTCACTGTAGCGAGGAGGCACGGGCGTCGATCTTGGACCTTCGAGGGGGTCTATTGGAGCGGATGGATCTGCCATCGGCCCTCGATGTGGCCCTTGAATTGATTACCGAAGGTAGCGGAGCTCAGGTCACGGTTGAAGTCTTGGGTTCTGCCCGAAAACTTCGGAAATCGGCGGAACGCAATCTTTTGCTTATCGCTCGGGAATCTGCAACTAATGCAATCCGTCATGGCGAGCCAAAACGAATTGACGTGTCGATTGAATACAGAACGAGCTCGCTTCGACTAACGATCATTGACGATGGGGTGGGTTTTGATCCGTATCAGCGGAAGAAGGCAGGGCATTTCGGGTTGATTGGAATGAAGGAGCGCGCTGTAAGTTTAAAGGGTAAATTGGAAATCAAGAGTGAAGCGTCGAAAGGAACGAGTGTTGTTTTGCTGATACCCGATACAATGGAACTTGAGAGACCGTGACGAAAGCAAAGCAGATTCGGGTTCTGGTAGTGGATGACAATGCTCTCCTACGCCTTGGTTTGACGGAGACGATTACGATCGAGCCTGGCCTGGAATTGGTGGGAGAGGCAGGTAGCGGAGAAGAGGCAATTGAACTCGTCCGAAAATTGAAGCCAGACGTAATTACGATGGATTACCAGATGCCTGGGATTAACGGGGTCGAATGCACGCGCCAGTTGATAGGAGAGTTTCCAGACGCGAAGATTATCCTTTTGTCGGTTTTCGATTCGGAAGAGGACATTTGGAAAGCAGAGAAGGCCGGAGTGAAGGGATATCTTACGAAGAAGGCCGGAGAGGTGGAAGATGTCTTGGAGGCGATCCATGAAGTTGCTGCCGGCGGGACTTACTATCCGTCAAGCATCGCCCAGAAGCTGGCGCGCCGGAAAAAGCTCAAGAATCTTACGGAAAGGGAAATGACGGTTCTTGAATTGTTGGCTTCGGGTTACAGCAACAAGGAGATCGAAGATAAGCTCGAAATATCTTTGCCCATGGTGAAGCTGCACATTGTTAATCTTCGAGAGAAGCTGGGTGCGGCGGATCGGACGCAAGCAGTCGTTCAGGCGTTCAAGCGGGGTATCCTGCATCTGGACGAGTAGTGGATTTGTTGAGTCGACTGTCTGGGCCTTGATCATTTTTACGAATCCGGTATTGGAAGCACTTCGCGGTTAGCTTGGAACGTCAGGTGAACAGCCCTTTGGAAGGAGTTAAAATGAGAGTTCGCTGCGTTAGCTTGGTGTTCACGGGCTTCAGCCCACTACACATCAAGCCGCCTTCCGCCTTTGCTGAAGAACTGTGGCGAGAAAGGTGCGCTGCTCTCATTTCAACACCCACCTGGCGGTTCAAGCTAATCGCGATGTGCTTCTATGTGTTCGAAGAGAACGTATCTTTTGGCTATGTGGTTGCCTCACTGGGATTTTGCTAGGGTTGGGGTCAACGGGAGTAGGTCATGATGTCCGCTCGCGGATTTACCCTATGCATACACTTAGTCGTCGTGGCTTCATCAAACGCTCCAGTGCATTTGGCGCGGTTGCTGTCCTTCCCTCGTTCATTGCTCTAGGCAGTAAGGCAACTAGTGGAGCGGCCCCTAGTGAACGGGTCAACGTCGCCTTCATAGGAACGGCAAACAAGGGATATCGGAATCGTAAAGCGTTTCTCGCTGGGGCAGGAGACCTGATCAACGTCGTCGCGCTTTGCGATGTCCACTTGCAGCAGACTCAGTGTCAGGAATCGGCTTCCGAGCATCCAAGTGCACGACAGTTTACTGACTTTCGAGTCATGTTTGAAGAAATGGCGGACGACATAGATGCGGTCATCGTTTCAACCCCGGATCACACCCACTTCCCAGCGTCGATGATGGCGATGCACTATGGCAAGGCGGTTTGGTGTGAAAAGCCTCTCGCCCACACTTTTGGGCAATGTGAACGGATGATGGATCTTGCTGAACGCTCAGGTGTGGTCACGCAGATGGGCAACCAGGGCCACTCTGGGGCAAACTACTTTCAATTCAAGTCTTGGACCGAAGAAGGTGTGATCAACAACATCACAAAAATTGATGCCTACCAGGTCCAGGGGTCTCGTTGGAACGGATGGTCCAAGAATTCAAAGTTCGACAGCTTTCCGGATGAAGTCGTTCCCGATGGACTCGATTGGGATCTCTGGTGCTCAGTCTCTCCAGAGCGTCCCTATAGCAGGTGGCTCCATCCGAACAATTGGAGGGGTTGGTATGACTTTGGTTGCGGGAAGCTCGGTGACTGGGCAGCACACGTAATCGATACGCCGCACCGGTTTTTGAAACTGGGCTATCCCGATAAAGTCACCTCGCTCATGCGCGATGGAGTCCACCCCCTTATTTATCCCAGCCACTCGACAATCCGGTTTCAGTTTCCGCAGCGTGAGGATATGCCGGCCGTGGAGCTAAACTGGTACGACGGTCCGGGCAACTTCCCTGTGATCTCCGAGCAATACCGCGATTTAAAAAGTGAACAGCCTGGTTACGTCGCACCCGAGGGCACGAGACCACCCCGGAGCGCCTACGTCGGTAAGATCATGTACGGTAATGACCTCGTCTTCCGTGCAGTTTCTCACTCGGAGCCTCTCCGAATCGTTCCGCGCGAAAAGTTCTTGGATCTGCGCCGCGATCTTCCGCGCTTCCCACAAAAGAACTCAAACCACTGGACCAACTTCATTCTTGCCTGCAAGGGTGAGGAGGACGCGCGGTCACCGTTTAGCGTATCAGGCACACTTTCGCAGGTGCTCGCGATTGGTATGATCTCCCAGCGCCTCGGCGGGGAGCTGCACTTTGATCGGGAATCGAAACGCTTCACCAATAGCGATGCGGCTAACGCACTTCTTGACCCTGCACCCCGCGAGGGTTGGGAGGAGTTCTACGCGCTTTAGTTTATCAAATAGTAGTGACGGATGAATAGAGTGCTCCTTACCGGACTCGCGTTTTGCTTCAGCACTTTAGTTTGTGGGGCGGAAAAAAAGCAGCCCAATATTATCATCTACTTTGCGGACGATATCAGCGCCCGGGAGCTACCCCTGTACGGATCTTCAGTCTGGTGTGATGGTATCCGTGGTGGAGATACCAGTGATCCTGCGAAACGTGCGTCGACCCCGGTGCTCGATAGGTTGTCGGAGGAGGGCGTCTGGGTTACCAACGCCTGGGCGGCAACGATTTGCAGTCCAAGTCGGGCGATGATGATGACGGGCCGTCATGCCCACCGCACGAAGTGGTGGAACAACAAGGACCGTGGTGTTTACAAGGATCCGCGTGGCAGGTTCACCACCTGGCCGCTTTACGAGAGCTCTCCTATTTTGATCAGTCATGTCGCGAATGAGGCTGGCTACGCAACTTTCTGGACGGGTAAGACACAAATGGTCGGTCCTTTCGAGGCCTACGGTTTCCACGAGGGGGCCTTCACGCCAGGGAACTGGGAGCATCTTGATAATCCTTACACCGACTTTCGCCTGCTCTTTGAGGAGCGGGATGGCCAGCGCCTACTCATCAACGACGACACGGATGAACAGGTCTTCACTTACAAACAGCATGGCTGGAACTTTTTCCCTCATGTTAAAGTGCTGAATCATCCGGCAAATCCGGGAGAACTTGTCTGGTGGCCGAACACTCCGGAAGCTCGGGCGGCCTTTGATGTTACGACTTACGGGCCTGATGTGGAACAGGACTTGGCCCTCAATTTCATGGACCGCGCCCACGCCGAGGGGAAGCCATTTCTCATCTATCACACCAGTCACCTTGGGCATGATGCGTTCGACTGGCTCAATCCGGACTCCGACAGTAAGTGGCCCGGAACTCCAGTGATAGAGTGGGATGGTCAGAAATACACGCGTGCTGAAGTAAAGATTACCGGCGATGACGGTGAGTATGACACCCATGGAACCGTGACAGAGCCTGGCATGCACAGCCACCTCAACTACATCGATTACCAGATATGGCGCTACCTCGAAAAGCTCGAAGCGATGGGCGAGGCAGAAAACACGATTATCATTTTCACGTCAGACAACGGCACCAGTGGCTTTGGTAAAAACAGTCCCATCCAGCAACGCGGTGCTCATGTTCCCTTCATTGTCTACTCGCCCGGTATGACCAAAAGCGGAAAGCAGGACGCCTTGGTGAGTCTGACTGATGTCTTGCCGACCATTGCGGAGCTTGTGGGATGCGAACTGCCGGCCGACTACGAGATCGACGGAGAAAGCCTTGTGCCTTTTCTCTTTGGTGAGGAGCGCGAGCACCGCAAATGGGTGTACTCGTTCCGCGGCCCCGAGCAGTTCATCCGAGGCAAATACGTGCTCAAAGACGGTGCCGAAAAATGGTGGGATGTTTCAAATACTCCCAACGATCTGACCAGTTTTGCCCCCATCACGAATTGGAACCAGGTCTCCGAGGTGCATCTCGGCGAGCGTGAGAAACTCGAGGCGATCCTCCCAGTTTATGACCTCTACTTTGACGAACACGAAGCTCCGGGGATCCCCAATCGATTCCCGAAGATCAACTACCGGCGAAAAGCAGAGTAGCTCGACCGGAAACTTTTAGACGATGAAGCTATACCCCGCACTACTCTCAATCCTGATCGCTGTTCAAGTCGTTGGAGCTTCAGATCAGCCAAACATTCTTTGGATCGTGACCGACGATCAACGCTATGACTCGATTCGGGCTTTCAATCAGATGTTGACTGGGGAGGAAATGAGTCCGCTTGGCTACGTAGAGTCGCCGCAGGTGGACAAGCTTGCTGCCGCAGGCACAACCTTCATCAACGCCTACTGCCAAGCCATGGGCTGCGCGCCGTCGCGTGCTTCGATGCACTATGGGAGGTATCCATTCCGCTCAGGGATCTACGAGTTCGAGTATCACAATACAACAGCGCCGCATCGTGAACCGAGTATCCCCGAGCATCTTGCAGAGCTCGGCTACCACACTGTACAGATTGGCAAGCTGGGCTTTCGTCTTCGTCAGGAACAGCCAGGTGGGTGGATGAAAGCGTTCAATCCTTACGCGCAGAGTATTTCGTTTCGGGAGCTAGCGGCTGAGGGACTCGTGGATTGGGGAAGGGTCTGGATCAATGAACTCGATGGTGTGAAGCTTGATGAGCCGCTCTCTAATTTGCGGTTCTTTGTTCTACCTGACGGGGAGATCAAATACTTTTCGCTTGAGGTAGAGGAGCTGTTTCCAGACCGAAAGGGTGACACGGTCTTTTTAAACGAAGAATTCGATTTGCTTCGTCATCACAACGCGAGGAAGCCACCTGCGAAAGACAAGGGCATGATCCTGAGTGGTGTGAGCCCCCAGCCTGCAGGGAAAACCCGGGACGCCTACTACAACGTCTCACTTTCCGAGCTGCTTGCGAACGAGAACCAGACTTTCAAGATGGGCGAGCTGGAGTTTGATGGTGTCGATCCGTCAAAGCCGCTGTTCGTTCATCTCGGATACGATTTTCCTCACACCCCGGTCTTGCCACCGGCCGATTATCGCGAGCGTTTTCAACGCTATACCTACGAACTCCCTGAGTTGACGGAAGAGGAGCTTGAGACGATGCCCGAACAGCTGAAGCGAGCTACGAGCTTTGGAGCGTCCGATCACTACACCGATGAAGAGAAGCAGAAGATGATTCAGGACTATTTCGCTTTCTGTGCCTACGGGGATGCCCTTGTCGGTCAAGCGGCGAAGGACTTTGTGGAGTACAGTAACAGGCATGGGCAGCCTTGGATGATCGTTTATGTCTGTGGCGATCACGGTTGGAAACTGAATGAACATGGCTCCGTTTCAAAATTCACGCCGTGGAATATCGATCAACAGAATCCAATTATTGTTGTCTCTTCAGATCGCGCTGCGTTCCCCGCTGGCAAGGTCGTCCGTGATTTCACTGAGTTTGTAGATATTGCACCCACGATCCTGGCGGCAGCAGGTGCAGATCTAGGTGATCCGAAGTTCGACTACCTCGACGGTTTTGATATGGCAAGGATCGCTTCCGGTGAGCAGCCATCTCGAGACTATGTGACCGGGGAGAGTCACGCAGTCACCGGACCACGTGCCTTTATACGGATGAAAGATTTTGTGTTTTCAATGCAGACCCGCCCGGACAAAAGCCATGGTGGAAACATGGATTGGGGCCTCACTGCAGCGTATGAAGATGTCGATCCCGCGCTCTATCATATGCCGTCTGACCCCGGCGAAGTGAATAATCTGGCTTTCAATCCAGAATACCGTGATGTCGCGAATGCGATGCGCGAGAAGCTGGGTAACATAGTGCTGGGGGACAATCGCGTCGAAGTGAACTGGGGTCCAAAGGCGGACGGCGTCGAGATATTCCGCAGCAACTTCGCGCCTGACGCCCACGATGGTCAGCTTGAACTTTAGACCTTAGAACAACCCCGTAGATGAAGCCATTTAAACACAGGATTTTGCTCTTCGCTTTGATTTTTGGGGCCATTGCAACCGTTCAGGGTGAGTTGGTTTTTGAAGAGGATGATGGGTTGGTCGTCATCGAAATGGAGAGCACCGACTCTGATCTTGGAAATTGGAAACTGGTTGAGACGGATACCGATGGTTATCCTGAGGAAGACGCGGGCGAGGGGCATCTTGAGTATCAGATTTCACCAGCCTCGGGGTTTGTTGATGCGGAGCTTTACCGGGAAGCCGCGACAGTCGGGAGGAACTACGATGGTTGGAATTCGCTACGGAAGAGTTTGATAGACTCTGAGACGGAATGGAAATTCCGTAAGATTATCGGCCCTGATTGGCTGCATGTTGCACCTAATGGAGTTCTTTCGGGTATACCTCTCGAGGCAGATGTAGGTATGAGCGAGTTTCAGGTGGAGGCCTACGCCCCTACTGGTGAGAGCAGTATCGCTCGACTGCGGATTCCAGTTCAAGATGCCGATGTCGTTTATCGCTCGGGACGAATAGTTGTTAGTTCGGACGGCAACCACCACGATCCTGACGATTGGGGCGCCACCACAGCTTCTTTAGCGATCCTAGCCTCTCTCGGCCTCCAGGACAGTCTCGCGCTCTATATTCACAGCGACCACATTTGGGGAAGTAGTGACTGGGGTGGTGCCGAGCAAATGAAGAGGAGTGCCGTAGAGGGCGGTAGGCTGTTTGGTTTTGATACTAAGCGAATCATTTCCGGAGTCGACGATCCCGAGCGGGCCTACGATTTAATGAGGGATCAGATCGTGAGATCGACGGCTGAAGATCCGTTGGTAATCGTAGCAGCGGGTCCGATGCAGGTTACAGGAGAGGCTCTATCCAGGGCTCGTGATTTGAATCCTCAATCATTGTCACACGTCCGTTGCATCTCTCACTCAACCTGGAACAACCGGCATGCGGATCAACCTGCTGATTTCGAGTCCCACCACGGCTGGACTTGGTGGGAAATGATCGAGGAGTTTACGGACGACGGAGTTATCTTCGATAAAATCCACGATCAAAACCAAAAATTCGAAGCCTACAAAGGACTGTCTTCAGGAAGCGCAGGGCCTGACGGAACGGTTCTTTGGGAGCCTTGGTATTTTTTGCGGGACTACGATTCGAAGGATGAGATGACCAATAAGGCGATCCAATTTATTTGGGAGCGAATGCGCGCTTCAAAGAAAGCGGACATTTCGGATGCAGGCATGATCTATTATCTTGTTACGGGCGATCCGTGGGCTGATCCGAAGAAGATCGAGCAGTTATTTGATCACGGGTTTTAGTATGAGGTCTCAAAAAAACCGAACATGGCCAAATGCCGTTTTAACGCTTTCGACAGCTCGAAGTGGCCTCATTCCTGAATTGGAGCAGGCACAGACCCCCTACATCCGCGAACTTAAAGCCACAAGAAAGGCGAACTAGATATGAAAAAACTACATCTCCTCCTTTTATTCATTTTTGCTGGATCTGCGTGGGCGGAGCCGACGAGACCGAACATCGTTTTTATCATGGCGGACGACCTCGGTCTTGGGGACATCAGTTTCCACGCCCGGACGATCCAAGGCGAAGAGCCGATCTTTGAGACGCCGAATATCGACGCTCTCGCGGAGCAGGGGCTTTGGTTTACCGACGGGCATTCGGCGACGGCACTCTGCGCACCCACGCGCTACGCAGTAATGAGTGGTAACAACAACTACCGCAGCTACTCGCCGGGTGGCGTGTGGAGCACCTTCGCGCCGACGCCATTTCGCGAGGGTGAAGTGACGCTCGGCACGGTCGTCCGCGACGCCGGGTATAACACTGGCATGGTGGGAAAGTGGCATATGGGCGGTGACTTCTACGAGAGAGGCAGCCGCAGCAAGATTTACCGTGGGGCGAAGAACGGTGATATTCTGGACAAAGTCGATGTGTCGCGCTGGGCGGGTAGTGGACCTCGCTACGTTGGCTTTGATTACGATTTTATCAGCCCGTGTGGGATTCAGGGGCCGCTCTACCTGCTATACGAGAACGAGGAATGGTATCCAATCGCAAGGGACTCTGAGATCATTTATCTCAATGATGAGACCGCGATCCGCGCAAAGGATGTGAGCGACAAAGGTTTCGGCCCTGGAGATTCCAAGTGGGACGCTCGCGAGATCGGTGATATTCTCTCCCAAAAGTGCGTTGAGTTCATCGAAGCGAGTGCTTCGAAGCGGGAACCTTTCTTCCTCTACTACTGTTCGCCGATGGTGCATATCCCGCATGTTCCGCCGGATCAGTTTGACGGGAAGAAAGTTGAAGGCGCCACGCCGACTCCGCACCTCGACATGGTTGTCGAGCTCGACCTGCAGGTGAAACGGATTGTCGATGCTTTGAAAGCGACTGGTCAGTTTGAGAACACACTGTTGGTTTTCACCTCCGATAACGGTGGCTTACGTGACGGTAAAGCGACCCGGGAGCACGGCTACCAGCCGGGCGGCGGTTGGAACGGGAGCAAGAACTCTCCTCTCGAGGGTGGCCATAGAGTTCCTTTCTTCGCTGTGTGGCCGGGTAAGATCCAGCCCGGAATCACCGACGAGCTGGCAGTCAATCAGGATATGGTCGCCACCTTTGCGGCGCTGGTAGGCACTCAGTTGCCAGACGGTCAGGCACTCGATTCGAACAATCTATTGCCGCTCCTGCTCGGTGAGTCCGGCTTTGAACAGCGCGACTTTTTCGTCAATCAGGCAGGTGCCAGCCACGAGTTGATTTATCGAAAGATGCCTTGGAAGTATATGATCAAGAGTGATTTCAAGCGGACAAAGTATTTACCCCATGCTCTCTACAATCTCGAAAGCGATCCGGGGGAAACAAAGAATCTGATCAAGAACCCGGAGTTTGGCGTTATCGCTCAGCGCATGCACGACGAGTATATGGACATTATTACTTCAGGGATTCCCACGGCTCCGGGCCGGAGATAGCCACAGAATACATCAATGAAATACTGCTCACTCTTCTCGTTTTTCGTTTTAACGGCGCTCTACGCTGAAAGTGACTTCATTTCACTGGATTCGCTGGAACATTGGGAACCGACCAACAAGGTCGACGGTGGTGGATGGACGATTGATGAGGAAGGTCTCATTCACTTCGTGCCGGGAAAGAAGGGTATCTTCCGGACGAAGGAGCGCTTTCTGGATTTTGAGCTCGTTTTCGAATGGAGGATTTCCAAAGGGGGCAATAGCGGGGTCTTCTATCGTCAAGGTCAGGGCAACGCGCCCGAATATCAGATCCTCGATGACGTCCATCACCGCCGTGGGCAATGGGCGACTTCAAGTGCCGCGGCGCTCTACGATCTCTACGGTCGATCCGACGATTCAAGCGTGAAGGACTATGGCCAATGGAATACCGCGCGGATTCTGGCCAAAGGAAACCGCCTGCAGCATTGGCTAAACGGAGTGAAGGTAGTGGACGTTGAAGTGGGTAGCGATGATTGGAAAGAGCGTTTCGAGAAGAGTAAATTCACGAAGGACCCGGAGAAAACCAACTGGGATTTTGGTCTGCAGGAAGGGAACATCTGGCTCCAGAACCATGGGGGCGAGGTTTGGTATCGCGGATTCAAGATACGGAATCTGGACTGACTGAATGAGCCGAAAGATAGGATGACCAGAAGGGAGAAATCGTGTCTTGTATAGGCACGAATCCTCCCCGGAATCCATGCATTCAAAACTACCTCCTCCTATCGCATTGTTTGTGCTCTTGTCTGCTCTAGTTCATGGGCAGAGTGCCCCAACGTTCATGGAAGGAGAAGATCCGCGTCCTGATGGGTTGAATTGGGTTCCCGTTGAGAAGATGTCGGATGAATTCAATGGCAAGGCTGTCGATCTCAGAAAATGGCAGATTGAACCGAATGAGAATAGCTTCACTTGGATCGGGCGGCCGCCCGGGCTTTTTCAGGCAAAAAATGTCTCTGTTTCAGAAGGATCCCTTCAAGTCGAGGTAGGCGTGCTCGACGAGCCGTGGGAGGGCGAGGAAGGTCTCTACACTTATTACGGAGGAATCGTGCGCTCCATCACCCCCGGCGATGTGGGTTATTATTTCGAGTGCCGGATGAAGGCTAACGCTACGGAAATGTCGTCTACTTTCTGGTTATTGACCGAGGGTGGCTACGACGAGGCACTGGAGCTCGATATTCAGGAATGTGTAGGTCGTGTGACGCCACTGACCCGAGGGTGGGCGCGGAATTGGGACCGGGTTTTTCACTCCAATACGATTCACTGGCGCTACTTCAGCGAGCCGCGACGCGTGCAAAAATCGAACTATGTCCAACTCGATGAAAAGAATTCCAGCCGTTACTTTGTCTATGGCGCGTGGTGGAAGTCGGATGAGGAGATCCAGTTTTTCCTCGATGGTGTGTACCAATACTCAATCCGACCCGATTCGACCTGGGATATCCCCGCCTACTTGCACATGGCCATTGAGACCTATGATTGGAACCCCGTGCCGGAAGACGGTGGCATGGTAGCGTCCGGAACGAAGGAGGAACGGACAACCAAGTATGACTGGATCCGAACTTGGAAACTTGTGAATGAATGAGAGGATGAAGAAATCAATTCTATGCCTATTCGCCGTTCTTCCGCTGGCTCTTGCCATCGGAGAGGAGCGGCGACCGAACGTGGTTGTAATCTACACCGATGACCAACCGATGGACTCTTTCGGCTTCATTCGAGGCAAGGCCCATACGCCGAACATTGATCAGCTGGCTGCGGATGGTGCCTACTTTTCCAGAGCTTACGCGACTAGCAGCGTGTGCTCCCCCAGTCGCTACACTGCATTGACAGGTCAGTATGCCAGCAGATGTCCGACGGTTCAATTCAGCCGAAGCACGAGCGAAGAGGGCGTGACGAAGGTCCTTTGGAATATGGGCTTCACGGAAGATCAATGGAATTTTCCAAGAGTCATGCAGGCCAATGGCTACAAGACCGGAATGGTTGGAAAATGGCATGTTGGATCGAGCGGAAAGCATGGTAGCCGCAAGCGTCTAGAGCCGCACCAGACCGACCCGCGTGATCCGGAGGTGAAAGCAGTGCTGCAGTACAACCAAGAGCACTACTGCCGGGATATTGCGGAGTTTGGTTTTGATTACGTCGGCGCTGCCTTTCATGGGAACCCGAATGACGATCCCAATCTCGTGCAGACGGGCACCAATGTTCATGTGCCAGAGTGGCAGACATACCACGCGCTCAAGTTTATTGAGGAAAACAAGGACGAGCCCTTTGTTTTGTATTATGCTTCGACGCTTTTGCACGTTCCTGATTGCACCGAAGATTTAAAAAAAGATCCGCGCCTGACGCCGCTTGGCTGGCTGGATGAGCCAATCGCTCCCGGAGTGCTGCCTCCCCGCGAAGACGTTCTACGGCGCGCACGGGAAGCGGGTGTGCCGGAAAGTGACAATGGAAAGCTGATCGCTGCGACCTGGCTGGATGACGTGGTCGGCGCAGTGAAGGATAAGCTCGAGGAGCTTGAGCTTGCCGACAACACGCTGATCATCTTTTTCAACGACAACAGCACGGACGATCAGGGTAAAGGCTCGTGCTATCAGGGTGGAGCCCATGTGCCGATGTTGGCCTACCTGCCTGGGGTGGTAGTGCCTGGCGAAAGGACTGAGCTTGTCGGAAACATTGATATCGCTCCGACCATTTTCGATTTTACAGGTGTTACCCCACCCAAGGATATGGTGATCGACGGGGCGAGCCTGATGCCTTTGCTATTGAACGAGGAGGTTGCTTGGCGCGACTCAATGTTTTTGGAAATCGGTATTACCCGAGCGGTAGTGAGCGATGACAATTTCAAGTATCTCGCATTCCGTGTTCCCGAGAGCTACACGAACCGACCGAAGGAAGAAATTCAGCAGGAACATCGCGAATCACTTGCGGCGATTCACAAGGCATTCCCCTGGACGAAGAAGTTGTGGCAGGAAGAGGAAAACCCTCGGTACATGCATATGGGAATGGCACCCGGTGGACACCACATGGAGCGCTTCCAATTGTATCTGAACAACCCGCCGTTCAAAGATCACTACTTTGACCCGGATCAGCTTTTTGATTTGAACCGTGATCCGCGAGAGACGACGAATCTCGCCAGCAACCCGGAGTATGCGGTCAAGCTTCGTAAGATGCAGGCAAAGTTGGGTGATCATCTGGCGGACGTTCCCGGCACTTTTGCAGAGCTAAAGCCGACCGAATAGGTCGTCGAACAGGATGTAATGAAACGCTTGATCTCGCTGCTGCTTTTAGCGGGCGCTAGCGGTGCAATCGGAGCGTCCAGTGAAAAGCCGAATGTCGTTCTAATTCTTCTGGATGACGTCAGCCATTATTCCGTCTCTGCATACGGCGCAGAGACAATTAGTTGTGATGATCCGCGGGGAACGTTTGAGAATGTGCCTTTTGAGACGCCTCGGATGGATAGTCTTGCGGAAGAAGGCGTTCGGTGCGAAAGGGCTTTTACTTATCCACTGTGCGAGCCAACGCGGATCGCTTTGATGAGCGGGAAGAATAATCGGCGGAATTTCCTCCAGCCCAAAGCGCAACATGCTTCTGATATCACTTTCGGAGATCTATTCAAGAGGGCTGGGTATACCACAGCTCTTGTTGGCAAGTGGAAGCAAACGCGGGGCACCGAAGAGATACCTGCAGAGGAGTATATCTACGAGTTTGGGTGGGATGAGTTCTTCGCGTTTGATGTGAATAACCAGGTGGGGAAACGCATGATTGAGCCCAACTTCGTGCTGAATGGAGAGATCAAGAATTACCGTGGGATCGACCCCGAAACGGGTCGGCGGTGGTATGGCCCGGAACTGATCAATCGTTACGCGCTCGATTTTATCGAACGAAATAAGGAAGAGCCGTTTTTTCTCTATTATTCAATGGTCTTGATGCATACGGAAAGGACCCCGACCCCGGACACGGAACCGCAATCCGTCTACGACGACTACGATATCCATAAGAAGGGGAACGGAAACAATGTCGGCGATGATCCAAGCTTCTATCCGGAGATGCTCCATTACGCGGATAAAATGGTCGGCAATCTTCTGGATAAACTCGAAGAGACTGGTCTCACCGAACGTACAATTGTGATTCTGATGGGGGATAACGGAACTCGTCCCGAGTACTTCTTTCATTGGTCGAACGGGAAAGTCAGGCAGGCCTTTAAAGGCAAGCATATCGAAGGGGGTATTCAGGTGCCGTTATTGATACGCGCTCCTGGGAAAATTCCTTCAGGTTCGGTTTATGACGGGATGGTTTACGTGACGGATATCCTGCCGATGCTCGGAGACGCGACAGGCATTGAGATTCCAAACGAAGAAGACCTTGATGGGGTTAGTTTCTGGACTCAACTTACCGGCACGGACGACACTGAACACCGCGATCATATCGTCACGTGGTATCGAAAGAATGGCGACTTTATCGAATATGCCTTCGATAAACGGTATAAACGTTATGCTCCGAATGAAGTGTATCCGGAGGGACGCTTTTTCGATTACGGCGAGGATCCTTTGGAGAAAGCAGGCGAACCCGTCAGGAAGAAGATCCCAAACCGATGGAACCGTTGGCGGTATGCGGGACTAGACTTGAATAATCTTACTCCTGAACACCAAAAAGCGTATGATCGTCTGGGGAAGGTGTTGGATGAGTTTACGTATATCCCTGTTGGAGATTTGCGCGTGATCAAGAGCGAGGCGCCCTTGCGGGTCGGACACACGCAACAGCTTCGTTGTGAGATTTATCCCTCCAACGCCACTCGTAACAATGTGATCTGGCAGAGTAGTCATCCCGAGATAGCCAGCATCGATAAATTCGGTATTCTGGAAGCGCATCAACCCGGTCAGACGACGATCAGTGCCTACTCTTGGGACGATGCAAATCCGGTAGCGAGTGGAGGTGGGTTTGAATTTGAAACGACGGGGATCCAAAGCTCGGTAGAGATTGGAATTGTTGAGTAGGACTTGCACATATTTACCAAATAATACATGAAATAGGACCAGGCCCCACGAAGTTACCCCATGAAGAACATTTATTTTTGCCTAGTTTCCGTTTTATCTGCCGCCTTTACCGGATTGGGAGATACCAAACCGAACATTCTTTGGATTACGACAGACGATCAGCGTCCGGACTCCCTGCAGTGTTTTAATCGTGCTGTCTACGGCACTGACGAGAGTCCTCTTGGCTACGTGGAATCGCCCGAGATTGATAAGCTGGCTGCGGAGGGAGTTCTCTTCACCCGCGCGATTGTCAATGCGCCTGCCTGCGGGCCATCGCGTGGCTCTATGCATAGCGGTCGGTACCCGTTTCGTAACGGACATTATGGTTTTGAAATGAGCCATCAGCAGGCGGACTTCGTGGAACCGATTGTCCACCAGTCGATTCGCGACTACGGCTACAGCACAGGAGCCTTTGGTAAGATGGATTCTTACATCTATACGGTTCCAAAAGAATTCAACACGGATGGCATGTTCGGCGCCAAGGTTCATTTCAAGCACGACTTACAGAGTAACGGGCTCGGTGATATTTACTCTCATGTGCACGGGGAGAACATTGACGGCGTGTGGACCGTTGTTGGAAACCGAGAGAAGGTGATGTATCCCGATGGAACGACGAGGATATACTTTACCAATCGCTGGGGCGAGGACCTCCGGCCAGAGGACATTGCTGAGATTGAGCAAACCAATCGAGAGTTCGATCTGCTTCGCGCCTACCCTAAAGGTTTCTACTCCAAGGCGCTGATCTACGGCGGGGAGAATCCTCAGGCCGAGGACGGAACGATCGATTTTCACATCGCCCGTGAATTTATGGACTATCTGGATAATGCCGATCAGACCTACACGACTGGTTGGGGGGCTGAGATGGAGGGTGTTCCCTCTGACAGGCCGACTATGATCGAGGTAGGCTTGCGTCTACCGCACACACCGGTGCTGCCACCAAAGTCCTATCGGGATCGTTTCGCGGAAAAAGTTTACAGAGTGCCTGAGTTCACCGACGAGGAGAAAGCGAAGCTGCCTCCGCAGTTAAAGGCCGTAACGCGGAACATGAAAGTCGTTGCAAACTCACCTGAAGAGATCTCCGCAGGGCTTGCCTACACGGAAGAGGAGATGCAGCAGGCGATTCAGGACTACTATGCCTTTTGTGCCTATGGAGACACCCTCATCGGTGCTATGGTTCAAAAGTTCAAAGAATACAGCGAAGAGAACGGACAGGATTACCTGATCATTTACACCGTTGGGGATCATGGGTGGCATCTTGGGGAGCAAGGTATAGCCACCAAGTTTACCCCGTGGCGTGAGTCGATCCACAATGCTGCAATTGTTGTTTCCTCGGATAAGGAGAAGTTCCCTCCGGGTATGGTTTACGATGGTCTCGTCGAGTACGTGGATTTCATGCCGACTATCCTCGCGGCCGGCGGGGCGGATATTCATGATCCGAAATACAGCTATCTTGATGGTCAGGACCTCGCTGAGGTCATCTCCGGAGAAGCTCCGAAGCGCGAATACGCTCTGGGCGAGATGAACCTGATTTACGGTCCGCGCGCCTATATGCGCTCCAAGGACTGGGGATTCTCCATGCGGACGCGGCCGTTCAACAATTGGGTCAAAAAGGATCAATTGGACAGCAATATAAATTGGGCTCTCGAAGTACCGGTTGAGAAGGCAGAGCTTGCGCTTTACGACCTGCGGGTTGACCCGCTTGAGCGAAATAACGTTGCTAATGATCCTGAGTATAAGGAGCTCGCCGCGTGGTTTCGCAATAAGCTCGGCAACATCGTGCTCGGTGACCGTCGAATCGAGGCGGACTGGGACTACGCCAATGAATACCGGCTCCACACTTTCGCCGAAGGCTCGGATGACAAGAAACTCGATATACCGCCAGCTCTGATTCCGAAGATCTAAAACGAAGAGACCAACTCTCCCGCAATGAATCTACTGTCAAACCGTATCCCACTTCCCTTGGTAACCATAGCGGGTTTAACCTTGTTGGTCGCTGGATTTTCTTCGTTCGGAGAAGAATCCAGTGAACGACCGAACATCGTTGTAATCATGGTTGATGACATGGGCTTTGCGGACATGGGCGCGAATGGGAGCACGGACATCCTCACCCCGAATCTGGATCGCTTTGCGAGAACCGGAATCAACTTTCAATCCGGTTACGTAACCCATTCCTTTTGCGGACCATCACGGGCAGGTTTCTTTTCCGGACGCTACCAACAGCGATTCGGACACGAGATGAATCCGGCCATGGATGTCTACAACCAGAATCTTGGTCTGGACCCGAACGAGAAAACTTTCGTGAAGCGTCTGCAAGAAGCGGGCTACTACACAGGAGGCATCGGTAAGTGGCATCTTGGTGGAAGCTCGGAGCATTACCCGCTGCATCGCGGCTTCGACTACTATTACGGATTTTTGGAAGGAGGTCACGACTACTTCGAAATCGATCTGTCGACTCGCGAGGGATACAAAAACGCCTTGATCCGTAACGACATGCCCGCGATTTTTGAAGGCTACCTGACCGATGCGCTCAGCGAGGATGCGGTGGAATTCATCAACCGGAATGCAAATACTGATGTGCCCTTTTTCCTCTACGTTGGATATAACGCGCCCCATGGACCGCTCCAGGCCACCAAGGAAGATCTCGCCAAACATGCGCACATCGAGGACAGCCAGCGGCGTATCTACGCAGCGATGGTCTATTCTATGGACCGGGGGGTGGGGCAGATATTAGACGCGCTTGAAGATAATGGTATCCGTGAGAACACTCTTGTGGTCTTCTTCAGCGACAACGGAGGTCCTCAGCCGGTGAGCTGGAGCGAATGGTTCGATAATGGTTCCGACAATGGCCCCTTGCGTGGCGGGAAATCGGATGTCTACGAAGGTGGTGAGCGTGTCGTGATGATGGCGAGTTGGCCGGGAACGCTTCGCGAGGACGTCACCTACTATCGTCCTGTAATTTCGCTCGATTGGGCACGGACAGCTGTTGATCTTGCAGGGGCGGATGCTGAGTTGGGAATGGGAATGGAAGGTGTCGACTTGATTCCCTTTTTAACCGGCGAAAAAAACGGGGATCCGCATCAGGCATTGTTTTGGCGCCAATGGAATGGCCGTGAGTGGGCTGTGCGTTCCGGCGATATGAAGTTGGTCGGCTCGTTTGATGATCCCAGCCGAATGGAACTCTTTGATCTGGCAAGTGACATCGGTGAGGAAGAAAATCTTGCGCAAACCCGGCCTGAAACTGTGGAGCGCCTGCGTAAGCTCTACAATCAATGGAATGCTGACAACATCCCATCGACCTTCCCAAACACTCCCGAGTATCTGAAACTTCGGGATGCTTTCCACATCGAGAGCACTGGTGGGTCAAAGTGAGTTCATTTCCCGGTTGAGTAGACCGTAGCCCGGTTTATCCACATTGAGTTATGAATGCATTGATCGTTGGAACGGGCGAATACAGCACTGGATATGTTGGCGGGGGAGCCAGCCAATCCGATAACGGGGCGGGGGTGGTTGCCTTGAGCCTATTTCATCAGCGTGCCTTGGGTAAGGTCGAGCGGGTTCTAATGGCTGGAACGAATGGATCAAAGTTTCCCGGTATTCGGGAGCACCTCGACCGAATTCTTGGACAGCGCTATCGGAACCTAAGCACCGAGTTCGAGAGTTTCCCAGCCGATGATTGCGAGCGGGATCCGAAAGCTTATCTCGGTGCAATGGATCAACTCTCTCCGGGTGACTGCGTTTTCATCTTCACGCCAGACGACCTGCACTTCGAAATTGGTAGGGCAGCAATTGAGCGCGGCCTGCATGCTCTCATCGCTAAACCTATCGTTCAGACTACGGCTGATCATAGACAATTGATCACGGCCGGTGATGCGAAGGGCGTCCTTGTAGTAATGGAGGTCCACAAGCGATGGGACCCGATCTACGTCGATGCCCGCGATAAAATCCGTGAGCTTGGCGATTTCAGTTTTTTCAACGCCTACATGAGTCAGCCCAAATCGCAGCTAGAGACCTTTCGCGCATGGGCCGGAAAGTCGAGCGACATCAGCTACTACCTAAATGCCCATCACATCGATTTCCACAATTGGGCGATCGGTCATCGCGCTAAGCCTGTGGCGGTCACTGCCCATGGAGCGACTGGTGTGGCGCACGGGAAATGTATTCAAACCGAGGATACAATCACACTGGCTACGACTTGGAAAAATATCGAGAGCGGCAATCTGGGAACCGCCTTGTATACGTCTTCCTGGATCGCGCCGAAGAGCGATGTTCACTCGCAGCAGCGCTTCCACTACATGGGGCACGAGGGAGAGATACAGGTCGATCAGGCACATCGCGGTTACCAAATGGCGACCGATGCCGATGGCTACAGTTCGCCGAATCCACTCTTCATGAAATACCGCCCCAGTGCCGATGGAGACTTCGTCGGACACACCGGCTATGGTTATCTCAGTATTGAAGCTTTCGTCGAGGCAGCGAGTTCAGTGAATGTCGGTGAAAGTAAGATCACTGACTGGGACAGCAGACTTGCAACTGCCCGCCAAACACTAGCCGTTACGGCAATCCTCGAGGCTGGCCGCCGCAGCCTGGATTCGGGTAGCGCAATTGTCCGAATCGAGGATTCATGAAAGCTTACTGAAGTGCCCTTTAGCAAATTCTAGTGCTCTAGGCCCCTGTTCGAATGTTTGTCCCACTACTCATTACCCTCCGAATCATTCTCGCGATGGTTCCACTGGCAGCTTTTTCGCTGCATGCATCGACTGTATCGCTTTTTGATTTCGAGGACGCGAAAATACCTTCGGACGCCGAAGTTCAGGGCGTCGAGTTGGAGTTGACAAGAGGGCAGGGCGTCTCGTTGGGAAAGCAGGCTCTCCTGGTGAACTACCCCAATGAATCACTTTTCAAGAAGGTCTTTTTTGAAACGGAGGAATCTTGGGGTGTGGAGGCATTCGACGCCAGTTCGCTCGCGCTCGAGATCACCAACCTATCGGAAGACTCGACCCAGTTGTGGATCACTTTGCAGGACGCGAGCCAGAGCGTGACCGGACACATCAATATCGCAGCAGGCTCGGGTGGGACCTACTACATCGATCTGGATGGCCCGATCCAGAAACTCAACCTTGGGATGACGGGTTGGCCACCCCGTCAGGCACCAGAGGTTGGCGAGAACGCGATTCCGTTCCAATATGCATGGGGTGCACGGCAGATAGACGTGAGCACGCTCCAACACATTGGTCTTTACATGAAGGGCAATCTGACGGAGCGGACGCTCGTCATCGACAACATCCGAATTGTTCCGAACGACAATGGCGACACGGCGGTGTTGAAGGGGTTGGTGAACAAGTATGGTAAGGCCTCACGTCTAAACTGGCCGACTAAGGTTCACTCCGATGAAGACCTGTTGGCTTACGGAGAAGTGGAGGGGAAAGAATTGGCACAGCCTCGGGCATTCGAGGGGCGTTCCCAGTTTGGTGGCTGGGCTGATGGCCCGCGTCTTGAAGCAACCGGTTACTTCCGGGTGGAGAAACACGACGGCAAATGGACGCTTATCGATCCAGAGGGTTACTTGTTCTTCGCAGTAGGGATCGCGAATACGCGTTTCTCCAACACCTACACAGTCACAGGAGTCGACTATGAGTCCCCCCAGGAAAGGAAAGACGAGTTCATCGCCTCAGATCTACGGCGTGAGCTATTCGAATGGCTTCCGGCGAAAGACGATCCACTTGCCGACCATTATTCCTATGCGGGTTCGATTCATACCGGAGCTCTTGAGAGGGGACAGACCTTTAGCTTCTATACCGCGAATCTGGAGCGGAAATATGGTGACGATTACGTAGAGAAATGGGTCGACGTCACGCTGAGTCGGATGCAGAGCTGGGGCTTCACCTGTCTGGGAAATTGGATTGATGACCGGTTTATCGGAAACGGCCGAGTGCCCTATTTTGCCCACGTTTGGATTCGTGGAAATCACAAACGAGTCTCGACGGGCAACGACTACTGGGGCCCTATTCATGATCCTTTTGACCCAGAGTTCGTGGAGAGCGTGAGGGAATCCGTCACCGCGGTGACGGATAAGGTGAAGAACGATCCCTGGTGTATCGGTGTCTTCGCGGATAACGAGATTAGCTGGGGCAATCTCTACGGAGACCTCAACCGGTTTGGCATCGTCATCAACACACTAGGACGACCGGTTTCGGAGTCGCCAGCCAAGATGGCATTCGTCGAAATCTTGCGAGCGAAATATGGGTCTATTGATTCATTGAATGATGCGTGGCAGGCGGACGTGGGGAGTTGGGAGTCGTTTGAGGACGGCTTCTCGCATGAGGGGGCGCTCGAAGGCTCGCGGCTAGAGGATTTTAGTATGCTTTCCGAAGATCTGGCATCTCAGTATTTCAAGACCGTGCGCGCCGCCGTGAAGGCCGAGATGCCGAATCATCTCTATCTCGGAGCCCGCTTTGCGGACTGGGGGATGACACCGGAGGCGGTTCAGGCAGCGGCAAGACATACGGATATCGTGAGCTACAACATGTATACGGAAGGACTTCCCGGGCATTTCGAAGAGTGGCTCGCGGAGTTGGATCGCCCAAGCATTCTCGGAGAGTTTCATTTTGGCTCGATCGATCGGGGTATGTTTCACGGAGGGATTTGCACGGCGGCGAACCAAGTCGAACGCGGAGTGAAGTATACCAATTACGTGCGGTCGGTTTTGGAGAGTCCCTATTTCGTAGGTACACATTGGTTTCAGTACGTTGATTCACCGACGACCGGTCGCGCCATCGATGGCGAGAATTACAACAGCGGTTTTGTCAGTGTAACCGACACTCCCTATCCCGATTTGATAAACGCTGCCCGCGAGCTCCACGAGGAGCTTTATGAAATTCGGTTTGGCAATTGAATTTCGGTTCTTCTCGAGTGCCCGACAGTACTACCGAGGCTTTTTCGAAAGGCTTTTGGTGTGCAGCCGTGCTGGGCTTTGAATCGACGGGAAAAGTAGTTTGGGTCTTTGTAGCCGCAGGCCCATGCAACTTCGGATATTGCAAGGCGATCCTGAGAGAGTAGGCGGCGGGCCTGAGCCATTCGGAGATTGGTGAGGTATTGGATCGCGGTTTGGCCTACTTCTGCCGAAAAGCGTGCCGAAAGGCTGTCGGCGTTGCAGCGGAGCCGTTTTGCTGCCTCCTGGAGTGTCAGGTTCTCTGAGCGCATTTCAGCAAAGAAGAGGTCCATGCACTGCGTTACCAATGGCGAGTACTCGCTATCTGATTCAGACGTATCCTGCTCGATAATATCCAGAACGAGGCCGAGATAGGAGCAAAGTAAATGCTGCTCAAGGTCGCGATTTCCGCGATGCGCGCATGCCCCTTGTGTGAGTAGCTCGGCTAGGAGTTCCGAATTTCCGCAGGTGTAGGATTTTAATGGATAGCCCCAGGGTCGGGCTCCGTCAGAGCCTTCCATTTTAAGTGCGACAAAGCGCTCAGTGTGGTGAACGATCACGAAGGCGGAGAAGTGGTTGCCGCGGACGACTTCTTGGTGAGGGGTAGCTGCAGGCATGATGCAGAGTTCGCCCGGGCCCAAGTTAAATCTATCATCCCCGCAGGTGAAGCAGTTGTAGCCCACCTGCTGGAAAAAGATTTCAGAAAAGGGATGGTAGGGTGCATCAGTCACCATACTGAGCCTCTTTTGCTGCATCGGGGCATGAATGGGTGGCAGTTGCTTATTTCGGGTCAACTGCCTGAGAATACCCTTCAACTGATTTAAAGCTGAATCTGAGCGCTCTTTTTCAGTCGTCCTCACTTATATAAGAAATGTGCTATTTTGAAGAAATTATTCAGCTTAAAAACCTTGGTGCTGTTACGTCGTTTAGTATTCTCCGAGTCGAAATAACTTACGATGAGCTTTTCCAGGCGCGATTTTCTTATAGCGGGGGGCCTTGCCTCGATCGGCGCCTTCGCAATCGGTAAACCCGGTGGCTCGGCCAATTCAAAGTTGAACATCGCTTTGATCGGAATTGGTGGCGTTGCCAAGTGGACAAATCCGTGGGCGAGAGAACACAATGTTGTTGCGCTGTGTGATGTCGATCTCGAGAGAGCTGCTCCTGAGCGTAAACTCTTTCCAAGCAGTGTGCCTTTCTTTCTCGACTTTCGTGTATTGCTCGACAAAATGCATAAGGAAGTCGATGGCGTCGTTATCACGTCTCCGGATCACACGCATTTCCCGGCTTCGATGGCGGCGATGGAGCGCGGCATTCACGTGTTCGTGCAGAAACCGGCAACTCACGATATCTGGCAATGCCGCACCCTCCATAAGGCTGCGATGCACTATGGTGTGGTCACACAGATGGGGAACCAAGGCCGTGTGACGGAGGGAATTCGCCTTGCAAAGGAATGGTATGACGCGGGAGTCCTGGGCGAGGTTGAGGAGGTGATCGCATGGACGAATCGCAAGTCGAGCGCGATCTATCATTCCGATCCGATTCACCGGGTTGCTACGGAAACGATACCGGACTCGCTGGACTGGGACCTGTGGTTGGGGCCGGCTGATTTCCGGCACTACTCACGATACTATGCTCCCGGAAACTGGCGGTGGCACTTTCATTTTGGTTCCGGTGCTCTTGGCGACATCGGGTGTCATACCCTGGATACAGCTATCTACGGGTTGGGGCTTGGGATGCCCACGAAAATTGATGTCGATTTCCAGGGTGGTAGCGAAAAGCCAAGTTCATTGGTCACTTATCATTTTCCAGCGCGCGGTGAAAAGCCTCCGGTTAAAGTGAAATGGTATGAAGGGCTTTCGAAGCCGCCGGTTGATTACCTGCCGGAACCGAAGCCGGGTAAAGAAAGCGACGGCGGGCTGCTCATGCTTGGATCGAAGCAGAAGTTCTACCATTTTGATATGCGACCCAACAATGTGAAGTTGTTGATGTCTCGGGAAGAGTGGCGAGAGTTCCGTAAGACGTTGCCGGAACGGACGATCCCCCGGGTTAAGGGTTCGATCCACGGGGATTGGGGCCGTGGAATCACTGACGGTATCACTCCGTGTTCGAATTTTGAGGAGTCTACCGTGCTAACGGAGATGATACTCCTCGGGGTTGTTGCCCAGCGCGCAGGTCACAGCATCGGCTGGGACGTTGAGAACATGCGCGTGCCGGGCCATCCCGAGCTGGATTCAATCATCAAGCAGCCGGTTCGTAGGGGCTGGAGCTACGGTGAGCGCCTCTGGACCTGAGGCTGGGTTGGCGGACTCTGGCTCCTTTCGGTTTCCCTCTCGAAGCTAGTTCGACTCAGATTTCTTCAGTAGACTAAACTCATGCAAGCTAAACGAATAGGCACTGCCGGCAGGGACAGTCTCTTTGACATAGTCGGGATTGTTACGGTTGTTGCCGTTCATGTAGTTGGCAGAGTAGGAGAGCCACATCGTCATTCCGTCATCTGAAGTAAATTTGCTTGGGATGTTCAGAAAGTATGCTTGAGGGCCGAAATCACTCATGTAAGCAACGATGGACCAAGGGCCTGTTAAACTGTCAGACTCCAAGACATAACTGTCATATTCTCTTCGACTGGTTGTAACCATGTGTCCGTCGGTGATGCACATGAAGTATTTCCTGAGACTTGGATTATAAGTCATGGTGACGATGCCGCAGTGGTTGTTCCATTCAAAGATCGGTTTGATCTTTTTGAAGTCTTTCGTCCAGATGGCGATTCCATCGGAGTCGTGGCCTGCGAAGAACTCATACTTGGAAGCATCATTCATGTTTTCAATCGAGGGGAGGACACGGGTCATATAGACCGCATCGCCGGTTACCCAGGAATTGTTGGCTTTGCGCGGACTTGCGTCAGGGAACTCTGAACCATGCCCGACCAGATACGCTTTGCCGTCAGGCGAGTGCTCCATGTTCTGGCCAAAATCGACGAAGTGCGGTGCCCCCATTTTGACGAAAGGACCTTCCTTCCCGAGCTCTAGATCCAACTCACTGCGTTTCGGCTCGGCGAACAGTCCTGCGTCCGTTGTATGTGGAGATAGATTCCAGGTCTTTCCGTTGTCCTCAGACCAGTGGAATCCTGCGAAATGGCCAAGCACATACCAGCCGTAGTCCTTCTTGATCTCCTCGTTCACCTGATCGATTCCGTAAGAACCGTAATACCAAACGCCGTCGTAATGGAGGCTACCGCACGGATACCTTCCTTGAAATGGTAAAGCGGATACGGTCAAAATTCCTACATCTGTGATCGTGAGATTGAGCGGGTCATCGCCTTCGATAGTTGCATAGCCGGTCTTTGCATCTTTTCCATCTCCGGACCAAACAAACTTCATATCCGGTCCAATGGTTCCGTCGGTCCAAGGCGAATACAGTTTGCCATCTGCAGCCCACGTTGGATACCAAGTATCAGCCCTCGTGTAGTTGGCGTATCGCCCCGTAAATTCAACGCCTCTGAACTCAGCTGAAGGAGCTGGTGGAGCAGTATATTGGACGGAATCACCCTTACCATGGAATAGCCAAGGAGTAGTTGCTAAAGAGTGATGATTTAGGACGCCCAAAAAGGTGAACAGTATTAGTTTATTAGGCATACCACCTTTGAAATTTAATTTCACGAGTGAATCTAGTCTAAAGGGAACGATACACAGATATACCAACTGTAGGCCTCGTATGAGGGCCGCCATGTTCCATTAGAGTAACGATTCTCCGTGTGAATCGGAGGTCAAAATCTCATTCGCAATTGGAATACCTGACGTTTTCGCGTTCTGAAGTTCGAGATACTCCACTTGTGAGAGCCGTTATCCTATTCGACCCGTGCCAGTTTAGTCAGACGACCCGTTTGGCTCAAGTCTTGGACGTTCAGATTGGCGTCCGCACTATTCGCCCAGTCCGGATCGGATCGGTAATGAAAATTCCCGTATCCAGTTACATGACTTTGCCCGGGTGCAGGCGACGTTTCATCGTGAACGTGGCCTTGGTCATGACCGTGATCACCATCTGGCTTTGCAATTTTCGCAGTTGGGTCGTAGTAGATACGCACCTCGTTGAGACCTCCGCTACCATCGTGCCTGCCATCAACCGGTTTGTGATTGGTAGTTGCATGAATGCGAATGTAGCGTGCTTTCGTGGGTGGAAACTTGAATGATTCGAAGCGGTAACTCGCTGGTTCCATCTCTTCGATACGTTGCAAGGTTCCTTTGAGCACTGGAGCGAATTCACTGCCGTCCGAAGACACTTCGATGACAAAGTCCTTAATACCGCGATCAAAATACTGCCGGTTTCGGGTGTTTTGTAAATCTATTCTGGAGACAGTGTAAGTTTGCTCCAAATCGATCGTCACCTGACCACTATCGCCTGTCTCGGCAATCCAGAAAGACCAGTCGTGCAGTGATCCGGTATCAGCGAGACGACCGTCTGTGATGTTCTCCGGTTCGAAAACCTGACCGTTTCGAGGCGAGTTGTAATAGCTCGATGCTGTGACGGGCTTGCCGAATGCGAGGTTGATAAGGTCGCCCGAACCCGCTGCCCGTACCATCACTGGCTGCTTCTTCTCCGATTCTTCGACTGACGCGGCTTCGAATGAATCCACTTCGTTTATTTCGATAAAATCATCGGCCACGATTTCGGTTACCGGTAGTGCGTTACGAAGCCTTTCGACCTGATTGGAACTGAGCCCGGTTTGAGTAACATACAGCTTATCGACCTGATTGAGCTGAATTAGTTGGGACACTTCCTCCTCAGTGAGCGGCGTGTTGAACAGATTCAAACTTTCCAATTCTGGAAGTTCTGCTATCCCTGCGAGTAATTGTGCGTCTACCGTAGTACCTGAAAGGTTGAGGCGTTCAAGGTGCGGGGTCTCTTTGGTGAGTTTTTGTAAAGCGTTCGACGTCACCGCCGTGTTGGATAGATCCACGTCGATAAGGTAAGGCCCGGCCTTGATGAGTTCTTTGACAGCCTCGTCTGTGAATTGCTCGCGTGCGTTCACCGCAGAAAAGATCAGTTGCCTACCTTCCGGTCCGACGCGCATGACACTTTTCTCGGCGTATCGCTCGATATCTGCGATCAGTCTCACGAAATCAACGATGGGAAGTGCTGGAAGCTGCTCGGCTGCGACTTCGACAACCTTGTGAATGTTCTCGATTTTCATGTAGCTGAGTGCCCATTCAAAAAGAGCCTTGGGCAAGGCTTGGTCACTCAGGTATTGGTCGGGGGATGCACCTGCGAGGATCCATTGGTCGATGAACTCCAATTCCGTCTCGGTAAGTTGTGGTTTTCCTTCCGGTGGCATGCGAAGATCGTCGTCGATCGGGAGGTGGGCGTAGGTGGAGATCCTACTTGCTTCAAGATCACCCGGGACGAGTGCATTACCATTTCTTCCGCCCGCCAGCAGCGCCTCGTAGCTATCCATGAGAAGGCCGCCTCGCTTTTTCTTTCCAGTCGAGTGGCAGTCGTAGCACTTTGCTTGAAAAATTCTGTCAACGACTTCGAAGCTCGTGAGCTCCGCGACGGGTTTTACGTCCTCAATCCGCACCTCTTCAGCAAAGAGAGGCTCCAGTGGGTCTCCATGGGTGATCAAACCGCCCCGGTGTGCTGCTGCCCACAGAACGATAACACTCGCGAACAAAATGGTGCGGTAGATCGCGGATTGCGTCTTAAAAATGATCGCACCGCAAAACGTAATGATCGCCGCGACCGCGAAGCCGATGCCCCAGTTGAGGTGCTGGTCGATGAGCTCGCCACTGTAGTCTCCCTGCAGATACAACAGAAGGCCGGCAACGGCCGCGAACACGGCAAAGACAGTTCCGAAAGCGAGTATGGGCAAGCTGCCGGGTATTATGAGGCGCTTCGTTAGCCGGCCCGCTAGTAGGTTCCATGCCTCGGCAAACGCGAGGTAAACGAAAATACCGATGGGCAGGTGAAGGAGGAGCGGATGTAAGTTTCCACCGACCTCTAGGAAGGGCGGAAGCTCATTCAGATGCGTCGATTTCGTCCAGATCGCAGCGATCAGAAGCAACAGGACGACGAGGGCACTCAGCACGAGGACTGAGTATTTCCATCGATTCTTCTTTAGCATGCTGAGGGTTCCTCTACGCGAGGATTCCCTTGATCAGTTTTCCGTGCACGTCGGTAAGCCGGAAGTCGCGGCCTTGGAAACGGAAGGTGTGACGGGTGTGATCAATGCCCAAGAGGTGGAGCATTGTCATATGAAGGTCGTGGATGGATGTCTTGTTTTCAACCGCATTGAACCCAAGTTCGTCAGTTGATCCGTAAACTGTGCCGCCTTTGATGCCGCCACCTGCAAAGAATACGGAAAAGCCCTTGATGTGGTGGTCGCGGCCAGTACCCTGGGCCATTGGCGTCCGGCCGAACTCACCACCCCAGATGACGAGGGTATCTTCAAGCATGCCTCGCATCTTGAGGTCTTTGATCAAAGCCGCGGTTCCTTGGTCGACATGCTTTGCGGCTACTGGAAAGTTATTAGCCAGTTCTCCGTGGTGATCCCAGCCACGGTGGTAGAGTTGGATGAATCGAACACCTCGCTCCGCAAGTCGGCGGGCCATCAGGCAGTTGGAAGCGAAGGTTCCGTCGCCCGGTGTGCAACCGTATAGGTCCATCACATGTTTGGGCTCCTTGCTGAAATCGGTGAGGTCGGGAACAGATGACTGCATCTTGAAGGCGAGTTCATATTGAGCAATACGAGCGGCGATCTCCTGATCGTGGCTCGCCTCGAGCTGCATATGGTTCAACCCATTAATGGTCTTAATGAGGTCTCCCTGAGCGTTGCGATCCACCCCCTTTGGATTTTTCACGTAATAAACCGGATCACCCTTGGATTGGAGTTGGACCCCTTGAAACTTACTGGGTAGAAAACCATTGTGCCACTGCTTCGATGAAATCGGCTGCGCCTGTCCGCCGCCCTCGCTGGTCAATACGACATAACCGGGAAGATTAGCGGAGGTGCTGCCGAGGCCATAGAGTGTCCAAGAGCCCATGCAGGGGCGTCCTGGGATGATCGAGCCGGTATTAAAGAAAGTGTGTGCCGGGTCATGGTTGATTTGTTCGGTATACATGGAGCGAACGACTGCGATCTCGTCGGCGATGCTTGCGATATGCGGAAACTGGTTGTTGATCATCATTCCGCTCTCTCCGTGTTGGCGGAAACCAAACTGAGGCCCCATGACATTCAGTGCTTTACCTTGTAACTGAGCGAGTTGTTCACCTTTGGTGAAAGACTCAGGCATCGCTTTTCCATTCAACTTCTCGAGTGCCGGCTTGTAGTCGAACGTTTCCAAATGGGAGGGTCCGCCTGCCATGCAAAGATGAATGACTCGTTTTACCTTTGGTTTTAGGTGAGTGCCGTTTGCGAAGGTGCCTTTCCAAATATTCTGTCCGGAGCTATTAGCGAGTAGGTCTCCTACTGCAAAGACTCCAAGGCAGGTGAGTGACTTCTTCAGGAAGGTGCGACGACTGGAGTAGTCTTTGAGTTTCTCGATGTGTGAACTTTCCATGATTAGTAGCGGGTAATGGTTTCGTGAAGATTGAGGAGTGCGCGAGTCAGGCCAGTCCATGCGGCGAGCTCAGTCGTCTCTACCTGGTTTGAAGATGTAAAGTTTGCAGATGCGACGAGAGCGCTGGCTTCTTCCGGACTTTCCGAAAACCGGCTACGCTCTCGGTCGAGAAACTCCATGAGGATGTCCTGCTCCCGTGTTTTAGGGTCGCGGGTGAGCACACGCCGGTAGGCATATTCGAGGCGTGAGAGGTCGTCGCCCGGATGATCCAAGAGGATTGCGTGAGAAAGTGCGATGGCCGCTTCGACGAAGCTTGGGTCGTTCAGCTTGTTGAGGGCTTGAAGTGGTGTGTTCGATATGGGACGTGCGACCGCGCATTCGTCGCGACTTGGTGCGTCGAAGGCGATGAGCATTGGATGTAGGAAGGTGCGTTGCCAATGCATGTAGAGTCCGCGGCGATACTGATCTTCGCCTGTGCTGGTCTCGTAAGTGCGCTTTGGAAAATTGAGGTGTTGGTAGTATCCATCCGGTTGATACGGTTTGGCACTAGATCCGCCGATTCGGCGAACGAGCAGGTCCGATATGGCAAGTGCGTTGTCGCGAATATTCTCAGCCCGAAGCCGCCGTGGGCTTTGCCGTGCGATGAGTCGGTTATAGGGATCCAATTCGTCAAGCTCGGGAGTCGATCTGCTGCTTTGGCGGTAGGCTTCCGACATGAGAATCGATTTAACGAGCTGTTTCACGTCCCATCCGGACTCCATAAAATCGGAAGCGAGGAGCTCTAAAAGTTCCGGGTATACTGGATACTCGCCTTGCAAGCCAAGGTCCTCTGGAGCACTGGATATAGGGGTGCCGAAAAAGTGTCCCCAGACTCGATTTACATAGGTGCGGGCGGTAAGAGGATTGTCTCGATGCACGATCCATTCGGCAAGATCGAGTCTTGAGAGTCGCTCTCCCGGATCTGAAGCAATGGCAAAGTCGAGGAACTCGGGCGTCGCCGGAAGAACGACTGCGCCACTTTCATCTGTCCAGTCGCCCCTGGGAAGCACTCTAACCTCTCTCGGCTTGGCGCTGATCGTCGCTGGGGTATTCCGGGTGCCGTTGAGGTAATCGTTCATCGCGCGATAAGAGTTGCGCAATTCGATTTGGTCGGGGCTGGCGGCATGCGCTTCGTAATAGATCACTCGAAGCCGTTCTAAATCGGCGTCGATGGCTTCGTTTGTCAGATACTTTTCGAGTAGTGTAACCCCTTCCTTTTTAAGGTCTCCAATGGGGACTTTTTGGCGCTTGGTTTTGAGTCGAAAGTTGCGCACATCAACTGCGTTGCCATCGATTGTGGTCTCACTTGAGACGAAGCTTATCGATTTCGGTGATTTTCCTCGATGGGTTTTAAGTGAGTCCGGGTAGATGTAGAGCTCGGTCCATGTATCGGCCTTCGGAAGGTCCGACCGGTTTATTAGTTTTCGATGCGGCTTCTTTTCGTTCACCCCATTGCCCCAATAAACAAGATACTCGGTATCTTCGAAGCTGTAGAGTATCCCGAATCCATGCTTTTCGCCTTCCGCGATTTCATTTAGCCGAACCTCAAATTGGTAGCGGTAGCCGTTCTCGACTTTTAGAGGGGCACCAATGAAGGAGACCGCAGAATCGTTCGTCAAATCCGTCAAATAGTAGTCGGCCGGTATGCCGGCAGCGGCGGCTTTTCGTTTCTCAGTCAGCCAGTTTTCGAATTCTCTCGCAGCAGTGTCAGTTCCGGAACGAAGAGAATTCAGCCGCCTTTGGTTCTCGGCTTCGTAATGCTCAGGATTCTGCAGGAAGGTTCGATTCGGCACACGCATCGTAGGCCCGAAACGTCTCTGCTCAAAGATTTCGGGTGGTGCCAGATATTCGCTCACGTCTTTCTCCTGGTAGCTACCATCTCCTGTGTTCGCTCCTTTTTCCAATATATCGGCAAAGAAGGCGCCGAATGAATAGAAGTCTTTTGCCGTGAAGGGATCGTATTTGTGGTCGTGGCATTCGGCACACGCCAAAGTCGATCCCAACAGAGCCGTTGAAGTCGTGCGGATGCGTTCGGCCTGATACTTCTTAATGTATTCCTTGTCCTGAATGCCGCCCTCGCTACTGATTTGATTGAGGCGGTTAAAACTCGCGGCTACGCGTTGCTGGATCGTCGCATTGGGAAGGAGATCCCCAGCTAACTGTTCGGTGACGAATTCGTCATAGGGCTTGTTAGTGTTGAAGGCATTGATCACGTAGTCGCGAAACGGTGAGGCATCCCGTGATTGGTCGCCGTGGTAGCCGACTGTATCGGCAAAACGCACCGCATCGAGCCAATCGATCGCCATGTTCTCGCCGAAGTGAGGCGAGGCGAGTAACTCATCGACTAGTGCCTCGTATGCGTTTGGTGACTGGTTGCCTAGAAACTTATTAGCCTCTTCAGGGGTTGGAGGTAACCCGATCGTGTCCAAGTAGACACGTCGAACGAGAGTTTCGGCCGGAGCTTCCTTCGAAAATCCGAGTCCCCGCCTTTTAAGTCCGCTCTTCAAAATCGCATCGATACTGTCGAGCTCAGGTCTTTCAACACGCTTATAGGACCAATGGATTTCGTATTCTGCGCCTTGGTCTATCCAAGCGGCAAGGGTGCGGATTTGCTCCTCTGAAAGTGGCTTGTGAACCTCAGGTGGAGGCATGATATCGAACTCATCATCCGTTGAGACTCGCTCAATTGCCAGACTCGCGCCCGCGTTGCCCGGTACAATGGCCCCTGATTCAATAGCGAGTTCACGAATATCGAGGCGCAGATCTGCCTTGTTGTTCTCTACATCGGGTCCATGGCAGAAGTAGCAGTGGTTCGAGAGGATAGGACGAACATCCCTATTGAAATCAATTTTCTCAGGGTCCGCTGCGGCACCGACAAAAGTCCAGATCGTCGAGCTTAGAGCCGTTAGCGACGCGTAAACCAGTACTCTGGGCGAGGTGAGCGCGCCTTTTAGGGGTGACATGCTTATTCATACCAAAAGCGATGCTTATGTGACAGGATTTCGGCAATTTACTGGAAACTACTCGAAGACCCTGACTTCGTTGAGGCCTGCTCCTCCCATGTGGTTGTCGTTGTAGGCTGGGTAGTAGCTGAGTCCTCTGATTCTGACATAGCGAGCCGGTGTGCTCTCAAACTCGAACGATTCAAATTTGTAATAACTCAAATCATGCCATTCGATCTGGTCCAGTGTGCCCTTTTTGACCTGTAGGAAGTCCTCTCCATCGATCGATGTTTCGATGACAAAATCTTTCATTCCCCGATTAAAATACTGGCGATTGCGAGTGTTTTGAATCTCGACCCGGGATATGTCGTAACTGTCGAGAAGGTCGATTGTCGCGATTCCCGTATCACCATCGTTTGCTAACCAGAAAGCCCAATCCCAAGGTGAACCTGAGTCTGCAAACCGATTGTCCGTCAATCCGTCCGGGCCGAATACAGAACCAATTTTTGGGTTGTTATAATAGCTCGAAACCGTTGCAGGTTTTCCGAGAGCCAGGTTCTCGTTTCGCTTTAGATGCCCTTCGTCGTCGGCAAGGTTGAATAATCCAGAGACCCTTACCGATTCTCCATCGATCTCCGAAACCATGTCTTTAGCTTGGCTGTTTCCGAGGATCGCAAAGGCGTTTCCCTCAGTCACGCTTACGGGTGATCTCATTTCACTTTTGTAAACTACTTCTCCCTCATAGACTTCAGCCATCACCATAGAGTCCGTAACTCCGTTCCCGATTTTGACACCGAATTTGGTGCCCATGTCCACCAATTCCCCAAGGGGGGTGATGACCTTGAAGGTCCCCGGATCCCCTTGATGATCCACTGTGATCGTTCCGGATGAAACCTTGATGGATCCATTGTCTTGGATCTGATAGAAGGCCGGGCCTTCGATAATTGTCTTCGTATTGCTTGGGAATTGAAGGGCGACCGCGCCACTCATGAGTAGCGTCATTTGAGTGTTTGCCCGATCTCCAACTTCAATACTCGGACCTCGGATATCCGCATCGCGGATTGCGATATACACAACCTCCAGTTCGGGGTCCTTCTTGACGAGTGAAAAGATAAACAAGCCAAAGCACATCATGGCGGCGATGCCTGCGAACCAGGTGAGGCTTCGTTCTTTGCGAACGCCTTGAGTAGGCGACGTCCGTTGTGCAAAAACCGGGGCAATAGTTTTAGTATTCCGATCCGGGTACTTTGCATGGTTGCTGAGGCTTAAGTGAACCTCAACTAGATGTTGATAGAGATCTCGATAGTCGGCGTTCTTCTCGAGCAGTTTCTCGAGCTCGGCGAACTCGCTTTCGGAAATCTCCTCGTCGAGATACTTCCAGACTAGGTTCTCAAAATGGGAGGATTGTTTGCTCATCGACTGTTCGGGTTACGTAGTTTGTAAGCGACTTTGGATACAAATTGAGAGCTTTGATCGAAGACGTCGGAGATTCTGGGATAGCGTGTTGGGGTTCAGTCCTATTTGTTTGGCGATTTCTTCAACACTATATTTTCCAGCGTAACGTTGTATGAGTGCGTTTCGTTTATCGGTGTCCATTTTTTCAAGGCAGTGGTTGAGCGCTTCCTGGAGTTGCGCCTCTGAGGTGAAGTTTGGTTCGTTGAGTGCCAACTGATCTATGAGCTCGTCACTGAACGTCAGTCGTTTCCTTTCACGCGACTGATCCCGGAAATGTGCTTTCGTTTGAAAGTAGGCGACACGGAAAGCCCACTTGAGAAAAAGGGTATTTGGATCCCAATCCATGCGCTTCTTCCAAAGTATGACGTTTGTTTCCTGTAGAACGTCTTGGGCAGCGTGATGATTACCGACCAACTTGAGAATGTAGGCGCGCAGAGGAGTCTGTGCGTCCGAAATCTCAGCGACAAAGGCTTCATCTAGAAAATCGGCTGATTTTTGATTGAACTCCACCTTCGAGAATACCGGATCTGCAGGATTTATGACAAGGGAACTGAGAAATTTCCTAGGATTTGAAGCCGAAATTTTGTGCTGGAGTATTTAATCCACGAAAATACTTTTCATGTGTAAAGTAAACCCCGGAAAAAACCATGCCCCATGCCATCTTACTCTGGTTGTGCGCCTTCCTGCTCTATTGTTCCCTACCGGGTATTTGGGCCGCAGAATCGCCTTGGACAGACGTCAATCGGATTGCGATTAGTGCGGATGGCAATCCGGGCGCGGATGCGGATGATGTAGGTGCGACACCATTTACGCTGGCTGTCTTGGCGAAAGAGGGTCTCCGGAATAATCTGGTTCACTACGACTTCAATAACTTTCTGGATTACGAACGAATTGACCCAGACAGGAACCGCATGTGGAAGAGCGCAATGGGCGGTCAGACACGGTTCGGCTTTGACGAGAAGGTCTTTTTTGACGCGACGAACGATCCAGAGGGTGCAGTTGCCAATCTGACTGCAGAGATTAACCGCTCAACTGCTCGTGATCCGCTTTACATAATTGCTGCCGGGCCAATGGAGCTGATTTTCCGCGCTCTCGAGGCCGCAAATCAGAAAGCACGTGAACACGTGGTTATCGTCTCGCACCACAACTATAACGAGTATTTCAAACCCCGGCTTTGGCAGCGCAACTGGAATGACGTCAAAGCACTTGTGCCGGAAATCGGATACCTACGGATTAAGGATCAGAACGGTTGGAAGGGAACGGGACTCAAGGGCACAGGTAACGAAGATTTCTTCTGGTTGCGTGACCACAACGACCCGAATTTGAACTGGGTATACGAACGGATAACTGCGGGCAAACCAGATGTGTCCGACGCCGGAATGATCACTTGGCTGATCGGGATCAATGGTGAAGATGAAATGATCACGGTTGCGGAAATGGCCGAATGGTTTGGACAGCAACGGATTGTAGTCAGGGGTGGCCAAAGCAACACTCCGCAGGCCCCGATGGGCGTTGAGCCGACAGTAGCTCCCCCGGAGACCGAGAACATTTTTCAAGAGGTCGATGGACGCATCGTGATTGAAGCCGAATCGGTTCCGCTAACAGACACATGGGTCGTCGACAGCACAGAGCCAGGTTACAGTGGGGAAGGTTACATTCGGTGGATGCCCTCCTGGATCGGTAAGATCTCGCACCAACATGAAGGTGTTTTGATCTACAAGTTGCGTATCACGAATCCGGGCACCTACCGACTCGCGCTGAAGTCCTCTCATCGAGGAGCACCCGAGCGTGATAAGTGGAACGACTGTTGGACAGTCATGGGGTTGAATCCGGTCAGTCCTTATGGAATTACTCGCAAGACGTATCATTCAATTACCCGCGAGCAGTTCGAGGAAGGTGCTGGTTTTACCTGGGGAACCACTCACGACAACTACGGCGCGGTAGCAAGGGCCGACGGCCATTTTTCAAAACCCGTCTATGACCTCGAGGCAGGCGATCACTACTTCTTCGTCTGTGGTCGCTCGGGAGGCTTTCGGATCGATAAGATCCACTTTTTCAAGGAAGGGGTCGACGGATTTTGCGACGACTCCGTTCCAGCGACACCTATACTCGAAACGGGGGCTACCTTGCCGCCACATCTTCGAAACGCGGTTGTTCGCTGATTGATCGTCGCGGAAGGCTGAGAGTCGGAGGGGAGGACACTCGTGAATCCACAGGAAAGATATCCGTCGAGGCAGATTGTTTCACTCGATGGCCTGTGGGATTTCGCAAGAACGGATCCCAAGAAAGATATTGATTCGCTCGATCTACGATCGGTTCAGTTCGAGGAGACGATTAACGTTCCTGGATGCTTCGATATGCTACCCAGCTTGATTGGATGGCGAGGTGGCGTTCTCTATCGCCGAAAGATTAAGGTACCGCCGGGTGCGCGGGCTCGTCTGTGTTTCGGAGGCCTTTCGATTTGGGGCAAGGTGTTTGCCGATGGCGTTAAAGTAGGGGATCAGCGTAAACCTTACTCCACGTTTTGTTGCGATCTTCCAGTCAGTGAACGGGAGGAGAGGAGTCTCGTTGTATACGTGGATAACCGTTTCGATGGCGAGCGTTGCCCGTTGGTTCAGCCTTACCATGACTACTACCTTTACGGTGGAATCATCCGAAGCGTCTCGCTGCAGCTTTTGCCAGAGTCTTTCGTCGAGAATATCCGGGTTTTTGCGACGGATTACGAAAGTGGACGAGTCAAGGTGACCGTTTCTGTTGCTGGAAAACGGCCGGAAAGGAATAAGATATTCTACGCCTTTGATGACGCACAAATCGAGTCGGTTGACAGCGAGATGACCGATGGAATTTTGTCTTTTGAGGCGACAGTTCCGAGATTCAAAGTCTGGTCACCTGACAGTCCAAACTTGCATACGCTTCGGCTCATTTTCGGCCCCGACGAGAGTAATGTCTCATTCGGAATTCGTAGAGTTGAGACAAAGGAAAATCAGATTGTTTTGAATGGATCGTCGATAAAGTTGCTTGGGGTGAATCGGCATGAGGCGCATCCGACCTTTGGTGCTGCGGTGCCACTCCAGCAGCAGATCGCTGACCTTCAACTCTTGAAGGACCTGGGCTGCAATTTTATTCGTGGAAGTCACTATCCGCAGGACGAGGACTTTCTTGAGCTATGCGACCGAATGGGTTTTCTGGTCTGGGAGGAGTCTGTTGGCTGGGGCCAAACGGCAGAGCATTTTCGAAATGAAGACTACTGCAATTTAAACTTGGCGCAGACACGGGAGATGATAGAAGGGCATTGGAACCACCCGTGCATCATTATGTGGGGTTTCCAAAATGAGTCCGAGAGTCATCTCGATTCGGCGGACTCGCACTATAACGACCTACTCACTCTTTGCAGGGATCTGGACGATTCGCGGCTGGTCGTTTCTGCGACTAACAAAGGGATGCAGGACCGTTTCCTCGATCAGGTAGACGTCGTCTGTCTCAACCTATACCCGGGTTGGTATTCTCCGGCCGATGACTTTCGCCCGGATCGAATCGATGCAATTGTTCCAGAAATCAGAGAAATGATTCAGAAGATCCATGCACAAGGCAGAAACGATCGTCCCTTTGTCATCAGCGAAATTGGCGCCGGGGCAATCTATGGTTTCCGTGATCCGATTTGTGGGATGTGGACCGAGGAATACCAGGCCGAATACCTCAGTCAGGTTTGCGAAGAGATCCTTGAAAATGATGACGTTGCCGGCGTTGGCCTTTGGCAGTTTTGTGATTGCCGAACTTACAATGGTTGTGAAGCGCTTAAGCGGCCTCGATCATTCAACAACAAAGGCAATCTGGATGAATACCGCCGTCCGAAATTGGCTTACCCAGCGGTAAAACGGATTTGGAATCCAGATCCTTCTTAAGGGCCCTTAAACCACCCACTCAATTACTATGAAAGATACCCGTTTTCTCATCTGCCTAGGTTGGCGAAGATCCTTATTCGCCATCAGCTTTCTTTTCGGATTTTCGATGCTATCCGGCGACGATCGACCAAACATTGTTTTCATCCTCGCTGACGATGTTGGGTTGGGAGACGTGAGCTTTTATCGGGAGAATTTTATGGAAAGTGAACCCGTTCTGGAGACACCTTCGATCGATCGACTGGCCGAGGGTGGTATGTGGTTTACGGATGGTCATTCCTCGACGGCCCTCTGTGCACCCACTCGGTATGCGATCATGAGTGGGAAAAACAACTACCGATCTGTCGCGCCCTGGGGTGTGTGGAACTCATTTCTCGAAGGAGCGATTGAGCCTGGGGATACCACGCTTGGAACAGTTGCCAGGGACGGGGGTTACGCTACTGGCTTTGTCGGTAAGTGGCACCTCGGATTGAATTTTGAAAAGCTGAACGGTCGCGGTTACTTCCGTGGAAACGATCGGAGTGAGAACGTAATCAATGCCGACATGACTAGGATTGCCTACGGGGGTCCAAAGGATATGGGTTTTGACTACAGCTATGCACTCCCAACGGGTATTCAAGGGCCACTTTATTTAGCTTACGAAAATGAAGAGTGGGCGCCGTTTCACCCGGATTCCGAGATCATTGCCTACAACAGCGAGAACGCGCGCGACCCTGAGACCATAACCCAAGAGGACCTTGATGAGGTTGGCGTGGTTGGAAACATGACCATCTCAGACAAGGGTCCGGGAATGGGAGACTCTCACTGGGATTCCTCAAAAATGGGCGAAATATTGTCAACCAAGGCCGCGGACTTCATCGATGCCAACGCAGGGAAGCAGCCGTTCTTTCTCTACTACTGCAGTCCGCATCCTCATCGGCCGCATATGCCTCCGGTCGAGCTGCACGGCGAAAAGGTTCTCCGCACATTACCGTCGCGGCACCTCGAAATGATGAAGGTGCTTGATCTTGAAGTCGGACACATTGTCGAGGCGCTGGAGCGAAATGATGTCCTGGATAACACATTGATCGTTTTTTCTGCAGACAATGGCGGCCTCACTTGGAAGGTCCCAGGGACGATGGAGTCAGGTCATCGGCCGAGCGGCAGATTCCGTGGCGCGAAAAGTGCGCCGCACGAAGGTGGGCATCGAGTGCCCTTCATCGCTCACTGGCCAGACAAGATCGAACCCGGTCAACTGAACGATGAGCTCGTAGTTACCCATGACATGTTGGCCACGGTGGCGAGTATTGCGGGGACTGAGGTTGAGGACCAAGATACACTCGACTCGATGAACCTGCTCCCGATTTTAGAGGGACAAACGGATTTCAACGGTCGTGACTTCATGCTGATGCAAGCAGGTGCTGGATTTGAAGTGATTTACCGTGAAGGACCATGGAAACTGATCATTCAAAGTAACCATAGGCTCGATAAGTGGGAGCCAATTGCCTTGTTTAATTTGGAAACAAACCTGTCCGAGAAGGAGGGGCAGAATTACATCAACCACCCCGAGTATCGGAGGAAGGTCGAGTCAATGTTTGCAAAGTATATGGATATGCGGAAGAGCGGCGTCCGCACTGCGCCCGTCAATCGATAGCCAAC
This sequence comes from Verrucomicrobiota bacterium, assembly GCA_038744685.1. Classification (NCBI taxonomy): domain Bacteria; kingdom Pseudomonadati; phylum Verrucomicrobiota; species Verrucomicrobiota bacterium. The sequence goes on from JBCDMB010000001.1 coordinate 87,585, forward strand.
CCATCAAAGGGGTACTAGAGAGTTTTTTTGGGAGCGGTCAGTTTTGTTACAGCAATGAAGACTACTACATTGACGACGATTCCGCAGAATCCGACGTCGAGATGGGACTTTAGGGTGCTGGTGATTTGAACAATCGATGCATCCTCTCCGAGGATTAGGGGGCTGATCCCGGGAAAGAGAAAGACGGTGAATATGCCCGCGGCTAGGCCTGACATAGCACCTGCCGCCGTACCTTTTTTCAGGAAGAGCATGTCAACCGTGATTGGGAAGAGCTGCGCCGAAAAGGCCATCGCAAGAAAGAAGAACTGCGCGATCGTCGAAAGAAATTGGGAGTCGGCTAGACTGTGCGCAATAATGGCTGAGACGATTGTTGCGATTACAATCACGGCTCGCCCAACCCAGGTGCGCTCGGACTCGGTTGAGCCCGGACGAAACGGGCGGTAAACATCACGGGTGACGATGCCCGAAAGGGCGTGAAGCGCGGAGTCGGCTGTCGACATGGAGGCTGCCATTACGGCGACCAGAACGAGCGTTACTACGAAAATGCCAAGAGAGCCGAGCATTTTAGGTAGTGTTTCACTGATCACGGCGATCACGATCTGATCGGGCCGCGAAAGACTCGCTTCTGCCACTTCAGATTCCAGCGGGAACAATACCTGACCACCGAGCCCGACGAGAAAGACACCGACGAGGAAGCAGAGCGGTAGCACAGTAGTGAAAATGATCGCAGTCTTCCGAAGTGTATCCCTACTTCTCGCCGAATAGAAACGCATCCATTGCGAGGGTTGGATAACGGAGGCTAAGGAGGCGAATAAACAGAAGGTGAGGGCGGCCGTCGCGTTGAAGCGTTCACCGGGGGACGGCATGGTTAAATACTCTCCGTCGAGTCGTGAAACTTGTTTGAAGTAGTTGATCGGTCCATCCAGAGCATAGAAGATTGCAACTCCTGAGACCAGCATGGCAGAGAGCAGGAGAAAACCTTGAACTGTATCGGTCCACGCCACTGATCGCATGCCGCCAACCAGAACATAAAGCATCGTGATGAGCGCGAGAGCAAAAACCCCTGTGTCGTAAATGGTGATCTCTGCTCCGAAGATCTGGAATGGCTCGACCCCTTTAAATAGACCCTCGGCGAGTTCGCCGCCGGCCTTTACCTGCATGATCACGTAGGGGATTGCATAAAGTGCTCCGGTGACAACGACGAGAATGCGAAGGATTCGTGACTCGCCGTAATGGTGCGTGATCATATCTGCAGGTGTCACGAACCCGTGCTCTTGACCGGCTGCGCGAATACGGTCACCGATCAAAAAGATGGCTGCTGCCGCGACAGGTAGGTTCAAGGCGAACATCATTGGAGCAATGCCAAAGCTGTAAACCCATCCCGGAAACGTTAAGATCGCGAAGCCCGAAAAGTAGGTCGCCATTATGGTAAATGAGGTAACTACAATACCTTGTCTACGCCCAGCTAGGTAGTAGTCGACTTCAGCGTTCTTAGCGCCTCGACTCTTTAGGAGTGAGAGCACTCCGAGCGAGAGCAGAAGAATGAGATAGCCAGCGAGGACGTAGTATGGAGTGCTTCCAAGGCTGCTGGTAGCTAAAAGCAACATGAATGAAATTGGGAAGTCAGTGAAACCGCGTGCCGGGTGACACTAGTTACTCTTCTCTTCTTTCCAGAGGGTAAGAGAAGCGGTGATCACGCATGCAGCCATCACGCCGAAGCATAGTAGCGCCCATAAATAGAGTGCGGGTATGCCTAGCCAGATCGCAGGATCTTCTGGACTTCCATCAATCAAAGTCGCACCGGGGCCAGGCCCCATGAAGAGCGCGATAAAGAAGATGAGGGTCAGAGTTTTGGCTTTCACAGGGGTCAGGAAATTGAAACTGGGTAGTTTTTGATGATTGAGATCAGCGAAGAATTTGATCGCTTCAATAGAGCTAAATAACGCAACAACCCATGCAAATATCTTGATAGAGCACTTTAGATGAGGCGACCATATTTGCTAAGTTTTTGTGGTTTACTAGGCGCGTTCCGGAAGTCTCGAGCAAAAATTTTCCGTGGGTTTTATCGTTCTTAGTCCGAGTACTTTCCCCTTACTTCGTTGAAGCAAGAAGGAGTCTTTGAACCACTGAAGCCGGAGGTTACGGCAGAAAGTCCCTCAACCGAAATAAGGGGGATAACCAAAAGATATAGAGAAAAGACAGTTTAGATAGAAGATCTTCTGTGTAGTCTTGTAGGGTGGTACACCCTAACCGAAGAGACTTCCTGAAGTCTGCTGGCCTTGCAGTGCTTGCTTTTCCAACCGTTATCCCCTCCCGGACGTTCGGCTCCAACGCTCCTTCGAAACAGCTCACTTTGGGGATGATTGGTGTCGGCGGTCAGGGTGTGCAGGTGAACCTTTCCAACTTTCTGACGTATGGAGACTGTCGAGTGATTGCGGTGTGCGATGCCTTTATGGATCGGGCGGATCGGGCGCGGAATATCGTCAACGAGGCTTACGGTTCGAATGACTGCAAAGCGGTGCAGGACTTCCGTGAGCTACTTGCCGACCCGGGAATTGACGCGGTCGTAATTTCAACTCCGGATCACTGGCATGTTCCTATGTCGCTTATGGCGCTTGAAGCAGGCAAGCACGTCTTCAGTGAGAAGCCCACCCACAGCATCGATGAGGGACGTCAGTTAATCAATGCCTTCGCAAATTCTGACAAGGTCTTTCAAGGTGGTATCGAAGACCGGTCCAAAATCCATTTTCACAAAATGGTCGAGTGGGTAAAGAACGGTGCGATCGGAGACTTGGAGCGGGTTGATGTAATCATGCCGAAGGGAAATGATGTCGAGTTCGACGAAATTTCTCCGGTTCCAGAAACGCTCGACTGGAATCTTTGGCAAGGCCCTGCCGAACACCGGGAGTATAGTTGGAATCGCGTAAGCGGAAGAGGTTGGCGTCAGATCGGAATCTACTCGAAAGGGGCAATCCTTGATATTGGCACCCATCTTGTGGATACGGCGCAGCTCGGCATAAACGATCCTCATGGCGTCGCGGTTGAGGCCTCCGGCACTGGAATGATACCTGAAGGGCGGCTTTCTGACGTGCCCCTAGAGTATGATTTGATCTACCGCTACAGCAACGGAGTGGAACTGAGTGTGCGCAATGGGGAAGGTGCTGTCCGGGATCCGGCCAGTTGCTTTATTCAGTTCACCGGAAGCAAGGGCTGGATCAAGCGTGATGGCTGGCACGGTCCGCTTGAGGCCAGTGACCGGGAGATCCTCCGGGCGCGTTACAAGCCGGAAGAAAGTAAGCACTGGCCGATTCCGAAAAGCGAGCAACGCAATTTTGTTGATTGTATCCGGTCCGGAGAACAAACCTCATACCCACCGCAAGCGCTGCATGAAATGTGTACCACCCTGCATATGGGCGTGATGGCGATTGAGCTCGGGCGAGCTTTGCAGTGGGACCCGGACGCGGAGGCCTTCATTAATGACGATGAGGCAAATAAACGCCGATTTACCCCTCCAGCCCGAAATTGGGAGAGCGTTTGAACACAAGACCTATTATGATGAAGCAGTTCGCGATGGGTTCATTGATTTGTGCGATTACAGTGACCCTTGTTGCCGAAGAGGGCTTCCACGCGTTTCAAAACTATGGCTATAACGAGAATCCGTTGATCCCAGGGTCGACTTGGAAAATTCATGACAACGCGCGTCCGACGCCACCACGAGTCTCGCCAAGTCCTTATGTGAAGCAGGAAGGGAATCGGGCACCGTCCGACGCAGAGATTCTTTTTGATGGAACGTCCCTCGACAGATTTTGGACGAATGAATGGTCGGTGAAGGAGGGTCACATCGTTGCCGGGACGGGAAGCTTAGTCTCATCGAAATCTTATGGCGATTTTCAGATGCACCTCGAGTTTCGCAGTCCCGATCCCGCCGTTGTGGATCGTCCCGGAAAGATGGGGAATAGTGGAATCTACATCATGGGGCGTTACGAGCTACAGATATTTGATTCCTATTCCTGTAAAAACTATGCGGATGGCTCCTGTGGAGCGATATATGGGCAGACTCCTCCATTGGTAAATGCATCCCGTCCGCCTGGAGAGTGGCAGACCTTCGATATCTACTTTAACGCCCCGGTATTTGAGGGCGACGAGTTGGTCTCGCCTGCACGGATTACGGTCTTACACAATGGCGTCTTTGTCCATGTGAATACTGAGATCATCGCGCCGACTGGGCATAACAAACCGAAGGCGTATACTCCGCATGAACCCCGTAGACCATTTTTCCTCCAAGGGAGTAAGTGTCCGGTAGAGTTTCGTAACATTTGGATTAGGGATCTTGGGAAAAAGGAGTGACGATTGCCTGACTCATTTCACTCCCTTAGGAGATCGATGGTGACGAAGAGAGAATCGGTTTCCGTAGGGAGCGAGATGGTCACCAGTTCAAATTCGGCGTTTTCAGGGTAGACTTGAACTGGGCCAGTGTAGGGAGTCCAATTCGCGTTTAGATCGGTAGTGGTCTGAACGTTGTAGGTGAGTCCGTTACCGTCATCAATGCGGCGGCGAAACTGAAACTCGATTTCAGAAGGATCGCCGGGTGTTGGAAAAACTATTCTAGGGGGTATCCCGAAATCACCGGGGATCTTGGGGTTTCCGCCGAAGGCAAATTCAAAAATATTGAGCAAACGGTCTTTGTCGTCATCACCGAGTTCACCTTCGATGAGTTGAAAGTCTATTTCGAAACGGGCGAAGCCGAGTAGAGGAGAGGCTTGAAGTGACACGGTATCGACGATTACCCCAGTGAGGCCTGAGCTATTGGCTCCAGGATTAATCGTTTGGTAGAAGAGGTAAGCCCCGTTTCCGAGCAAGGCTTCGTATACATTGGCGGAGATTCCGGTGACGGTTCCGGTGCCGGTATCGGTACCATCGGTAAGGTTTTGAAGGCGAACGTCGTACGTAGTTGTAGCAGCATCTGCGCCGAGAGTAAGTTCATAGTGCAAGCGTAGGTCTTCGCCCTCGTTGGGAGCATTGCTGAGCGTGCTGGTCCCGTTGATCACCGAGAAGTTGTTGAGTAGCCGATAGTTGGTGTTGCCGCCAAAGAGTTGAATGTTGACGTCCGGCTCGTCGGTTCCGGCGTTGTTACTTGTGTTTTCCGGCGTCGCGGTCGCTTTGAGCCCGGTTAGAAACGCATAAGCGAAGCCTGCAGGGCTACTGTAGTTTCCCGAGAACTCAAAGTTTATTGTGTAGCTGAAAGTGTCTCCAACTCGGAGAATGATGGGAAGGTCGAGGACAGCGATATTGGTGTTTGTAGTGGTAGCAACGGTTCCTGAACCGGCGTTGGTGACGACCCAGTCAGACTCGGCATTCCATGATTCCTGCCCGTTGAGTTCACCGTCGGCGAAGGGTGCGGTATATTCAATGACCGTCTGAGAGGAGAGATCGGGGATTTCTGCGGAGTAGGCGATCATGTTGACTCTTACTCCGTTAAGCCCCGAGCCGTTTGCAGCAAAGTTGAGGCTTTGGAAAAAGAGATAAGCACCGCTTCCAGTCAGCGCATCGAAGACGTCAGTCATGATTCCGGTGACCGTGCCCGTTCCGGAATCGGTGTCATCGGTCATGTTCTGGAGTTGAACGTTGTAGGTCGTGCTTCCAGCGGAGCTGCCAAGCGTAATGTCATAGCGGATACGGAGCTGATCACCCGGATTAGGCTCCCCCGTTAGATTGCTGATTCCGGGTATCCCGCTAAAGTTGCTGAGCAGGCGATAGGCCGCAGAGGATGAGAAGATTTGGAGGTTAGCGTCGGGTTCGTCACTCGCCGTGTTCAAGCTTGTTGCATCCGAAGTCGCTTTGAGTCCTGTAAGAAACGCATAGACGAAGTTACTCGGCGTCGTGAAGTTGCCGGTAAACTCAAAATCGACGACATAGCTAAAGGTCTCGCCTTCATTCAAGGTGATCGGGCGATTGAGGACTGCAATCTCGCCGCTTGCACTAGTCTCGGTCGAGCCATTGGAATCCGGGTCGACCGTCCAACCAGCTTCAGCGTTCCAATTCACTTGGCCGTTTAAGCCACCGCTGGTGAGCGGAGTCGTGAACTCGATGAATCGCCCAGTGATGTCAACATCTGGTCGCAGATATAGGGTGATTTCGTCGCTATCGGTGTTGGATTGACTATCCGTGGCGGTAAGGCGAAAGACATAGGCCCCAACGATGAGTGAGGATAGGTTGAGGGTTGCGGTTGTTTCGCCAGAAAGAACTGCATCGTTGGGTCCGGACACTTGTGTCCACTGGTAGGTAGAAACCGGATTCGCGCTGGTAACTTCGCTGGAGAGAGTGACGGAACTGATAGGGGTTAGATAGCTTGCGTCACGACCGACGTTTACCTCGATTGCAGGGGTCGGCGGGACGACTCCGTCACTGGAGCTGAGTTCAAGCTGGCGCCAGCGTCCACGGGCAAAGGCGAATCCATCGCCTTCTGGAATCAGGCCATTTGAATCCGTAGCCGATTCCACTGCGATGGTGTTTCCTGGTTGCAAAGGGATGCCCGTCCAGCGGTGCACGAAGGGTTGTAAGTCTCCTGTGTTATCGACCTGCGGATTCTGAAAGGTGCGAACGACGGATCCGTTAACCAGAAGACGGTAGACACTCTCGCCGTCTTCTTCGGTAATGGTGGTGATGTCTACGTCGTAGACTCCAGGAGCACCGTTAAAGATCAGCGCAGCACGGGCGAATTTCCCGCGCTTGTCCTCATCGCTCGCATCAATGGCGAGAAAGTCGCTGGCAGAATTTGCGTTGTAAATCGTTCGACCGTCGACTGCCGGCTGGATGGTAAAGTCTGTTACTGCGTTATAGATGATGGTCGTCTCTGTAGTTTCTGGAGTGTTCTCGAAAGTTGACTGGTTGTAGGGCACGTCGTCGTGGTAAACGGTGATGCGGTCGATGGCGTGACCCGACGAGCGTCCAGCGATTTGGATTTGGTGAGCCCCGGCCTCGTAGAAGATCTTCGGGTTGTTTACAAAGCGGGCGGGTCCTCCCTGAACTTCAAAAGCGGCGTTGTAGGACCAGTTTTGTTGGCTTTGGACAAAGGCCTTTGTGAACTTCGTGACCGCGAACTGTCCGTTCCCGTCGCGTTCGTCATTAAGCAAAGGGGTTCCAGTCTCAAATTTTACATAACTGTCGTTGCCCGCGTCTGGACGTTCGACGCTCGAATATTGCTTGGTGCGCCAGCGGAAGGTGTAGTTACCTGGTTTTCGGATCTCGAAGTTGTAGATGTTGATATCGTCCACCTGATTGTCCTCTTTGGTGATCCCGCCATTGAAGGGGCCGGTGTATTCGATGTAGCCAGTGCCGAGACTGCCGTCCATCGTCGGGTCGGGGGAGGTATCAGTCGCGGTAAACTGCCAGCGACGAGTCGGGTCACCGTCAGCGTTTTCCGCCTCGAAGATCATGAGGCCTTCGTCGTCGACCCACTTGGTTGAAGTGGTCCCGAGTTCGGGAAGGGTTTGCGCCTTCCGAACAAGAATTGCCCAGTCTGACGTCGTGCTTGACGGTGCGTTGCCCAGCGAGCGGTTGCCACCACCGGAGATGCTTTGGACGGAGCCGGTCTGAAGGTTACCGCCGTTCCTCGGATCGAACCAGCGAACGTCGAAAGTTCCAGAGATGCCCGTGAGATCAAGATTGGAGGTGCCGCCTTCTTCGAGATAGACGACGAAGAAATCAGTCCCGTCGGTGAGGCAGTGAGCAGTCGTGTTATCGATGAGCGAGTCGTCGTTGCTCATATTCCAGAACGGTATGTTCTGGGCGTAGAAAAAGCCGTTGATCGCGATGTCGGCATCTTCAAGGACGGCGCCAAGCTCGAGCCGATAATCCTGCATCGAAAGGTCGCGACCGCCAACGTAATACTCTACTCCGGCGCCACCGGCCATAATGTTGCCCCAGAGAGCGTAGATGCGAGTGCCGTCTTCAGAGGCGCGAATTCCGAGATTGCCGGGACCCTGCTCGTCGTTAGCGCAGACCCAGGGTCGACCGGCGTTTGCCGATTTATCGACCCATTCCTTTGTTTCGATAAAGACGTTTTCGCTGGTCGCCGAGAGTTCAATCTGTAGGGAAACACCGGTCATTTCGGAGTCGCCGAGGTACTGGGTGTAGCGGTTGGTTTTGGCCGCTGCGGATGGTGCTGTGTGGAAGACACGGTTACTTTGCCAAGGGTCGTTGTCCTCAAAATATTGGAGCGAGCCTTCAATGACAGCTTCTCCACCCATGTTGATCTCTTCAGAGATGTTCCAGTTCAGCGCGAGGTGGTGACCGAAACGGGCAATCATTTCACGGTAGTAGAGCCGACGCTCGGGGCCGAGGGTATTTCCGCCGCTATCGTGGATTTTGCCGTTTTCGTTTTCGAAGAGTTTGAAGTGGAGATGCAGCCCTTTCTGTTCGGCGTGGTCGAAGATGATTTCCCATTGGTCCAGTTTTGAAGTGTCAAAGCGGGTGAGAGTCGAAGTGTCGGTGTAGGGAAAAGTCCGTCGGCCGTCGCCGTAGAGATTGTAAAGGAAGGTAGAGATGGAGTTGGCACCTGTTGAGGCAACGTAGTTGATCGCGCCGAGGAGTTCTGTCCCCTTTCCATTCTGCCAGGTTTGACCATCTCCACTGTAGTCCTCCTCGTGATCTTCCCAAGTCTTTATAAAACCCGCAGGCGGTCGTTCGTTGCCGAGACCGTCCTGATCGATAGGGAAGCCGTCGGTAGGCGTGTTGTCGAAGTCGACGTATTCGAGAGGGTTTTCCGGAGAGTCGGGACCAAACTTCAGGAAGTAGGTGCCACTGCCTTCGAACTGAAGGTGGTGTTTGTCGACGTAACGCAAGCGGCCTTTCGAACGCAGGTCGGGTGCCTGCGTTGGATTGATAGCCGAGATTTCGAGGCTTCCGTTGAGGCCATCGTAGGGAGCGAGTGCTGTCCCAGGATTGGGGGAAGTGCTCGTTGCAACGTCACTTCCCTGGCGGAATGAGACCGTATAGTTCCAGGTTCCGGGATGATTTGGCCGTAGATAAGCATGCCATTTATTCCCCGAGGTTGCACTGGAGTTAGCAGCGTCCCCGTCTGCGGCAAAAAAACCAGGAACGACATAGGATGTCCCAGACTCGGGATGACTGAAGGTGACATCAAACCGCAAATCGGTGAAAGGGTTGGTTGTGGCCTGCTCACTTGTCTGAGGACCGATCAGTTCAAGCGTAATCTTGTGCCAGACTATCGGATCCCCCTGTATATTGATTGTCTGAGAGTGAACTTGTTTTAGAGACAGCAAGCAGGTGAAAAAGAGAGCCAGCCGAAGTAGAGGGGATAAGAACTTCATAAGGGGTTGGGGTTAGACAGAGATTGGAGCGTCTCGAATCATACCAAATTATACAAATCAAAATTTTGGGGATCCAGTGTCAGAGTCTTGTCTGAACGCAGCTTGAATGCGACTGAATATACAGGTTCTTCGGCTATCTTATGGCTAGATTATTCAGGGTTTGGGATATGATATCCTCCGAATCTCCCTCATTTCATGATTCCACTGAAGTACGGATCTTGAGTGCCGATTCCGAAGACAGATGAAACTCCTCACCCCTTTCTTTCTGGCTAGCCTGCTGGTTCATGCTTCGGCGGGAGAAAAGATGAATGTCGTGCTCATCTTGATCGATGATTTAAGTCATTACGGCGTTTCAGCATACGGTGCTGAAAAGGTTGGCTCGGCACATGGTCTTTTCGAGGACCTGGCTTTCGAGACTCCACAGATCGATCGTCTCGCCGAAGGAGGGATGCGCTGCGATTTTGCCTACACTTACCCACTCTGCGAACCTACACGGATCGCGTTGATGACCGGAAAGCACAATATCCGAAATTTTCATAAGCCGAAAGCACAACATGCATCGGACATCACTTTTGGAGATCTCTTTCAGAAGGCGGGCTATGAAACCTGTATTGTCGGCAAGTGGAAGCAGAGCCGTGGAACCAAAGAGATTTCGGGTAACGACTACATCTTTGAGTTTGGATGGGACGAGTTTTTCTGTTTCGACCTCACGACTGAAGGCCATCGCATGCTGCACCCGGTGGTTGTTAAGAATGGCAAACGGGTCAATACGAAGGGAATCGATCCGGAGACCGGACGACGCTTTTATGGTCCCGATTTATTCAACCGATACGCGATCGATTTCATCGAGCGTAACCAGGACCGTCCGTTTTTTCTCTACTACTCGATGGTTCTGGTCCACGACGAACACACACCGACCCCGGATACCGAGCCAGACAGCGTTTTTGACGACTACGATAATGATTACCGTCGACATGCGAAAGCGATGCGTGGCGATCGTCCGGAATTTTTCCCGGATATGCTGGCCTACACCGACAAAATGATTGGCAAGGTCCTGGATAAGTTGGAGGAACTCGACCTGGATGAGAACACCCTTGTCCTGGTAATGGGAGACAACGGAACCAAGGAAAGCTTTACTCATATTTTGCCGGACGGAACTGTCTTCAAGGGCGATAAAGGTTCCAATAAAGAGGGCGGTATGCACGTTCCGCTTCTGCTAATGGCGCCGGGGACGGTTCCTGCGGGAGTCGTTTACGAAGGGCTTGTCGATGTTGTCGATATTCTGCCGACGATAGCCGAGGCAGCGGGTGTCGATTTTGCCAGTTCGGGCCCGGTTGACGGTATCAGTTTTTGGCAACAAGCAACGGGGCAGTCACGCTTTGACCATCGTGACTACATCTATACTTGGTATAACGCGAACAACGTTTCTACCGATCCGGAGCATCAGATGACTTACGCTTTTACCAAGGACTTTAAACGGTACGGTCCGAGCTCCTTGTACCCACAAGGACGTTTCTTCGATTTACGGACCGATGTATTTGAAGAGGCGGGTGATGAAAAGAAGAAGGTGCCCAAGCGCTGGAACAAGTGGCACTTCAGTGGTCTTGAACTGGATGAGCTGGATCGAGAGCAACGGACAGCTTACGATGAGCTCGGGAGGGTTTTGGAGAGGTACGCTTACGTTCCGGTGGATGCGCTGTCGGTTCGCCGTGTTGAGGCGTCTTTTCGCCCGGGTGCGACTCAGCAGCTCGAGGTTCGTGTTTTGCCTGCCAACGCGACCCGACAGGGAATCATTTGGCAGTCGAGTGATCCTTCGGTGGCCTCTGTGGATAAATTTGGTATTCTGACCGCCCACAAAAGAGGAGAAGTGAGCGTCACTGCTTTTTCCTGGGACGACGCAATGCCGCTGGCCGACCCAAACTTCGATGAGTATAAAACAACAGGAATTCAAGATGGCATCCAAGTCCGAATCGAATGAGTTCGACCGCAATGGCGCTTGGATAGGGACAATTTCATCCAAATCGAAATCGAAGTCGGAATCGGGTCTCGTGATCCAAAGTCATGATAATCAGGTGAATAATGCCTTCGATAACGATTTCGATTTGGATTTCGAATCAGAATCTTAATTTAGCACCATTGGAGTTCGACCTTTTGTCACTTGGACAAGCGAGAGGAGTTGCGGAATCCTAGATTGAAAATGAAATTTTCCCGACGACAGTTCCTGATCAAGTCCGGCGCAGTAGCCGCCGCTTACTCCCTTCTGCCATCAAGGGTTCTCGGCGCGAACGAACGGGTCAACATGGCTGCGATCGGCATAGGGCATCAGGGCGGAGGGATCGCGCGAAACTTTGGTAGCAATCCAATGGTGAATATGATTGCGCTGTGCGATGTAGACGTGGATAGCGACTCGCCCGTCATCCCTGAAGAGGTTACCGACAGATACTCGAGGTATGGCTGGGCGAAGCCGAGAGGTACGCCAACTGCCTGTGCAGCTCAGTTTCCGCATGCAAAGCGTTATCGTGATTTTCGTAGGATGTTTGACGAGATGGGCGGAGAGATTGACGCGGTTTGTATTGGCACGCCAGACCACACCCATTTCGCGATCGCGATGGCGGCCATGATGAATGGTATCCACGTCTACGTGGAAAAGCCGATGGCCCGCACTTTTCAGGAGTGTGAAATCCTAATGGTGGCGGAGAAGAAGTACGGTCTGGTCACCCAGATGGGAAATCAGGGCCACTCGGGCCCGAATTACTTCCAGTTTAAAGAGTGGGTCGACCAAGGGATCATCAAGGATGTCTATCACGTTGATGCAATGATGAACAACTACCGTCGCTGGCATCCTTGGGGCGATGTGACTGGATACCCAGAGAAAGAAGCTATTCCCGGCAATCTAGATTGGTCTGTCTGGCATACGAGTGTTGCGGAGGAGCAGGCATTTAGTGGAAGGCTTCACTATGGGAACTGGCGGGGATGGCATCAGTTCGGAACGGGTGCTTTTGGTGATTGGGGTGCCCATATTTTAGATACAATCCACGAATTTCTGGAGCTTGGGTTGCCGGAGAAGGTTTCGGCGAAGCATTTGCTTGGGCGCAACGATTTCATCTTCCCGATGGAGTCGACGATCAATTTCGAGTTTCCCGAACGAAACGGCAAGCCAGCTATGGATATCGATTGGTATGACGGTCGTAAGAATTGGTTGAAGCGTCCCGAGATTCTTAAGGAGGAAAAAGTGCTCAGTCCCGGGAAAGTCATTTACTCCAAAGACCTGGTGTTCAAGGGTCGAACCCACGGAAGTCCGCTCGAAATTATCCCCCGCGAGCAGTACTTGGAGATGCTTAAGGCAGGCGAAGTTCGCAAGGACTTTGGCAAGCACTCGAACCATTATCAGAATTTTGTGAATGCCGTTCGTGGGATCGAGAAGACCCGTTCACCTTTCTCCGTTGCGGGGCCACTCTGCCAGATGTTTGCACTCGGGTGCATTGCCCAGCGCTTCGGAGGTGAATTTACCTTTGATCGGGAAACCAAGCAAATCACCGATAACCCGTTCGCGAACAGTTTGCTCAAAGACGATATCCGTCCCGGGTGGGAGCAGTATTACAGGATTTAGTCGAGAATGAATGAGGCCTTCTGTTCGTTATGCCTTCTTTCGGATAACTCTAACCGCAAAGTGCTTACTCTAAGAGGTCTGAAAAGCGTGCCCTCATTGACGCAGTCAGAAAGGGCACATCAGTGAAGATTGATGCAGGAATCCGGTTTTCACACGCAGGCGCAGTGCCTGATGAACCCGGCTTCTATCGCGAGCGGTGAGAAATTGAGCTGGGATCCAGAAGGGGAAAAGATCACCAACAGCCAGAGGGCTGAGGCTATTATGAAGGAGTCTTACTATCGCCCTGAGTGGGATTTAAATGAGTTTATTTTTTAAACCGAGTTATTGACAGATGGATCGGAGGGATTTTAACAAGCACGGCCCAGCGGGGGTCCTTTCCATGGTACTTTGGCCAAAACCGTTTGCGGCAAAACCCGAAAATTTGATGAATAAAGCAGGAAACATCCAATCGATTGAAGCCTTCCCGATGGAGTATCGGACGAAGGGTTATTTTAAGTTCTTCACGACGCCGTTGGGAGCCTCGGGCCGTCCGGCAGTCATGATAAAAATGACCACGGACACTGGTCTGGTGGGCTGGGGCCAGTCTGTTCCGATCTCAACGTGGAGCTACGAGACACTCGAAACCTCGGTCATTGCGCTACGGAATTACTACGTTCCGTCGCTGATTGGACATCCCGTCGAAGACATCAGTGGTGCACACAGAATCATGGATAAGGCGATTCGTCCCGGCCTGACGACCGGGATGCCGATCACTCGCGCGGGTATTGATTTCGCGCTGTTTGACATCATCGGTAAGTCTAGGGACCAATCCGTAGTCGAAATCCTCGGTGGCAAAGCTGGTGGTGCTCTCGATTTGAGTTGGACGGTGAACGTTCGTTCGCTCGATGATGTGGAGAAGTCGGTCGATGAAGGGATGCGGCTAGGGTACAAAGACTTTAACGTGAAAGTCGCGCCTGATCCGGAATACGATGTTCAAGTTGTTAAACGGGTGCGTGCTGCTGCGCCGGATGCCTTCCTGTGGTGCGATGCTAACACTGGATACGATTTGGATTCCGCGCTGACAGCAGCACCGCAGTTTGCAGACTTGGGAGTGCAGGTTTTCGAATCACCGATGCCTCCGAGTCGGTTCCGGGATTATCAAACCCTCGCGAAACAGGGTGCGATTGATATCTACATGGACGAGGGTGTGATTAGCCCCGATGTGTTGGAAGAGTTTATTCATCTCAGAATGCTAAACGGTTTAGCAATGAAGCCGTCTCGATGTGGCGGGCTGACATCAAATAGTCGGATGATCGATCTTTGTTTAGAGAATGACTTGAAATGGGTCGGTAGCGGGCTTTGCGATCCAGACATATCGCTTGCCGCAAGCCTCGCACTATACAGATCGTTTTCCCTTCCAACGGCTGCGGTGTTAAACGGCCCTCAGTTTTTGTCTGAGACTGTTTTGAAGCCAGCCTTTGAAGTCGTGGATGGTGCGATCGCACTGCCAGCGGGTCCCGGACTAGGTGTTGAAGTCGACGAGAATCGTCTGCAGGAGCTGTCACTGCGGACGGTGAAGGATTGGAAGCTTTAACATTCTGAGTGGTGAATGTGAATGGTCGTAGGCGGCTTTCTTTCCGAAGAACTTCGGTGGCATAGCGAATGAAGTATCGTGATTCACAACGCTAGGCATTTCAAAGGGATTGGGAAGAGTAAGGGAAGACGATGCTTGATTTTCTTTGCGGGTTTTGTTGGTTGACGGTGCTATGAATCAGGCTACTGACCGTCATATCTTTTTCCCCACTAAGGATCGGTCATATTGGCATCCAGATCGGGACTTGGGTTTGCCGTTGTCCTATCTCGCCTGGGGGCGCAGGGATTTCAGTATAGAATTCCTACCGGATTGCATGCACGAAGGATGGGTTTGCACGGTCATTGAGGAAGGTTCGCCAATCATGTCGATTCGGGGGCGGGAGGTAGAATTAGGGAAGCGAAATTTGGTCTTTATTGGTCCGGACTGTCCCTTTGGCTGGCCGTCAATCGAGGGAAGCACGTGTCGTTTTGTGCAGTGGATGTGGAACGACCAAGGGGAGACCAGTTTTTCTGGGCTGCCTCGGGACGAATACAGGATCTGCGATATTCCACGAGGCAAATTCAAACCTCTGCGGCAGAATCACGATCAATGCCGCAGCGAAGTCTTGAACTTTGATCATTTGACAGAACGCTTTTTGGAAGCGGCACGCGAGGTGTTTGAGATTCTGGTCGAACGCGCGATGAAAAACGAACTTGGCGAAGACGTGACCGACGTGAGGATACGACAGGCGCAGGATTGGATGTCAAAGAATTTGGACAGCAAAGAGCCCATCGCGCGCGTCTGCGACTATTTAGACATTTCCCAATCTACGCTTCATCGCCTGTTCAAGGCGAAGTTTGGTAAGAGTGCAGCGGGGTATTTCCAACAAATCAGGATGGTGGAAGCTAAACGTCTCCTAACCGAAGAGAGAAAGTTTATTAAAGAAACAGCCTTTTCACTCGGTTATCACCACCTCAATGATTTTAGCCGCGCCTACAAAACCTTTCATGGGTGCCCCCCGAGCCAGCACCAGAGAGAGATGAAGAGCAATCCTTAGCTAAAGGATATCTTCCAAAGGTCTAGGTCCACTCAGTGCGACCGAAAAAACCAGGCGGACAGATAGCACGTTGATTCTATCGATTGGAATTGCTAGTATAAAGCAATTGAATCGAAGTTTAGTTCTCTTTTCGATGTTGGGCAGAAATCAACTTCTAGACGGATGTTAGTTTAATAAAACAGTTTTTTATTAAGCCCAAAACTTATCCTTCTTGAGCCAAAAACATCCCCCATAAGAACCACCCCCTCACATGAAAAGAATAACAGTATCTGCCACATCAGTTTTCTTAGCCTTCAGCCTAAGTGCCCAAATCTCAGTCGATAACTCTCAGTTTTTTACGGATTTCGATAACACATTCAGCACACCGCAATTCACTTGGACATTCTCTGGATTTGACGCGAGCGGAAGCGACAAGCTCGTGATCGGGACTGGGGCAGAGGGTGATAATGAGGATGGTGTTGTAGTTGTGGATAGCATTACCTACAACGGCCAGAGTCTAACTTCTGCGGTCCAGCAGAACAACGGTCAACAGAACGCGAGCATATTCTATCTCGACAACCCAGGCGCGGCTGGTGACATCGTTGTCACGTTTTCGGGGAACACCTTTGGCACCAACGGTGTAGGAGTCGGCGTCCTGGCGCTCTCTGGAACCGCGGATGGAGTTGGCGCAACAGGCAGCGACCCGTCAAGGAGTGCTTCCTTCAACACCAATTTTGACAACTCTCTCGTCTTTGCCTCGTTCGTGGCGAATTCTGATAGTGGTGGACCCCCAACTGCGGACTCACCGCTTGACGTGGCCATTGGATCCTATGCGAATACCGGATCTGCTTCGGGTATTGTAGCCTACGACGCTGACGCTGGCGCAGCCGGACCTTACACTGCAGCTTTCACCAGTGTCGGTAACCCTCTCCGTCCGGTTACTGTCGCTGCCGAATTCTACGCGATTCCAGAACCCAACGTAGCAGCTCTTGTTGCCGGAATGCTCGCTTTTAGCGCCATTGCGGTTCGGCGACGCCGCTTCTAATTTTGGATTGATAAAAGCCAATTACAAAGGCACTCCTGATTGATTGCAGAAAGAAACGATCTTTAAGTCTGTAAAAGGCCTCCGTATATTCCTTAGATCAATTGGTTCTCCAAAGTAGCCAATGAACCTATCACTACTCCTGACTCTCAGGTACTCCAAGGTTGCGGACTTTTCTACCTGAGTGCTATTCGATGTGCATTTTGTTATCATTGGCCTGTTTGTGCTAACTATTACGATTTGACGAAATTGGTTGGGTGGAAAGTAGAGTGCGGACGCAGTCTTCCATGCTTTCTTTTTCCAAACCCGTTTTTTCCCTTTCGCCTAATGAGATTACTATCAGCATCACCCCTAACACCCAAATTAAACTCCCTGTTCTGCGGTTTTCTCCTGTTTGCAGGTAGTCTGCACTCGGAGGATTTGGTCGTTGTCGTCTCTGGAGGGTTCGACGAACACGATACATTCTCTGAAATGGAATCATTTTTACGAGCAAGCCTTGGAGACGTTGCGGAGGTCAGGTCTGGCGACTTTTCAAATTTCTATTCAGAAGAAACTCAGGCAGCACTTGAAGGAGCGGATTTAGTGGTCATTGCGCGAACCTCGAAGAGTAAAGATTACGCAGATGGCGTCGGGTTGGGATACAATACCTTAAGTATTCCGGTCGTGGTTTTGTCTTCCTACATCGCCCGGAGTGAGTCTGGACTTCTAGGATGGTATAATGGGACGGTTTCAGATTTTAGGGAGACGACTTCGGGTTCTGAAGTCGACGTAACCGAAGCAGGGATCGAACTATTTGGTGGATCGGTTGACGAAAAGCGGGACTGGCATGAATCCCCTGGTGATACCTTCAACGCTGCCGGATTAGGTGATCCGGGCGACGGCGAAGTTCTTGCTGAGATTGAAGGAGGAATTCTGGTCGCACGCTGGCGTAAAGGTGATGCGCCTGGTAATCCGTTTGCTGCTGGCGTAGACGTTTTCCCGGGCGAGCGGCTTTTTTTCGCTTTGGATAACGACCCTAGATCAACTTACCTCGATCAGGAAGAGTTCGTGAACTTAACTCCTGCTGGAAGAGAGGCTTTAGTAAAAGCGTTGTTAGCGATTCGCCCATAATCGCGTGGGGGTAATAGCTGATCTTTGCTGGAATGCTATTGCACAACATCAAAATATTTAACGAGCCTTACCGAGTCGCCGTTTGGGACAAATAGAATGAAATACCTTTGGTCCTCATATATCGGCCAGACGGAGGAGTAAAATTTTTTCCATTCTTCTTCCTGTCGGAAGGCTACTTTTACGAGAGCACCTCCGCCGGGCTTGGCCTTTACGGTATGCATAACTGATTTACCGGACGCAATTGGAATCGGGGCAAGGGAGTCACCGACATTGAAAACCAGATTTTCTTTGGTTGCATTAACCAACATCCAATCTGTGTTTCGGGCTGCATCCAAGTTATCGTCAATGATATTAAACATAGGGCCGTTGGCGCCCGTTAATCCTATCAAAACTCCCTGTGTAGATCCTGACGGGATAGGAATCTGAGAGTGCAAAGCAAAAGTTGTTTCGCCGCCTTCACCCGGAATCTGATGATAAAGATTCAATGCGTTTTGCACTTGAACATCGAAGGAGGAAGATAGGAAGTTCCTCGCGAATTTGAGCTCCTTAAACTCGTTTGATGAGTTTACGTAGAGTCCTTCGATAGGGTCAGGGTTGACTGCCAGTGTGCGGAACTTGTAAGGAGTGAGTTCGTCACCACGGCACAAATTGTTTAGCAACAAGGTGGCACAGATGAAAATAGCACTCCTCATCAAATTCGGATTAAATCTCTGTGGAATCCAACCAACGGGATGAGATCACTTTGAACTTCCGGCCGAAAGGAGTCTGAGGGTTGATGAGGTCAAGTGAAGATAAAGCGCCGCTCGTGGAGACAGGATCTGGAAGTCGTTGGACGACTATTTCGCGCCACGCACTGGAATCGACGTTGCCTTCAAAGTTGAGCGCCTCTCCATACGTTCGAATGGTAAAGGTATCTGACCGGACTGTCATGTAAGGAGCGAGAGCTTGTAGTAGGTCTCCTTGAAGCAATTGACCCGGAAAACCGGCTCCCTGAGTGCTGTCCTCGCTTATGTTGCTGTAAAGTGCCCTGTTCGCATTGGACTCGAATTCACCGCTGATTCCATTGTTAATCGTTGCGTCCAGTGCGGCCTGTAGAATCCCAACACGCCCTTCGTCGGACACCTCGAGTTTTCGGTTGATAAACTGAGCAAACGAGAGAGCGGGGCCGCGAGCCCTAATTTCATCAACGATTGCCTGTGCCAATTCTCTCACTTCCAGTGGGCTCAGTGACCGAAAGCCAGTCCAGTAGTTCGCATCAGCATTTTCAGACCACTCGCTGCCCAATACCGACGCCACCCGTGGGAATCGAACGCCTGTGACAGGAAGGAATCCGTTCACGTTACCGTCACCGTCTACCCTTCGAACGGGCAACTCATCAGTTCCTGATAAAAACGCTTCCCACGCGTCGACCGAAGTCGAATTGACGTTAAACGCTCCATCGACCATCAGCATTCCCGCGTTTCGAAACTCGGCGCCGTTAATAGCGTCTCCCCGGCCCTCCGTATCGATGTATTGCTTATCAAACTGAAAGCCTTCCGGCTTGTAGGGGATATACCTGGGATTCGCTAGAAGTTCCGCCCCATTCAACAGGTCTTCGTAGTAACTTTCGGGCTGATCGAACTGAATTGTCGAGAAGGTGTATCCCTCGAATAGCTTTTCGTTAACGAGGTAAGACGCGTCGTAAAGTCGGAAATTATCCGGTATATTCAGAGTGGTTAACGTCCCTCCACCGAATGTATCGCTGATGGAAGTGCTCCATTGGTCCAGAGGTATTCGAAGGTTTGAATAGGAGTTCCCTACGACATAAGCTGGTTCATAGCTGAAACGGCTTGCTCCGGCGTGTTGCAGCTGTCCGATCGACACCAAGTCTTCCCTTGGGATGTCGAACAAGATAACCCTTTGCGATCCACGAAAGGGGTCGTAGCCTCCGCCCCAATAGGAAAGCGCATCCTCTCCGACCACATCCAGGTTCGGATTGGGGTCTTCGGCTGAGTCTGAGGTAAGGAGCGTCTCTTGTGAGTAACTCGCCAAAACATCAAGTCCCAGTGGCGAATCCCAGCGCGGATTCCCCCAAATAGCCCGCAAATTACCGTCCACCAAAGGTCTTATACCTGTCGAGTTTTCGCGGCTGGTCCTCAGCTTCAGGCTGAAGTAGGCCTCATCAATGGATGACATCCGGCCGGGCTGGACCAGAACTCCCGGTTTCGAAACCGTGTAACTGTAGCCTGGGTCAAAGCTCGTGGAATCCGTGAAGGCAGGTGTTTCATCTCTGAAGTAGGGCTGGTAAAGGACCTGCGAAATTTCTGCATCGAGAAAATCAAGCGGGTAGGACGTCCCCGCAAATGCAGTGTCTCCTACTCCGACCGCAATGAAGGGGTAAAAGCGATTGCTGGCGTTAGGATCTAATTCAACCGTGAACTCCACTCTCATGTCGTAAACGCCTCCGTTGTCCAGGGGGGCAGTCGTGTGAGCCCGAGTAGCACTAAAATCTGAGGAAGCGGAGATATCTCCGTTGAAAATACCTGTTCCCGATGAGCCATCAACGACCTCAGTTGAATCGAGATTTCCGGAGAACCCGTAGACTTTAGTAACTCCGGGTAGAAGAAGACTTCCTCCGGAGTTTTCATAGATCTCGGTTTTTATAGTATTTCCACCAGTTCGCCCCATTCCGATCTTTCTATCCAGCACATCTCCGGGAACGCTGGGGCTAGAAGATGAACCTGGTGTGGAGAGGGAGAAGACGGGAACAGGGTATCCAGTAATTCTGAAACCTTGAGAGTTGTTTCGACCACTTAGTGGAATGACGACGTTGTACGGGTTGTACACTCCTGAGAACAGTTGCGAATGGGTTACAGCGTAGTATTCAGGGACGGGATCTCCGGGAGCTGTCGGAGTTGGATCATCCGTCTCCGCCTGAATCCATGCATTTTGTTGTAAGAAACCGAGGACAAGCGTTATCGGACTGTGCTTGTAGTCATCCGAATTTCCCTCAAGGCCTGACCATACCTCAAAATCTCCATAGGGGTAGTCCAAGGCTCCGTCCCCTAAGTCAAGATCGTGCGGACCGTACAGGCCGCGGCGATAATCAAGTGTCCCGCTGTTTAAGAGAGGGTTCTTGGAGATTATTGTTGGTGAAAGTCTTCCTTCAGGTGAAATCGCATCTTTTAGATTGTAGTAATCCTTGAAGATGTCCCAGTGGATATATCCGTTGTTCCGCAATGAAGAAGAGTCTCCATCTTCTAGCTTCTCTTCGTTCATCACGATGTAAGTCGAACCCCAATCTCCATTATCAAAAAACGAACGATTAAAGATGGAGTCGTCTTCAAAGGCTGCGGTTAGGTCTACCTTTAGGCCTCCATCGACGACATTTGTCAAAAGTCCAAAGCTATCCGTAGTATAGTCAAAGCGGTGGCGCCGCACGGCGGGTTCATCCAGTCCCAACAAAAGAGTATCGGTAAACCGGTTTAACTTTCCTAGGTCTTCAAGTGAACTTGGGTCCAGTTCAGTCAAACTGGATAGCTGACTGAAATCGAATGCACCGGGGAGAACCGAACGCTGCGATGGCAGCTTTTCCGCTGGGGTGGAATTGCTCACTGCTGTATCTTCAATTTTCAATTTTGCCTTCAGACCTTCGTCATCGACGATCCAAGCAAACGCACCGATTTCCGATTGGTCTGTGCTAAGCAGAGGGACCCTGCCTGCTGCAATAGGATTGCCGCCGGAGATCAAGTTGATATCTAGTGAGTTTTCAGCCCAGATAGGAACTGACCCGTCTGGGAAACCGCTCGTGAGCTGATTAGAAGTAGTTTGATTTTCGTCTATTCCGGAAACCAACCATTTGACCGGAGCTCCGGATGAGTCGATCGCCTGCGGAATCCTCTGGTCCGAACCACTATCTGAAATCCCAATCCACCAGGAAGACGTAGCGGACGGGTTCGCTCCCACCAGCCGGTCGTCTGCGGCCCATAGGGAGGCCCGTGCCGTAATCCTCTGATCAGGGCCTGCATACCTTTGCAAATTCCCAAGTGCAATCTGAGCGCCAAAATGAGCATTCTGTTCGGCCAGCACTTTCGTTTTCGCGACTTGGCCATTTGCTGACTCTACCTGCACAAGGGTAGTCATCGATACCAAGAGGAGAACAACGAAGGACATCAAACCAAGAGCAACGACCAAAGCAAAGCCAGAAACTTTGGGATTACTTTTCATGAGCGATACTTGCGGGTTTGCTTAAGCGGGGGGTGGCTATCGAACAACATGCTAAAAAATCGATCGCACAGATGGTACAATCACGGGGTGGTTGGAGCTCTATTTTCGAGGGGTTAAGGGCAACGAATGAACCCAATATTCTCCTGTTTTTTCGCATCAACCAACTGCATTAGAGTAGCATTTTTATTCTAACGAAAAGTGGAGCTATCGCGGTAGAAGTTTGTGGATTAAAACTACTGAAAATAAGGAATGAGAAATGCGTAAATTTCGTTCCCAGGAGAGGCTATGAAAGAAATCGGCGGTTTGTTTTTCTCTTGTATGAGAAGAGAAAGCCCCGCCAACTTGGATCGTTGGAGGGGCTTTGTGAGGAGAGTTCAGGAGCCCTAATTTTAGCGGCGACGTACTACAACCCAACCTAGCATCGTTAGACCAGCTAGCAAAGCAAAGCTGGACGGCTCTGGAACCGGCGCAAAGCTATATGTCAAAATGGATCTTGAGGAGTTACTCGGATTTTGTCCGAAATCCCAGCTTACGTTATAAGTAGCTGCCGAGGAAACGAGAGCACTCCCTGCAACCATATCACCACCGGAGCTTCCTCCTGGCATTTGAGTTGCGTCTACAGAAGTGATGACCGACGACGCATTCGGAGCCGGTGGAGGGGTTCCTGGATTTGCACTGGCAAAGCTGATCAAGAGAGAGTTGGGCTTTGTGGTGGTAATGCTTGCAGTCCCAGCGGGAATGTCGGACACAGAGGAAACAACACCAGCACTCAAATCCACACCAGAAAGCTCGTAAAGGTATATGCCACCCGATGTAGCGCCGGAGTCCGCAGAGACGGTGATCAGACTAGTCCCGGTGGTTTCAAAGTAAGCCATAGTTCCACGGCTCTCAGTGATTGATCCAGCCGCGGCTACCCCGCCAAACGTAAAGTTGGTAGCGGCGGAGCCATCGGAGTAGGTCATCGCCACGAGAACATTACCAACAGCAGTGGGTGTGTAGTCGATACTGATAGACCCGGCTGAGCCAGTCATTTCAGCGTAATTATCGCCCGCATCGCTTACAACGGTGATCTGTGCAGAGGTGTGGGTGAAAAAGGCTGCAAGCACTGTTGCAGATACGATTGATTTAGGGTATTTCATGTTATGTTTTGGAACGTTTAGTGATTCCTTTGCAGGGGGATTTGCGTTTTACGGTTGGTAAAGGGGCGGCACTCACTAGCTTCAGTCGCCGGTGAGACTAAAGTCTTATTTTTGGCGATTAACGAATGTATTAGCTGCGGATTTGAGGTCTAACGGGTGATATCGCTAAGTTGTGTTTTTGATGCCCTTTGCCTTGTTATTTCCGGTTCGCACTGATCCTTAGCATCTAAACATGCACAATGCCTTCTTCGATCGACTTGATAACCTCGTCTACTACTAAGTTTCCATTTAGGAAGCCGCTCCGGCCTACGGCTCCAGGTTTTTCAAGAACCTTTAACCAACCGCATCAAAGAACCAATAACAACCGCTCAGAGTTTTTATTGTTAAAGTGTCCAACTTGAGGGGACAAGTTACCTTTGAAAAAATCCCAAACGAAGAAATACAATTTCAGTTGGTTGGAATCGGATGGGACTGCTATAGCCCTCGAGTCCAGTCGCGACTCTCGCGTGCGTAATACTTGCTGTCCTGCATCCTGAAATTGTTTCTTGTAAAGGTCTCTGAGTCTGGATCCCAGTTCACGGTTGTCCCTTCTTCAAGTGCTATGTTACCTAGGTGGAGCATGTTTGCCAGATGGTGCCCTGCCTCAACTCCATAGGTGAGTTTCGAGTCCGGATCCTTGATCTTATCCAAAAAGTTTGGCCATTCTAGTTTTGGACGTGGCCAGTATTCAGGGTGCTCGCCGAGTGTCTTGTTGCGAAGGAGATTCCTGTCGCTCGCTTCCAATTTTCCGTTCCAGTCAGTGCATTGAACCCAACCTTCGGTACCTTCAAAGCGAAGTTTAATGTCGCCATTTGCGACGTTGATTGTTGCCCCGTTGGAATACTTGAAATCCAGATCATAACCGTTGGCGGCGGTCACGTACCTATCTCTTGGAATCGTTTCCGCAGTTCCTGATATTTCCACTGGCCCGCTTTCGTCCATGCCGATACCTACCTGCGCAGAATCACACAGGTGAGATCCCCAGTCGGCAAGGCTTCCCCCACTATAATTATAGTGCTGGCGCCAACGTTGAGGGTGACGGACACTTTGGGTAAAATCGGCTGCCGGTGCTGGTCCTAGCCACAGATTCCAATCGAGATCTTCGGGAATCGGCTCAGGAGCTTCCTGCTTCCAATGGATCGGCTTGCGGGGAAGTCCGCAATGAACGTATGTCACCTCACCAATTGCACCGGTCCGAGCCAGACCGGTTAAAAGCCAATACTTGATGAGACTGCGATCCTCAATTCCCCATTGGAAGACCTTGTCGGATCTGTTGACGGCTTCGACTAGATCCTGCCCTTCGGTAATCGTCAGGCTCGGCTTTTCGCAGAAAACGTGCTTTCCTGCCTCAAGAGCCATCAGCGACATTGGGACATGCCAGTGATCCGGCGTGGAAATGACAACCGCATCGATGTCATCACGGGCCAGGATTTCCCGAAAATCTTGGTAAACGTCGCAGTCTTTGTCGCCGTTTTGTTTGTCTACAATCTCCTTTGCATTTGGGAGCTTGCTCCTATCGCAGTCACAGACGGCGACGACTCTAGAAACAGGCACGGATTGAAACCCCCTAAGATTTCGACCGCTTCCCTGAAGACCCATCCCGATAAAGCCCAGGGTAATTTGGTTGGAAGGAGAGGATTGACCGAGCAGACGGGAGGGTAGAACCTGCGGCGCTGCCAGTGCGGCTGCGGTTACAACGGAGGTGCGGGAGATAAAGTGACGACGATTCATGATTCTCGAGGGAGGGAAATTTTTTTGGGGGGTTGCAGATAAGAGGATCTTAGACGCCCTATTGTTCCCGTAAAGAAGGTTGATCAGGGCTTTAACTAGCAAGTGGCTTTAGTTCGCATAGGAACCCGGAAGAATGACCCTGCTACCCAAGGGGTTCGGACAGTATGACCTCTGAATTTCAGATCACGTCAGATCTAGACGATATTCCGCGCAAACTGTCTTTAACCTTAGGCGGAGATAGTGAGGTTTGCTTTCGAAAGATCCGGAAGAATTAGAGGTATTGTTCAAATCGAAGTGCCCTTAATCTATCCACTGGGTAGATAATGCTACATCTAGCGATTTGAAACCCGTCTGATTGGATAAAAAGTAAGACTGTATGAGATTCGCCCCCATTAGTCTTTTAGTCGCTTGTTTCGCTTCAGCCGAAGTTGGGTTTCACTCGGTCGTGGCCGACAGTAGTGAGTATGAAACGCCACTGATCCCGGGTTCTGAATACCGTGTCCACCAACATGACCGACCGCAGCCGCCGCGGGTTGTGCCGGGCGACTTTGTCTCAAGAACGGCCCCAGCGGATGCAGATATCCTGTTCGATGGTTCTTCAATGGATCAATTCGAACCGGGGGAATGGTTCATGAAAAACGGGGTCCTGATCTCAGGAAAAGGAGGCCTTTACAGCAAGAAAGCTTATGGCGACCTTCAAATGCACATCGAGTGGCGAACGCCGAATCCGCCGCGTGGTGGGCCAAAAAGCTTGGGAAACAACGGAGTCAAACTCATGGGTCTTTACGAAATTCAGATCTTCGATTCCTACACTTGTAAAATCTACGCGGACGGATCGGCGGGCGCGGTCTACGCCCAGACTCCTCCTGCGGTGAATGCCTCCCGCAAACCCGGCGAGTGGCAGACCTTTGATATCTATTTCACCGCGCCCGTTTTTGAAGGTGGTCAGTTAGTCAAGCCGGGTTACGTTACTGTCCTGCACAACGGCATTTTTATTTCACAACAACACGGAGATTCTCGGTAAAACCCAGTACAAAGGAGAGCAGCGCTACAAATCCCACGCCGCACGTTTGCCGTTTTACTTAGCTGGGCATGGGAACCCCGTTGAGTTCCGTAATATTTGGGTCCGCGATTTAGATCCTGTCGAGTAGGGTAGCCTTATCTCTTACGATACTCTCTTGGTGTGCAGTTAAACTGCCTTTTAAAACAGTTGGCGAAATACTGACTGGTATTGAAGCCGGTCGCGAAAGCGACGTCAGTGATCGGCATCTCGGGACTACACAAGAGAATGTCCCGCGCGTGGTTGAGTCGAATCCGATTGAGCTGTTCCGCAGGGGTAGCGTTGAAAATTGTGCGGCAGGCAGAAGTGAGGTAGCTCTTCCCGACACGGCAGGCGTGCGCCATCTCGCCGACGCTCCAACTTTCGGATGCTTTCTCAACACTGTATTCAAGGCCGTGAAAGAACTGCCGGATGGTTTGATCGAAGCCTTGCGGGTCCTTCTTGGGGTCAGTTAATCCCTCCGCGAGATAATCGGCTACCTCGACCAGAAGAGCGTTGATGTTGCTAGCGAGTTTCGCCACACAGAGCGCACTCTCGTCTTTGAGTTGCTGGCAGGTGCGCTCCATTAATGGCTTTAAGTGACCATCGGTATCGTGGAACTGGCAGTGCTGATTTTTGCGAAAAGCTCGAAGAAGTGCACGGCGTGCCTTCAGGTCCGGGCCGATCCAACTTGGGAATTCCCATACCCCATTTTGGCCTGCAGACTCCACATCGAGAATCACCCAAACAAGCTTGCAGGGACGGATTGTTGGATCACCAAGCTGATGCCGTTGCCAAGGGCGGGTCACCGTCATGTCTCCTGCGCGTAGGTTCCAATCTCCATTGTTTGTAATGAAACGGCATTCCCCGCTAAAGACATAACAGATTTCGATACCCTCGTTACGGTGCATGGGAAGACCCCAGCTCTGAGGGCCAACAGCGTCCCAGAATCCGATAGTACGCAATCCGGGCAGCGCACCTTTCGGGATTCTTTTTCCTGGATATTGCCCTCGACTTTTTGCAACCAGATGGACTTCACCCTTCTCGACTGCTTCAGAAAGTGGAGCGCAGTTGTCAGCTTCTTTTGGAGGATAGCCCACAATGTGTAATATTCTGCATGGGCAAACCTAAACGTCAATCCCCGCGCGATATGTTATTCTAGTGTTATGATAAAGATTGGCTGCTTTGCGCTGGTTAACCCGTTCAGTCCTCTGGACGCCCAATTCAAAACCATCCGTGAGATGGGTTTTGAGTATGCGGACCTGACTGATAGCCATGACGGTGCTCTGCTGGGCAACGAGTTTGGCTTCACGGCTGCGGCGAGCTTGGATGCACATCCATCCCGTGTGCGAAAGATGGTAGAGGCGCATCAGCTTACACTGACTGCCGTCTGTGCTCATGCGAACCTCCTTGATCCGACGGCACCGGATATTTACGGGACCACTCAGGTTATCAAGGCGATTCGTTTGGCTCGGGACCTTGGTGTGAAGCAAGTCATCACGACCGAAGGGGACCCCAAGACAGCGTTCGGCGAAAAGCTGAGTTACGAAGAGCGAATCTTCTCGATTGTTGAGAAACTATATTGGCCGGTCCAATGGGCGGAAGAGTTGGGTATTCAGCTCCTGGTCGAGCCCCACGGAATCGTAACGGACAGTGTCGAGGCAACGACCGAACTTTTAGAACGTATCGGTAAGACGGATACAGTTGGTCTGAATTTGGATACTGGGAACCTTTGGCTCGGTGGCGGCAACAATTTTGAATACATCGAGCGTTTTGCAGATCGGATCAAACACGTTCACTGGAAAGACCTTGAAGCGGAATGGGAACCCAAGCGTGGGGAACAGTTTGGCTGCGGAATGGGTCTGATTCCACTGGGCGATGGCGTGATTGGTCTTCCCGAGATTGCGGCAGAACTGAAGAAGCGCGGTTTCCACGGACCGACTACCCTTGAGGTATTTGGTGAAGAAGCGGTCAAAGCCTCGGCAGAACGTTTGCAGAACTGGTTCTCGTAAAAACAATATAGCTCTAAACCCAATAAGTTATCCCATGAAGAAAGAACAAACCCGTAGAGAATTCCTAAAGAAATCGATCG
This sequence comes from Verrucomicrobiota bacterium, assembly GCA_038744685.1. Lineage (NCBI taxonomy): Bacteria > Pseudomonadati > Verrucomicrobiota > Verrucomicrobiota bacterium. The sequence continues at coordinate 115,513 of JBCDMB010000001.1, forward strand.
GTGCCACTGCGCTTCTCGGTTTTCCGACAATCATCCCTTCGAGCGTGCTCGGCCAAAACGGAAATGTTGCTCCGAGCAACCGAGTCACCATTAGTGTGGTTGGTTGCGGAAGCCGATCTCAAAGCTGTTGGGCTTACAAGAACAATCCGAAGTCGGAGATCGTTGCCGTTTGCGACCCGTTCATTGATCGCCAAATAGAACGTGCAGCTGAATGGGATGTCGCTGACACCTACACCGATTTTCGTGAAGTGCTTGCTCGTGAAGACATTGATGGAGTGCATGTTGTGACGCCAGACCACTGGCATGTTCCTATTTCGTTGGCTACTGCGAGGGCCGGAAAAGACGTCTATTGCGAGAAGCCGCTCGGGGTAAGTATCGAACAGGATCTCGTCGCACGTGAAATTGTGGAAAGGTATGGACGGGTTTTTCAGTACGGAACCCAGCAACGTTCCTCGGATGCGTGCCGTCTCGGCTTGGAGCTCGTTCTGAATGGTCACATAGGTGAGGTGCAGGAAGTGTTTGTTTGGGCTCCGGGAGGTGGATGGGGCGGTGACGGCACTGCTCAACCTGTGCCTGAAGGTTTCGATTACGATCTCTGGCTTGGACCTGCGCCAGAGGCCCCCTACAGCCCCGATCGCGTTTCGTATAAAGGTGCGTGGTTTATCTATGATTATGCTATTGGCTTTATCGCTGGATGGGGCGCTCACCCACTCGACATTCTGCAATGGTGGGCCGATCGAGAGGGACTAGGCATTCCCGTAGAATACAAGACGACCGGTAGGATTCCGACGGATGGACTCTATGATACAGCGATCAACTGGCATATGGATGCGCGCTACCCAAACGGCACGAAGCTGACGTTTATCGATACTCGCTGGGCGCGAAAAGAGGATGCAAAGATTCCTGAAGGAATGAAGGGTGCCGTAGCGGAAATCGGTAATGGAACGTTCTTTGTGGGGAAGAACGGTTGGGTCAGTATTTCCCGTGGTGCTTTCAGAGCTTCAAGCGAGGAGTTACGCAGGAAAGCGAAGGACCCGGGACCGGTTCGCCTACCGATAAGTCGAAACCACATGGGCAATTTCGTTGATTGTATCATTAGTCGCGAAGAACCGATTTCAGGTCTCGAGACCGGCATTAAATCTGACATCATTTCCCAGCTCGGAGACATTGGAATTCGAACAGGCGAAACCGTTGGTTGGGATCCAGTGAAGGAAACGGTCGTCGGAAGCAGTGACGCAATGGCGATGATGCAGCGCAAGATGCGCCCACCTTGGACCTTATGACCAGTGTATGCACTGGGCTCTGGGCAGGTTTGCTTCTGCTAGGCATCCAGTTCCCCACTCCCTCTCCAGAGGTCGAGGTCCTTGAGAGGGAGAATTTTCTATCTCTGGTTGTAGACGGAGTGACGCTATGGACCTATCATTATGATCCAGAAGATGGAAAGCCATTCTTTCATCCTCTGGCGTCAGTTGACGGGACGATATTTACTGCGATTCGACCAAAAGACCATCCTTGGCACAGGGGCCTGTGGTTCTCGTGGAAGTATATCGACCGTGTGAATTATTGGGAGGAAAACCGAAAGACGGGCCTTTCAGAAGGCCGCACCCGTCTCCTCTCGACTCACAATGAAGTCAACGAGGCTACGACAGTGCGTATCCTCCAGAGTCTTGAATATGCGCCGGGAGAAATTGCGGAGAGAGTTGTAGAAGAAGTTCGAGAAATTGTGGTTTCGGCACCCGATTCGTCCGGGCTCTACACGATTGATTGGACGGCAAGATTCAAGGCTCTCGCTGAAGTTGCTCTGGACCGAACGCCCATTCCCGGAGAAGAAGGTGGAAAAGCCTATGGCGGATATGCGGGGCTATCGATCCGGATGAATCCCGGCATGAAACAAGGCGAATTCGTGAACGGATCAGGCCTCAAGGGGAGAGACGCCCACGGGCAGCCATCGAGTTGGGTTCAGTTCACTCTGCCCTCCGGCGCAGGGATCTTGTTCATGGACCACCCTGACAATTTGAGTTCTCCATCCGCTTGGTATGTCTCCAGGATGCCGTACGTGAGTCCGGCCCTTTTGTTTGGTGAGCCTCTGTCTTTGCGGAAAGGTGAGACGTTTGTTCTGAAATATCGGATTGTAGTCAGTGCAACCGAGGTCAACGCTGGCGAGATGTTTGATGAGTGGGTATCGATTTCCCTCTAGAGTTTTTGTTGGTTCTTTCTGAAGGAGATTGATGATGACGCTCGCACGATTCTGTATCGCCTTTGCCTTTTGCGGTTTGGCGTCTGGCGACGAATACGAAGTCGGGAAAAAATTACCGGATGACGCAGTGATTAGCTATCCTGATTCCAATCCACTACGCGACGCTTTGGGACCGATTCCTGCGAACGCTGTTTTTGAGATGGAAGGCTACAGTTTGTGGGATCCTTCTTTGATAAAGGTTGGAGACACTTATCATCTCTTCTGTTCACGTTGGCCGAAAGCGGACGATCACTCTTTCGATTCGGGGTGGAAGCGGAGTCACGTGATCCGTGCGACTTCTAAGAACTTGTTCGGTCCCTACGAGTTCGAAGAGGTTGTCTTACATCCATCCGATCATCCATGGGCTACGAATGGGATTCACAACCCGAAGATTATGAAGGTTGGCGATCGCTATTTGATTTACCATCTCGGTATTCCCGGTTGGTCGACCGGTTTCGCCTATGCCGATACGATAGAGGGGCCATGGGAGCCGGTTGCCGGGCCTGTCGTCAAAGCCAATAATCCAGCCTTGCTACTTCATGAAGACGGCTCCGCCTACATGGTGTCCAAACATAAGCCGAAGCCGACGCGCGATGGAAAATGGGATGCATGCATGGTCGCTCATGTGGCCGATGATGTGAATGGACCCTACAAAAGGTTCGGCAATGGGAGGAATCTTTTACCGTATGATCTTGAATTGGAGGATCCGACCATTTGGTGGGCGAACGAGCAGTATAACGTGATTTGCACGGATTGGGAGGGGAAGGTGACCGGAGTTCAGAAGCCTGTTGTCTATTACACCTCAAAGGATGGAATGAACTACGAGCTTTTCTCAAAGATTCCCGTCTGGACCCAGGAAGAACCGATTCTTCTCGAGGATGGGACGGAGTTGAGCGCAAGTCGCATTGAGCGTCCGCAGGTGTACATCAATGATGAGGGTGAGTTCAGTGCACTTTTGGTAGCCGTAGGTGTGGAGGAGCGGAGTCATGACTATATCGTCATTCGTCCGGTCGATAATTTCGTTCCTGAAAATTGAAACAAGCGTTTGGGGAGATTTGGACTAGGGACTGAGTTCGGAAGGCCGGTTGCCTGTCCGAAAGATAGGAGTAATGGGATCGAACCCGTCTGACTCCAATCGAATACTTGTTTTGGTCCTCTCACCAAAAAACCCTAATACCAAATTTAAGAATGATCGACAGTTATGGTGCAGCTCGGAATCGAAGCAGCGCAAGGCGCGGGGATCGGATGCGTATCGAGATACGCGCCGATCCCTGCAACGCCGCGAACTTCGATTCCGGGCGCATCCCCATGGGACGGGCGTGGGATGAGCCTGAGCTGCGTTTGCCCGATTGGCACGGGTCGCAGACCCGCCTCCAATCGGGCCGCCTTGCTCAGGCTCATCCCACATCCCGCCATAGCTATCGATCCTTCTTAAATTTGGTATAACATGAAACGAAGAGAATTTATCAATGCTTCAGCGACAGCAGCGGCCGGAACCTTTCTACTCCCTCGTTTTTCGATCGGTCAGCCTGGTCGATCGGCAAACTCGAAAGTCAATGTCGGCTGGATCGGAGTGGGTGGTATTGGACAATACGGTCTTCGACGCAGCCTGAACGAGAACATTGTCGCCGTTTGCGATGTGGATTGGCGGGCCAACCCGAGTGGCTTTGAAAAAAGGGCTGCTCTCAAGCACGCGCAGATGGTTCCCAACGCAAAGCGGTTCAACGATTTTCGCAGAATGCTGGATCAGATGGGAGATGAGATCGATGCGGTTGCTATTTCGACTCCGGACCATACGCACTTTGCGATGGCTATGGACGCAATGCAGCGCGGGAAGCATGTCTTTGTCCAGAAACCGCTTGCGCACAGTGTCGATCAAGTGAGGACTCTTCAGGATGCGGCCAAAGAGTACCAAGTTAAGACCGTGATGGGTAATCAAGGGCACTGTTTCGAGGGCGCGCACCGGATTGTTGAGTGGGTCAAGAAGGGTATCGTTGGAGAGGTCGAGGAAGTGCACTGCTGGACAGATCGGCCTCGTTTGCCTTGGTTCGCCTTCAGACCACTGCCTGTCGAGACCGGGCCAGTGCCCGAGGATGTCGATTGGGACCTTTGGCAGGGCCCGGTGCCGGAAACCGAATTCAGTGATGATTACATGCCCTTACGGTGGCGGGCTTTTTGGAAGTACGGTTGCGGAGCGCTTGGAGATATCGGTTGTCACACCTTGGATGCTCCATTCTGGGCACTGGACCTCGGCTATCCGGATAAAGTTGAAATCGCAGAAATGGATCGTTGGGAAAACACCGATTATACACCGCGAGGTGCCCATGTGATTTATCATTTCCCTTCCAAAGGTGATCGTAAGGCGGTAAGGGTCCATTGGTATGAGGGCAAGTTTCGTCCAGACAAGTTGGAGGGGATGGACGAACTTCCCAAAAATGGGATGTATATGAAAGGCAGTAAAGAAACCATTTACCACGAGAATATACGTCCGGAATCTCCTCGTCTCTGGCCTTCTGAGCGGATGAGGGAGTATCGTGACGTGCTCAAGGAAAAGACAATTCCCCGCTCTCATACGGGCGACCCGCATACAGACCTGTGGTCGGCAATTCGTGGTGAAATTGATGAGTGCGGATCCAATTTTGATTATGCTGCTCCTTTGACTGAGACGGTGTTGCTGGGGAGCATGGCGATTCGTGCAAACGAGACGATTACCTGGGATTCCGAAACGATGGAATGCTCCAGCCCACTGGCTCAGCAATGGATTAAGGAGCCTGTCCGGGCAGGATGGGAGTACAGCCTCGAATGAGGCCCAGGAAGATTAAGGCTCTCATCAGTGTAGCTCTTTTGGTTTTTATTTGTACCGGGTCAGTCCGTGCGGAGCTCTGGTTGCCGAGTATATTTGGCGACCGCATGGTCCTGCAGCAGGGGCAGGTGAATCCGGTTTGGGGGAAAGCGAACCCGGGCGAGCTGATTACTGTCTTAATCGACGGACAGACTCTTGAGGTTGTTGCCGATGATCGTGGTGATTGGCGTGTCCAACTAGACCCAATGAGTGCCAGCTTCGACTCGCTGACTCTGACCATTCGGGCGTCAGAAGAGAGTGTTCGTTTCGAAGACGTCTTGATTGGTGAGGTGTGGTTCTGTTCAGGGCAGTCGAATATGGGCTGGAATGTGGCGTCGTCAAAGGACGCGGATCTGGAAATGCTTACTGCGAATTATCCCTATATCCGTTTATTTCAGGTTCCCAGAAAGGGCGCCGCGGAACCGCAGATTGATTTCGAAGCCAAGTGGGTCGCTTGCTCGGAGGAGACGGTGGGCTCTTTTTCCGCGGTCGGGTATTTTTTCGGTCGAACTCTGTTTCAGGTGCTCGATGTTCCTGTTGGTCTGGTCGATAATGCTTGGGGAGGCTCGCCAATCGAATCCTGGATTCCTCGTGATGCCCTTGATTCATCGGGCGAGTATTCGGAAATGCTGGAAGATTGGGACAGGCGTTACGCAGAGTTCTCGGATGAAGCTTTTGCTCGAGAGATTGCGGAGTTCAGTGAATGGGTGGCTTCGGGGAAACCGCCCCCGCGCCGTTGGCGTCCAACAGACATTCGAACGGGTCGGCACCGGCCCGCCAATATTTGGAATGGAATGGTGCAACCGACGGTTGGGTATGGTTTGCGTGGGGTGATTTGGTATCAAGGGGAGAGTAACCTTCGAGATCCTGAGCAGTATCAATCGTTATTTCCCCTGTTCATTAAGAGCTTGCGCGAGCGATGGGGGCAGGGTGACTTTCCGTTCTACTGGGCGCAGCTCGCCGACTTTACAGCGGAGGTTGAGCAGCCTGGCAAGAGTAACTGGGCTGAACTTCGGGAAGCGCAGTCGATGGCTCGGTCACTACCCGGAACAGGGGAGGTCATTACCTTTGATACAGGTGAGGGGCGCGACATCCATCCCAGAGACAAACAAACGGTCTCGGCGCGACTGGTCCGCCATGCGTTGAGGAATGAATACGGAATCGAGATCCATGAAGAAAGTCCACGCTTTGAATCGATGCGAATCGATGACGGCGCGGCAATCATCACATTTAAGAATATGAAGTATGGTCTCTATGCTTTTGATACAAAAGAGGTGCAGGGTTTCTCGATCGCTGGAGCGGACGGTAGATTTGTCTGGGCCAACGGCGAGATTTTAAATTGGAAAACAGTCCGGGTTTGGTCTGATGAGGTGGATGTTCCCGTTGCTGTGCGATACGGTTGGGCGAATAACCCTGCTATCAATCTTTATGATCGGGTAGGGCTGCCAGTCGCACCGTTTCGAACCGATGGTGAAGATCCGCCTTTAGATTGAACCGCTCACCAAGACCACCTTTGCAGAGGTTGCGACTGCGCCTGGCTCTTCGAATGAGACCTCAATGGTGTTGCTTGTCTTGAGCAGTGCGGGATCGTAATCGAATTCGAAATAATCGAAGAAACGTTGGGCGCCTTTGCTGTAGCTCAAGTCGAGGGATTGGCTCTCCACTCCGTTTAGCGAAACAGTCACGCCTTTTTCAAAACCATTGGGGCGATGCACCCCAATACGAACCTTGCTGCTGAGAAGGTTTTTACTAAGTTCACTCTCGTCGATGGCGACTTCAAAAGTAACCGGCTGGTCCGCTCGAATAGCCGTTTCGGGTGCGTACCATGAGGTTTCGTTGTGAATAGTGTCCAGCCTAGGAGCATCCGAAAGCGTCAGTTCGACAATCTGGGTGACATCGACGCCTGCGTCTATCGAGGATAGGTCTTCGACTGGCTCGTCGATGAAGAGCATTTCTCCCTTTTCAAAGACGGGCTTGATTCGTCTGGCGGATTCGATCTGGATCCCCTCGGGGAGAGTGGTTTCGAGATTGATTCGCGCTCTTTGGTCGAACCGGTTGTTGAGGACGACGCGAAGAACGTTTCCGTCGAGAACAGCGAAGCTATAGATTTTGCGATGGTCTTCGGTTGAGGTTACCCGCTTGCCTTTGAAGTCTTCCCACAGGTCGATAAAATAGGCGTTCTTCGTCTTGTAGTATTCGCCGTCTTCATCCCGGTGGATGAATGATTCCATCGCATGGGGATCCCAGTGCATGTAAGTGAGGAGGAAAGGTACCGTGAGGTCGAAGTCCTGGGGTCGGTCGAGGAAGTTGACGAGCATGTTGTTGACGTTCTTCACGTGAGTCCAAAAACCGATGTCGCCGTTGGGAGCGTTCAGCGTCCCGTACTCGGTTACCAGTATAGGCACCTCGTAATCGATCTTGGTCATGTGGGCCTTGAGCATGTCGAGGGTGCATTCGAGGTTTCCCTGTGCGTATCCGTCGCGGCCGTTCCATTGATCTCCGTAGGAGTTGTTGGAGGCGATTTCGTAAAAGTGGTGGGAGTAAAAATCCATCTTACCCTTGGTCAGGTCCATGAAGCGCTGCTGGTTCTTCCAGACCCGAAAATCGTTTCGGTGTGGCTGGATCCATGCGGACGCGGGACCTCCGACCTGAACATCCGGAAACTCGGCGCGGATGCCGTCGGCCATCGCGATGTGAAAGTCAGCCAGCTTGCCCCAACTGTCGTAGCCCTCCTGCCCGTGCCACATCCATTCGGACTGGATATCACTCTCGTTTTTTACCTCCCACCAGTCGGCAGTGCGGCCGCTGTCGCGCACCTGAGCTTTGAGGTACTCGACGGCCAGCTCGGTCGCAGCATCATAGTTTTCAGGTGTTCCACGGATGTTGGGAATTCCTTCGACGTCTGGTTCCATGAAGGAGGGCCAGTTATCAAAGCACATGGCGAAGGTCATTTCGGGATCGACCCCCTTGAAGCGCCAGAACATGCCGACGTTGCGATCAAAGAAGGACAAGTCGGCATAACCTGGGCGGTCCGGGTCTTCGGTCAGATGGTCGAGCCGATCTGCTGCGCCGTAGCGATCCTCAAGAAGGGGTCCCAGCTTCTCGATCTGACGGCCGGGGAGAAACCCTTTTCCAACGAAGTAGGGCTCTTTCCCGGACTGGTCCATGTTTGGACTGGCGTAGTAGCGGAAGTAACGGTCCCTCTGCAGTTCGGAGATACCATGAATAGCACGGTAGGCGGTTACATCCACGTGAACGTTTACATCGATGATTGGCTTGTCCAACCCGGGTGCGATGTAGAGACTTGGGTTGAAATCGACCGCGATACCCTCCCAGTTCACAAGCAAAACTTCATCAACCGTTCCCTCGCCGATGAATTCCATCCAGTAAGGCTCGCCCTCCTTGATACTCGCCAGAGCGGCTTCGATGACGAATCCACGGTCCGATTGCTGACTGATCTTTGCCTCGCGAAAGCCGTCGGTTTTCGAGGTGAAACTCACCTGCTTTATGCCGAGCAGGCCTTCGCCTTTCACTTGAAAGGAGCGGAAGGATTGTCGGTGGCGGGCTACTTCCAGAGGAACGGGAATATCCGCCTTTCCGTCGATCTTTAGAGGCCCTGTGAAGAACGCGACAGACATGAGTCGTTCGTATTGCGCGTTTACCTGAATATCGGTGGTGCTTGGATACTTCTCCTTCACCACCTCCATGAGGTGTTGGTGGTTCTCATACGCTTCTTTTCCGGCGCTTCCAAGTTGTTCAATAACCTCCGGGCTAAGGGCTCCGTTCGCTGAGAGGAAAAATACAGTGCTCGCGAGATTTGCGATAAGTAGCTTGGGGATCGGGATCATCAGGTTTTCGAAGGGAATCGAATTACTCGTGTAATTATGCGGCTTTGATAGAGTCTAGGTTACTAAAGCGAGTGGCATGAGTTTAAGGTGCAATGTGGGTGCTTCGAACGTAGCATCGGTCGTGAGACTGACGGTCCAAAGTGGCAGATGAAAACCGAAGAACTGCGCGCTCATCCGCCTTATGGCGGGATGCTACAAAATACTCCCGACAAACGCTTGAAACAGTGACATTCAGGCTACAGAGGCAATTCCAGTTTGTTCTCATTTAGAGTGAAAGCTCTTTGTCGTCTGCGCCGGGCGCAAAATTGCTACGAACGATTTCGGTCCCGCTGCCGTCCTGTTTCCAGTCTACTTCAACACGTCCGTCTCCGATTACGATATCGAGTAGTTTTTCCCTCATCGCTTCAGCGATCCGGCGATATCTCGAATCAAAGGCGACGTTGTTCAATTCTTCGGGATCCCGTTGAAGATCGTAAAGAACGGGTTCCAACTGTTTGTAGGTGGCGTTCATCGCCCAGTTCATGTTCTCCCCACCCATCCTGTTGCGGGGACGGGACTTGATAGAGAACATGTAATCCTGCGTACGGATGGTGGCACGTGGACCCGTCACGGCGTGGCTTTCCTTGATTACGTAGTCACGGCGAATATCACCAGAAACCACCTTGGCCAAATCGAAGCCGTCGAGGTATTCGAATTCAGGGCTATCTAAGTTCCCCCCTCCGGCAGCGATGATCGTTGGAGCAAGATCGACCAGCTCAGTCAATTCGGTGACCACCTTACCGGCGGGGAATGTCTCTTTGTCTGACGACACAACGATCACTGGAGTAAGGGCATCGGTCTTCCAAGGAGCAAACTTGTAGATGGCACCGTGTTCGTTGAGACGCCACCCGTGGTCGCCACAGACGTAGAGAATCATCCATTCCTGCCGTTGCGATTCACTGTATTCAATAAAGGCGTCGACGGCCTCGCCGATGAGAGCGTCGCCGTAGGCGCAGAACGCGTAATAATCCTGGACCATCTGTTGCTTGTCTTCCTCGCTGTAGTGATCGGAGGCGCTGCCTCTCACCAGTTTCTGAAGCTGCGGCGGGAGTTTATCAAATTCATCCGGATCCACTTCAGGGATCTCGTATCGTTTGTTTGCAAAGCGGTCGCGGAACGACTTGGGCGGGAGGACCGGAGTGTGCGGGAAGTCATATCCGATGTAGGCCATTAGGGGTCTCGATGGATCAACTCCCGTAAAAGACTGTGATCCGATCTTCATCTTTTTATCCTGGTTTTCGAGAAAGCGAATCAGTTGCTGGTTATAGACGCCATCGCGGGTTTCACCGCAGGGCAGGGGACTGACGCCACCGATGATTTCACCGGATCCATACGCATGATCTTTCGGCGACTTGTACTTGCGGAGGATGTCGTATTTCTCGTCGATCGTGCGGTTGTGATCTTCGAGCCCCGGGACCTCATTGAGGAACGAAGCGGTCACTTCCCAGTCACCTTCGGGCGTCATGAACCATTCACCGCGACCTGGATTGGGGACCTTGACGCCATCGACTTCGGAGATGGTTCCGGTGTTGCGCCAGTCGGTAAGTCCATCGAGCCAAAGGGGATGGTGAAATACACTTTGCTCGTACTTCTGTTTCCCTCCGAATCGACCGTTTGGATGGGTTGTGCGAACGCGAACGCCCATTTTGCCCACATGAAAAGTCTGATAGCCGAGGAGTGCCATTTGCTCCGGAACCGAGAGCTCGGCGTGTTCGACCTGATCATTGAACCACTCAAACTCGTAAAGGCCGCTTCGATGTGGGTAACGGCCGTAGTGCATCGAGGCACGGGACGGTGCACAACCCTGCGCCTGGCAATAAGTGTTGATAAAGGTGGTCCCCATCTCCGCGAGACGATCTGTATTCGGAGACTCAACATAGCCAAGAGGGCTCATTTCCTCTCCCGTAATCGCCTCGTTGAAGGCACGAATCGAGTCGTAGCGATGATCGTCGGTAATGATCCAGAGGATGTTTGGCTTCGACTGACTCAAAACAGTCGGCTGAGCGGCAGGTAACCGATCGACTGAAATCATCAGTAGACCGAGGGCAGTGCCTAATAAGAGGGCGGCTTGGGTAGTTCGCTCACACATGGGTAGGGTGGAATTTCGCAGTAGGAGTATGCCTTAGTAGAATAGGCTAGCAAAAAACCAAATTGTTCCGAAACTAGCCAAAAGACAGTTTGTCAATCCATAGGTTAGCCGAATCCCAGCAGGTCGATATTACTGCGGAGGCTTTGGAGCGCATCTATCCAGCGCTGCGGCATTCGACCACGTTTATCGGGAGGGCAATTGAGAAGAAAATTGGCCTCCCGACCAACGGTTGCCAAGTACATGCCGAGAAGGTCCTGATCGTTTCGGGCGAGGTCATCGTCTTGGTAGAACCAGTCTCGACCAATCGTGTCGTTCGTTTCTCCGGGTATGAAATAGTGATCGCCAAGTATTTCTTTCCACTGGAAGTAAGACTTTTTCCCGTGGCCATTGTAGTAGTTTGGGAACGTCCGCTCCATCGTCATGAAGTCGGACGGGTGCGCGAAGGTCGGGTCGAACTTGGTGCCGTTTTGGCAGGAGTGATTGTAGCCGCAGAAGATCCCGGGCTTTCTGGAAGTGATTCGCTCGTAGAGCTCGTGACGTTTGTCGTAGGGGAGGACCCGTGGCATATCGATCCAGAAGAGGTCGGGATCATAGTGATCGATCAGCTCGTCGCACTGGTTCCACATAAACTCGCGGTAAGCATCGTTTGTATGGGTGACTCCGTAACCGTACTCCTTCCAGTCTCTGGTGACTTGCATGCCGAAGAGGTTCGTATTGTCCCATGCGCAGTAATAAATGCCGACCTTGATGCCCTTTTCACGACAGGCATTGACAAACGCGCCGACGACATCGGTGGTTTCTTTGCTGTTCTTGACGGAGTAGTCGCCAAATTGACTGGGCCAAAGTGCATGCCCGGCCACATGCTTGGCAGTGAGTACGGCGTAACGCATACCTGCGTCTCTTGCCACAGAGATCCATTCGTCAACATTTAGGTCGGTCGGATCGTAGGTGTCGATTGGCTCGCAGGCGCTGAGTTCGTTTTGGTCGAATGTTGACATGCCCCAGTGAATGAACATGCCAAATTCCCACTGCATGTATTCCTTGAGTTTTTGAATACTCAAACGCTGTGCGCCTGCACCCTCTGCAGAGGATAGATCGGTAATGATGGTTGAGTCGGGGATGGTTTCGGCCATGGTCGTTTGGCGTTGTTAGTGGTTGGGAAAAGACCGAGATCCTTTAACCGATCTGTTTGGCAAAGTCTGCGGGGTTCCGGTACTTCACGGTTTGCAGGTGTTCGGCATAGAGCGCGAGCTCACCTTTGCCTTTGAACACCTCATAGCTAACGCGAATAAGGCCCATTTCCTTATATTTTGGACGTTTTTCGAGATGGGTGCGGATGGTGTAAATAGTATCTCCAATGAACACCGGCTTTATGAAGCGCAGTTTATCGTAGCCGTAGCTAAAGGTGTGCACGTTGTTGTTTGCCATGAGTCCTAATCCATAAGCAAAAACCTGGGCACCAGCGACGAGGCGCTTACCGAACAATCCCTCTTCTTTTGCAAAGGTCTCATCGCCTACGTAAGGATGCATATCGAGTACCATGGCGTTGAATTGCATGGCCTCTCCCTCGGAGATAGTGCGCCGGATCGAGCGGTCCTTCTGACCGATGATGAAATCCTCATACATCCAGTCTTCTGTGTTGTATTGCTTAATGGAAGAATGGCTCTCAGGGGGTGTCTTTTCTGGCATATTGGTAGGGGATTGAGGTTTTTGGGATGTTTGCAATGGACCCTCCCAGCCTAAGCAAAATTGGGACCGTTGACAATGTCTGTGACTTTCAATGAATTATCTAAAATGAACATTTATGATTCCTGTGATGGGTTGATTGCATCCGTCTACACCTACAGTCCGAGTGGGACGTATGGCCCGCGGGTGCATTCTGATCTGCGATTGGTCTATAATTACACGGGTTCGTGTGACGTGCGGATTGACGATGCATGGCATCACGTGGGTACGGGTGAGATGATCTTTCTACTTCCGGGAACCGAGGAGGAGTATCGATACGATAAAAAGCGCAAATCCCGTTGTGGATGGTGCGCTGCCTTAAACCCCCAACCACAGGATCAGGTTTGCCAGATGTTGAGAGATTTGCCGGCTGTCCATTCGTTCAGCGGTCGCTTTCAAAAACTTGCGGCATTGGCTGAGGATCTCTATCCGGCGAGTTCGACTGGCGAGAGAGAGGTTTATGATGCCATTGTGGAAGCGATGTTTCGTGAATTTTTTCGCATTGCAGGTTACCAGAAGGAGGCCCCAGTCCATCCTGCAGTGGAAGCCGCCCGACGGACAATTGAAAGAGATTTTGGCGAGTCCTTGGACGTTGCGGCCATTGCTCATCGATCAGGCGTCAGTCCACAACACTTGGTCCGTTTGTTTAAGCAGCAGCTAAAAACGACACCGACCCGTTTATTATGGGAAACACGTTGTGAAAGTGCTGCCCGTATGTTGCAGGATACCGGTTTCAGCGCGGGGGAAATTGCCTACCGTTGTGGCTTTTCCAACCCAAATCACTTTTCTCGTGTATTTAAGATTCATCATGAGGGCGTTCCGCCTTCTGCTTTCCGTCGTCGGTCTTGGGGAGCTGAATCTTGAAATTTGGTGTCACGTAAGCCATGGGCTCTTTTTTGGGGGCTGTCGGAGATTGTGGGTTGTTCGATAGGAGCAATCGCTGGTGCACGGTTTTGGTCCATGACGAGGAGAGATATGGGAAATGCTTGAATTATTCGTGTAAAGTAGACAGAAGGGTGACGCTCTTTTTAACTGAGCGTTCCCCAAACTCTTCCCATGAAACTGTCGCCCCCATCGTTCTCCCAATTTTTCGTGCTTGCAGCCTTTAGTGCACTAATTGTTTCTTCCCAGGTGTTATCCGAGTTGTCGGCCGCGAATTCGCCGTGGACGAACGCGAACCGGATCGCGATCACCGCTGACGGTAATCCGGACGCTGACGCAGACGATGTGGGTGCGACCGCCTTTACTTTGGCGGTTCTGGCGAAGGCTGGACTGCAGAACAATCTAGTTCACTACAGTTTCAATAATTTTCTCGAATACAAGGTAATCAGTTCGGGAGGGAATCGGATGTGGCTCAGTGCAATGGGCGGTCAAACGCGCTGGGGCTTCGATGCCAACCGGTTTCATGATGCGGGCAATGATCCAGATGGTGCCGTTGCCCATTTGACGGCACAGATTGATGCGTCCACCGCTGACGATCCGCTCTACTTGATAGCGGCCGGTCCCATGGAGATCATCTACCGCGCCCTCGAGGCAGCGGACCCGTCGGCGCGAAATTTCGTCGTTATCATTTCCCACCACGACTACAACGAATATTTCAAACCTCGTCTCTGGCAGCGGAACTGGAACGCCGTTAAGACTCTTGTCCCCGGCATTGGCTACCTTCGCATACAGGACCAGAACGGTAGCAATGGGAACGGACTCAAGGGAAGTGCCGACTCCGATTTTCATTGGCTGCGGGACCATGCAGATGCCAATTTGAACTGGGTTTATGATCGCGTCGTGGCCGGTAAGCCCGATGTTTCAGACGCGGGTATGTTGACCTGGTTGATCGGTATCAATGGTAGTGATGAGAAAGTGACCATCCCCGAGATGCAGACTTGGTTTGGTTCGGCCGTGATCCCGACAAACGGGGGCAGTTCTTCGACGCCTGCTGCGCCCGCAGGAGTTGAGCCGGAAGTCATCCCGCCGGAAACGGAGAGTATCTTTCAAGAGGTCGATGGGAAAATCGTGATCGAGGCCGAGAGTGTGCCGCTTACGGATAACTGGCAACTTTTGACGACCGACATCCACTACGAGGCGGGCGACAATCCAAACTTCTCTGGCGAGGGCTATATTCGCTGGGTGCCTTCCTGGATCGGTAAGATCGACCATCAACACCAGGGCGTGCTGATTTACAAACTTCGAATCACCAACCCAGGCAACTATCGGATGGCACTGCACTCCTCACACAAAGGTGCGCCTGAACGCGATAAATGGAATGATTGCTGGACGGTGATGGGGCTCAATCCCGTCAATCCATACGGCATCACCCGGAAAACCTACCACTCGATCAATAATGATCAATTCAATGCGGGGACGGATTTCAGCTGGCAGACTACCCACGACAACTACGGCACAGTGGCTCAAACCGATGGTCACTTCTCGACTCCCCTTTACACTCTCACCGCGGGTGATCACTATTTCTTCATCGTGGGTCGCTCGGGTGGCTTCCGCATCAACAAGATTCATCTTTTCAAGGAAGGTGTTTCTGGATTCAAAAGTGATTCCGAACCCGTGACACCGATTCTGTCTGGAAAGACTGTGGCGCCAACAGCCCACATTCACATGGATGGGGACGATGTAGTGCTGGGAATCACGGACGGTTCGCCGAACGGCTGGTTTTCGGTCTTTTCGAAGGTCCATCTCCATGATCCTGAGTGGATCATTCGGGAGTCCGGCGTTCGGATTGACGGTTCGGGTAACGGGTCCGTTACGGTTTCGAAAGGGGCCGCGCACGAGTTCTTTATCCTGAGGGAGACAGATGCCCCTCCGCCTGCACTGATCGAATTCGTGACTCCCTATTACATCAACGGTTCGCTCAATGGGCAGCAGAGCTGGAATGCGGAAAGCGGCTGGACGGTCGCAGATTCCGGTGGAAGCGGATATGCGACTACACCGGATACTCAAAGCGTCGCGGTTTTGAATGAAGCCATCCTGCTAGACGTTGGTGAAAAATTCGGTTTCAGCATCAATTTTCAATTTGGCGGCAGCTATTCCACACCCACGGGTTTTGTTTACGCGTTTTCGTCTGGCCTAAAAGGGAACAACACGGCAGTTCACGAAGGCACTGGCTCGACAGCGGCTGATGCAAACATCCAAATCCTATCTGGTTCAGATGAATACCGCTTGTTGAGCAACTTTAGCGCTGGCGACATTTCGGGAGAATCTTCGATTGAAACGGGAGCGATCAACGAAGGCGACCTATTGCAGTTCGATTACGAACTCACCCTTGGTGCAAATGCAGCGACTACGACCTACACAGTTCGTCTGCAAAATCTCACTGATGGCACGGATACCGGAGTCGGCACGGTTACTGGTGTGGATGCTGGCATTTACAGTGCGTTGACGGGGACTGGGGCCTACATGTTTTTCCAGTCAATCAATGCGGCAAACAATGGAGCCGGACTCGAGAATCTGCGGGTGAATTCGATTACCTTTCCTAACAATTGAGCTAGACCGTTGTTCGGTGTTTGCGGTGATTTTTCCTGTTTCCATGTCATCCACGACTGTGCTGATTCCCTCGATATTCGGCTCTTTGCGTGGCGAATAGACTACAGGCACCCTAATTTTCAAAATATCATCGTAGTAATAGGGCGTGCTTTCGCTAACCATAAGGCATCCGGCTTCCAAGCTTCGAAGAGTGTTTATAGAGCGACTGCATCGGCAGGCAAGTAATCCACGTTACGGAGAATCTGGCATGGGTCGTGAAGGTTGGGCATATTCTGCTATTTCCCCGGAGAGGGCGCGTTCATACTCGCTGGTGCCTTGCATCAGTAGGACAATCGCCGAGGGTCTATGGCGTAACCTGGCCGTGGGCTGAGATTCGTCGTATGGTTCCCAGCCAGCATATGATTTCTGCATGAATTGAGGAAAAATATGCACGAATATTCATTGTTGAATGGAAGCCGTAGTGTTACCCTCAGGGAATTACTCGTGTGAAGCTTTCTGAATGTCTCATGCCAAACCTCAATACACCACTTTCAAAGATCGAGCAGGAGGGCCGTCTACTGCGATCCGCTGAATCAAAGGGCGTCCTGGAGTGCGATGATACTCCGCCTTCGAATAGCGGTTAGCCAACAACTATTACCCAACTCAACCCCTCTAACACTATGAAACGCAGAAAATTTATTCAAAGCTCTCTCGCTGCTGGTGGTTCGATCCTGCTCCTTCCATCCCGTGTTTGGTCGAATCCTTCGAAGAACGAAACCATGCAAATCGGCCTGATTGGCTCCGGACGCATGGGTTGTGCCAACATGCGTGGAATATTGGCAAGCGGGATCAAGCCGGAGATCAATGCCAGAGTTGTTGCTGTCTGTGACCCTGATAGCAAGCGAACGGAGAACGCTCGTATGATCTGCGAGGCGTTTTACAAGGAGAGGGGTGAAGCAAAAGTGGAGATCACGGAATTTAAGGACCACCGGGATCTCATCGCGGACCCCTCCATTGATGCTGTGGTCATTGCTACTCAGGATCGCTGGCATGCGTTGCAAGGAATTGCCGCTGCGAATTCGGGTAAGCACATCTTCATGCAAAAGCCTTTGACCTACTCGATTCCTGAGGGGATTGCTCTTGTGGAGGCGGTTCGCCGCAACGGGGTCACGCTCCAAGTCGGATCACAACAGCGGTCGAGTGTTTATTTTCGGACCGTCTGCAATATTGTTCGGAACGAATGGCTCGGGAAAGTCGAAGAGATCGTTGTTGAAGTGCCTACCGATAAAGGAAATCAGGCGTATGTCGAAATGCCAGTGCCGGACCACTTGGACTATCAACTCTGGCTCGGTCCGGCATCATATACTCCATACTCTGAATTGGGCGTTCATTCGCAAACAATCAACGCGGAGCGGAGATACGTCGGGCGTCCGGGATGGCTGCAGCGTGAGGATTTTTGTCTCGGCATGATTACGGGTTGGGGCTCGCACATGTATGATATTGCACAGTGGGGTATCGGTACAGACATGACAGGAGGTCCCATAGAGATAAAGGCGACCGGCGAGTTTCCCGACCGCGGCATCTTCAATGTGCACGTTGGTTACGAGGGTGAGGCTCTTTACGAGAACGGCATTGTTTTGCGTTCAAGGAATGGAAACGCTGGAGTTACGTTTAAGATGGAAAATGGGGAAGCAGGCTGCTGGCGTGAAGGGTTCTATTGCAGTGATAAAGAGCTTCTTCGTCGCAAACCGACCGAAAGTGAAGTGTCGCTGTATGAGAGCAAATGGCATGAGTATGATTTCTTAAAAGCAGCGCGTGAGGGCAGAGACGGTATCTGCCCGGTCGAAGGTGGCCACCGCACCAACACCATTTGTGTTCTGCACCACATCTCGATGAAGCTAGGCGGGCGGAAATTGAATTGGGATCCGAGAACGGAACAAATCATCGGTGACCCTGAGGCTTCCGCGATGATGCATCCGCCGATGCGGGGCCACTGGAACCTTGCACAGGTTTGAAACATGCGACGCAGCGGATTGCTCCTCGTTCTCACCTTTCCCTTTTTTATCGCGGCGGGGGACGAGACTGTTTCGCTTGAAGTCGGTGGCAAGGAGCTGGTCACCTATCAGGCACTCCCGCTTTCAGATCACTACAAGGGTGACCTCTTTCGGGGCAGTAACTTTATTCATCCGCTGAAGACCCCGTCCGGTTTCATCGTTACCGAATCCGCACCCAAGACTGATCATCCGCATCATTTCGGACTTTGGTGGCCATGGAAGCATATTGAAGTGGAGGGCCGACAGGTTCTTTGCTGGGAGCTGCAAAGGGGTGACGGGATCGTAGAGGCGAGGGGTGCGAAGATGGTCCCGAACGGGCTGATCGGGGAGAGTGTATACATCGATCGTAAAGCACCCGATGGTCCAATTGTTCGGCTAAAGGAAAAAACCAAAGTGGCCGTGTCCGAATTGGTGGAGACCCCTGCTTCCGGGTATTTTGTCGATCTAGAGATTTCCCAACAGACTTCTGACGGCGAGACAGTTGTTGTGACTCCCTACCGGTATAGTGGATTTGCAATGCGCGGCAGTCCAATTTGGGCGGGAACCAGCACCTATCTCACAAGTGAAGGGATCGGTCGGGCTGGTTCGAACACCTCGAGAGCACGGTGGGTGAGGATCGAAGGACCTACGGGCATCGATGATGAGCGTGCCGGGGTGCTCTTAATGAGTCATCCAAAGAATCAATCCCACCCTGAGCATTTGCGCACCTGGGAGAAGGGGAAAGTCTTCGTCAATTTTAACACCGTGCAAAAAGAGCCTTGGGTTCTGGAGCCCGATAAGTCTTATCTGCGTCGATACAGGCTCTTCGTTTTCGATGGATCGATTTCGGCTGATGAGGCTGAACGCCTATGGGAAAAGTACGCCGACGGAGAGTAGCAGTCTAGCGTCCGGCTTTCCGACCTTGGGTGAGACCTACTGGTGATCGATGCCCGTTACTGGGCAACGTAGGCAGCAACGTCAGCTTGGGCGTCTTTGCTGCACAAGCCGTAAACGTAGTCTGTCTCGGTCCAGATGAGAACGCGGATACCTTCCTCATCGCGCAGGCTTGGGTTGGCTGGTAGGGATTCTGGCTCCGGAAATTTCTGAGAGGAGAAGATAAAGAGGCGAAACTCTGCACTTTGGTCATTTTGCAAATGAACAATTCCGAGGATGAGTCCATCCCACTCGGTCGTGTCGGCTCCGGTGGGTTGAAGATCGTCGATCCGTGGGGAGAGAGATGGTGGTGAGCCGACTCCGACCGAGTTGAAGTGCTGGCGAATCACTTCATAGTCCGTCGATGCAATCGAGGGAGTCGCCGAGGTTTTCGTATTCCTACTGATGTGCCCGGAGAATCCTTCGAGAGCAGTGTCCGCATCCACGGAAGGAGGACCGAAAAGGAGAAGACTAACGAAAAAGACGACTACCAGAGATGCCGCAAGGGGAATCAATCTGGGAAAATAGATCAGAGATCTGCTCTTCAGCGGTGAGGGCGTTTTTTCCTGCTGGTTCTCGATCGAAGAGAGGATCCTTTCGCGAAGGCCGGGAGGCACTTCTACCTCGGAGATCACTGAGGCAACTCGGCTGTCAAAATTTCTCTCCCTCGTGAACCAATCCTGAAGATCGGAATCAGACTCTGCAACAGAGAGAGCCTCCAGCAATCCCGGAACCTCTGCTGGATCGTCCATGTCTCTCCAGGCTGAAAGAATCGCTTTTGCTTCTTCTTGGTTCATTCGATTTCCAAATCCGTTTCTTCCAAAAATATCTTCTTAAGACGAGCTTTACCACGGGACAGACGGGACATTACCGTTCCAATCGGTATATCGAGGATCTCCGAGATTTCCGCATAGGAGTGATTGCGCAGATAAAACATGACTAAAGGCATGCGGAAAGTCTCTTCCAAGCGATCAAGGGCGGCCAGAACCCGTTTTTCGTCGAGGTGATCGGTGTCCGGAGCCTCCGGGTTTGATACGGTGTTTTCAATAACCTCTGGGTCTCTGACCTCAGAGCGCTGATTACGGCGGTTTTGGCGGAGAAATTCACGGTAAAGTGTAGTGTAAAGCCAGGACTTCACCTTCGAGATATCCCTCAGCGTGTCGTGTTTCTCTGCGTATATTGCAAAAGTCTGTTGGGTGAGATCGCATGCTTGGTGTTCGTTTTTTGACAGGCTAAGAGCGAACCGATAGAGGCCCTGGTAAAAGTCATCCACAATCTTGTGGAAAGAATCGGTCACTCCGGTCGGCATTAGAGAGTGCGGTCTGCTGGTTTATTCCCCAAAGGCAGCGAGCTTTGGTAAAAAGTTGGGGAGGAGCCAGCGAAAATTAAACGATTCACTTCCCGTCTAAGTGTCCTAGATCTTTGCTGGGATCAATGAAGTCCCGGACGCGTTGCTTGAGCTCCTTGATTCCTGGAAATCCTCCGTCTGCAACCCGATCCCAGACGGTAGTTCCGTCGATTGATATCTGAAAACGCCCTCCCTCCTCACTCGGTTTGAGCAATACCCCTTCGAGATCCGGTTCGAACGTGCTGAGGAGCTCCTGGCTCATCCACGAAGACCGTAGCAACCAACGGCACCCCGGGCAGTATTCAATAGTGACGACGGGTTTCTTGCGGTCAGACATAGCAGAGCTTAGGGATGGTGGATTATTCAGGCACTAGATTACATGGCTGGGGACGTATTGATGAACCGGGGCCAGAAACCTCCCTAGTTGGGAAGGAGCGGTATTTTCCAACGTCTCGAGAGTGACGGCCCGACTGAGGTCCATGTTGCTGATCGCGGTTCGCCTAAGACTGGTTAGGTAGGCGCCGCAACCGAGCCTTTGTCCCAGATCATGTGCGACGGTGCGCACATACGTTCCTTTACTCACCTCAATGCGGAAAGCGACATCAGGGGAAGCGAAGTTGAGAAGTTCGAACGCCTTGATGGAAACGAAGCGGGGCTCGCGTTCAACCTCTTGCCCTTTTCTGGCCATCTTGTAGAGGGGAACTCCTTTGATCTTCTTAGCAGAAAACATGGGCGGAGTCTGGTACTGGTCTCCCAAAAATCCGGCAAAGAGTTTTTCTAAGTCACCCTCTGAGACTGTGGGCACCTCCTTCTGATCAACTACTTCTCCGTCCGCATCCTGAGAGTCAGTTACCGTTCCCAACCGGAAGGTGCCTTCATAAGTCTTGGACTGACTCATAAGAAAATTAGATGCCTTGGTCGCCCGGCCTACAAGAATGATCAATAAGCCAGTCGCCATGGGGTCAAGGGTGCCTGCGTGACCGACTTTCTTGATTTTGTAGATTCGCCGAATACGAGCGACGACATCGTGAGACGTGAGGCCGGTAGGCTTGTCGACGAAGAGTAATCCTTCGAGGCGATTGGATTCTGGCGGCATTATACGTAAAGAGATTCTCGGTCTAAAATAGTGCAGAAAAGCAACGTCGAACAGTGAAACATCGAAGTGCCTTCCGTTCGAAGTTCGAAATTTGCTCTTGGTTTACCCCGTCTTCCTCAGCAGGTGGTTTTCGAGAATCTCCACCAGCTGCGGGTAAAACTCATCGATGGTTTCTTCAACTCGAAAACCAGCCGCACAAGCGTGACCGCCCCCGTCAAACATTTTGGCGATGGTATCGACCCGATGAACGGGGTCTTTTGAACGCAGGCTTCCTTTAATGACTCCTTTGTTCTCTTCGAGAAAGACGCCAATCTCAACTCCCTCGATTGAACGGGCATAATCCACGAATCCTTCCGAGTCTTCTTTGCTTGTGCCCGTCCGCTCGTATTCACCATCGCGAACGCAACCGGTGCATACCTTACCTTCGTGAGACATCTTCAGGGTACCTAGAAAGGACTCGAGAAGCTGCATCCGGTTTAGGGATTCCTGCTCATAGAGAATCGTTGCGACCTTTGCGGGATCGGCTCCGAACTCACAGAGGTGGCAACAGATTTCGAACGTGCGTGTGGTCGTCGAGGGGAAACGGAATTGGCCGGTATCAGTGGCGATACCTACATAAAGTCCGTTTGCAGTCGTTGTGTCCGGCTCGTATCCGACAGCGAGAAAAAGCTCAGCAAGAATTTCTGCCGTCGCACAGGAATGAGGCACGATCAGGTTATGTTCTCCATAGCCGGGGTTGGAAATGTGATGGTCTACGTTGAAAAGGGTATCGGGCAGTTTTTCGCGAAGATCTTTACCAATTCGTTTTTCGTCCGCACAATCCACAGTGACCGCTTCCCAGCCGTTTGAATCGAATTCGCTGGCTTGAACGAACGGCGTATCTCCAATGAAACCTTCAAGATTCTTTGGGATGTGATCCGCTTGCACGGCAACCGCTTCGATACCCTGATCCCTGAGGAACCGGCAAAGGGCCACTTGTGAACCGATGCAATCTCCGTCCGGTCGCAGGTGACCACAGACCGCGAGTCTCTTACCGGACCACGACGAGATGAGTTCTTGAAATGTCTGCCGATGGAGAAGTGGGCTGAGCGGTAGATCAGTCATTGCTTTCGTTTAATTCGTCCATTGCCTCAATGAGACCGAATCCTCTCTCAAGAGAATTGTCCCGAATAAAGTGAAAAAAGGGAAGGTGTTTAAGGATGACGTTGCGCGAGATTTTCTGACGTATCTCAGAGGCCTTGACCCGAAAGAACTCCTCAGCCTCTTTCTCTTTTTCTTCTCCTCCAAGGACTGAGTAAAACACACGGGCTTGGCGAAGGTCTGGCGATACATCCACCTCGCTGATAGTGGTGTAAGTGCCTTCCGACTGGTAATCGGTGTGTAAAATCAGACTGATCTCCCGTCTGAGAAGTTCGTTTACTCTGACCTTCCGTTTTGCCATGGCTCAGCGGTCCCTTGATCGCCTTTTTTAGGGGTTAAAGGGTGGGGCGGATCTTCTCGACCTCAAAGCACTCGATCAGATCGCCTTCCTTGTAGCCGTGGAAACCGTCAATTCCAATCCCGCATTCGAACCCAGCCCGGACTTCGGTGGCGTCGTCCTTGAAGCGTTTCAAGGTGCCGATCTTGCCCTCGTGAACCAGCTCCTCTCCGCGAGTGAGGCGGGTAATCGCGCCGCGAGTGATCTTTCCTTCGGTCACCATGCATCCGGCGACAAAGCCCTTGCCCAACGGGAAGACTGCACGGATTTCGGCGACGCCGAGTTTCTTCTCACGCAGTTCCGGTTCGAGAAGCTCGGCCATCGATTCACGAACGAGATCGACGAGCTGGTAAATGATGTTGTCTTGGAGAATATCGACTCCAAGGTGCTTCGCGTGCCCTTGAACCCCATTCTCCAACCGAACATTGAAACCGATAATTGTCGCACCAGCCGCGCTGGCTAATTCGACATCCTTCTTCGTTACGACGCCCACTCCCTGACCAACGACTTTGAGCTCGACTTGATCGGTGGGTAGCTCGCTGAGAAGCGAGCCGATTGCTTCGAGCGACCCGTGGACGTCCGACTTCAGTATGACAGGGAAAATCGTCTTTTTTGTACTCTCGATTGCTGAGAAGAGGTCATCGAGGTTGGACCCTTCGCTTTTGGCGGAAAGTCGTTCTTCTTCTTCCTTCTTTCGTTGCTGATCAAGAACTTCCTCGGCCAAGCGTTTCGCCTCACGCTCATTCTTGACCGTTTCGAAAGTAGCTCCTGAGACCGGGGCGTCACTCCAGCCGACAACCTTAACCGGGGTAGAAGGCCCTGCTTCTTTTACCGGTTTACCATCGTCATCGTGGAGGGCCTTCACTTTACAGGAAGCCGTCCCTGATAGGATTGCGTCTCCCACTTTCAGTCTTCCCTTCTGAACGAGAACGGTAGAGGTGGGCCCACGACCCTGCTCAATCTGGGATTCGATAATCACTCCGGAGCTCTTACCGGAGGGAACTGCTTTCAACTCCATGATTTCCGCTTGAAGGCGAATCATCTCCAGAAGTTGGTCAATTCCTTCCCCTTTCAATGCAGAGACGGGAACTGTGAGCACCTCTCCTCCCAAGTCTTCCGGAGGAATTCCCCGCTCCTGCATTTGCTGTTTTACCCGGTCGATGTTTGCACCCTTGGTATCAATCTTATTGATCGCGACGATCAGGGAGTTTTGACTCTTTTTCGCGAATTTGAGGGCCTCGTCGGTTTGTGGCTTGAAACCATCGTCAGCAGCTACGACCAGAACGGCAATGTCAGTAGTGGAGGCACCCCGTTCCCGCATGCCGGAAAACGCAGCGTGGCCCGGAGTATCGAGAAATGAAACAGGTTCGCCGTCTACGGTGATTTGATAGGCACCAATGTGTTGGGTGATTCCCCCAAACTCACCTTCGGTTACCTTGGCCTTACGGATGGTGTCGAGAAGTGTGGTTTTCCCATGGTCGACGTGACCGAGAATGCAGACGACCGGTGGTCTGGGTTCCAGAAGTGCCGATTCATCGACTTCCTTCTCTTTCTTTTCGCCAGATGAGGCGTCTGCAGAGCCGCCGCGGTGGCGGATCTCTAGCGTGAAGCCATGCGCTTCGGCAATCTTCGCGGCAACATCCTCCTCTATGGTCTGATTCATAGAGGCGAAAATTCCCCGCTCCATCAGGGCAGCCAAGAGTTGGAAAGGCTTCAATCCGAGCTGACTTGCAAAGTCACGGACAATAATCGGAGTCTTCGCTTGGAGGGGTGTCAATTTGGCGGCCGGCTCGGTGCTTTCTGCCTCCGTGGCAGGCTGTGCGTCTTCCTGACTCGTCGGAGCTTCAGGTGCTTTGGGTGCTAGCGGTGGTTTGGGGGCCGAGGGTCGCCCTGGAGGAGCTGCCGGCGGCTTAGGAGGTGCCGCGGGACGAGACGCTACGGGCGGTTTTGGTGCGCTGGGAGGTTTGGGTGCGCCGGGTGGTTTCGGCGCCGAGGTGCCCGATGGCGGGGTGGCTTCCACCGGAGCAATAGGCTTCGGTGCTTCAGCCGGCTTGGAGGACTCACCATTTTTCGAAGCCTCTTTCTCACGTTCTACTTCCTCAGCAGAACGGACGATAGGTCCCGTGGGTCGCTTAAACGTCGGAGTCTCTTCCTCCGTAGATTCGTTGTCTGACGGTTCAGGCTGATCGGGTTCCTCCGGACTAGCGAACTCCTCGATCAGGGAATCGGCACTGATGTTATCAATCGTGCTGGACGCCGTTTTCACAGCGAAACCGCGCTCCTGCAACAGCTGCAGCAACTCCTTGTTTTCCATTCCGATCTCTTTGGCGATCTGGTGGACTCTGACACTCATTCTACCCTTTGGAAGCTTGTTGACTGATTCGTCTAAACTGGTTTCTCCGCGTGACTTACTCGGACTCTACCTTGCTGATAATTGTCTGGGCCTCCTCTGGGCTGATACCCATCGCAACCAGGTCTTCAGCACTGGCCCCTTCGAAGGCGGCTACTGAAGTGATACCCATGTTGACCAATCGAACCGCTGTTTCAAACTGAACACCGACCGAGTCAACCAGCCCTTTCGCAGCAGAATCGACCTGTTGGTCTATCGTCACGTTCTTGGTCTCTTCACGACGAATATCGAGTTTCCAACCGAGAAGCTGTGAGGTGAGCTTGGCGTTCATGCCGCCTTTACCGATCGTTACCGAGAGATCATCTTCGGCGATCTCAAAACTCATTCGATGGTTCCTCTCATCCACTTGAATGTTACGAGGGACAGCCGGGCTGAGGGCTTCTACAAGTTGCTCTTTTATCTCGGGATAGTAGCGGATGATGTCGATTTTTTCGCCTCCGAGCTCCCGAACGATACTCTTCACCCTTGATCCTCTGGCACCTACGCATGCGCCTACTGGATCCACCTTAGGGTCGGTCGTGTTTACACAAATCTTGGTGCGATAGCCGGGCTCACGGGACATTCGTTCGATAACGACAGTGCCATCGGAGATCTCGGTGACCTCAAGATCAAGGAGTCGCCGAACGAAGCGAAGGCTGCTCCGGCTGAGGATCAGGCTGGGTCCCCGGTTTCCCGTTTCAATTTTAAGCAGAAGGGCCCGAATCCGGTCGCCTGGGTTGAAGTTCTCGCGGGGAATCCGTTCTCTTCTCGGAAGGAGAGCCTCGGTTTTGCCGAGATCCACAATAAGGTCACTTCGGTCGCGGCGATGAACTACTCCACTAATGATGTCTCCAATCTGATCCTTGAAGTCGTCAAACACTCGCTCACGCTCAAATTCCCGGATTTTTTGAAGGATAGCCTGTTTGGCAGTCTGGGCGGCGATACGACCCAAGTAGGAGGGATCAATTGGCTTTTCGATGACTTCCCCGATTTCGGCGTCAGACTTAATCCGGCGGGCATTTTCCACATGGATCTCCTTCTCGGGGTCGCCGACCGAGTCGGTCACATTCAAGAGCGACCACGCTTCGAGGCTGCCGGTGCGTGGATTGATCTCAATCTTCAGCTCCTGACCAGCGTGAACCCCTTTTTGGGCGGCATTGTGAATGGAATTGGTGATCGCGGAAATCATGTCGGCACGACCGATTCCCTTTTCCTTTTCCATGTATTCTAATACGGAAAGAAGTTCGCTGCTCATGATGTAAAAATAAAAAAAGCGGGCCGAAACCCACTTTCTACTGGTTGGTATAAAGTGAAACCCTAAAGACTGGACCCGGCGGACGAGGTAGTCAAGACCGTGATTAGCAGCGAAGTGGGGCGGGTGCAATTAAACCCACGGCGTAAGCTCATTAGTTTTTCGGGAGGGACCACCTTCGTCCTTCGCTTTGAGAGTTGTTTGCGGACGGGCCGCGTGGTCCGCGCGCTGGAGTGTTCGCCCGGCCGAAACGATTTGGACAGGACCGAGCACGTCTCTCTCCCGGATACCCCGGACAAACCCCTATGACAAATTGGATCTGCGTCGCGCTTTTGGGTCTTTTGCATCGTGCAGGAAGCTTAGCACCTCACTGTCCGGTTGAAACACCTATCGAAATCAGAGGAGCGGCGGTCTTTAGCCGCCGACGAAGGACGGCGAGATGGGCTCAAAGCTGATTGTCCAGACAGGTGAAATCGGCGGCTGACGCCGCCGCTCCGAGAGGAGGGAAACAGGAGCTTTGCAGAGTCGTTACTCATTCGCTACTTAAGGGCACTTCGATTGACCTCACGATCCATAGGATGTTGATCGAAATGTCCTTTAAGAAACGACACACTTTCAACTTAATTGTAGCGTCTTCGTTTGTCCTGAAAAACTACCCCAACTTTTCCAGTTCCTCGGTCGCTGCCATCCATTTCTCGTTCAGTGAATCGAGGAGATCGTTTGCGGCGACCACGCTGCGGTTGAGCTCCATCACCTCGCCGGGATTGGTTTCATAAAGAAGCGGGTCCTCGAGCTTTTCCGAGAGTTGTTTTTGCTTGTCTTCCAACTGGCAAATTTCGTCCTCCAGTCTCTCAATTTTCGCCCGCACCTTGCTCCGGACTTTTCGCTCTTCTGCTTCCTTACGTTTTTGTTCTTTCGATTTAAAACCGGTGGATGGATCGGAAGTTTTGGTAGGAACCTTGCGTTTGGCAAAGTCCGCAGGTCGATGGTCGCCGGGATCCCCGCTATCGACTAGTCCTGCTCTCTCGCCAGCACTGCCGGACTTTCGGAGATAATAGTCGTAGTCTCCCGAGAAAGGCGTGAGTTTCCCGGCGTTTACCCGAAGCACTCGTTCGGCGATCTGACGGATAAAATAGACGTCATGACTGATGAAAATGAGGGTTCCAGAATAATCTTCCAGCGCAGTGATCAATGCCTCGATGCTCGCCATGTCGAGATGGGTTGTAGGCTCGTCCATCAGTAGCAGGTTTGGTGGATCGAGCAGCAGTTTGACTAGCCCGAGACGGCTTTTCTCTCCACCGGAGAGCACTTTCACTTTCTTGAAAACCGCATCTCCGCGGAACAGGAATGAACCAAGGACCGTGCGAGCCATCGCTTCGCCAACCGGATTGCGAATACTCTGAACTTCCTCGAGAACGGTCTGCTCCGGATTGAGAGTATCGATTCGGTTTTGAGAAAAGTAGCCGGACTTCGCCTGATGTCCGAGGATTCGGTCGCCTTTCTGTGGTTCGAGAACTCCTGCAAGCAATTTGAGTAAGGTCGATTTACCTGCTCCATTCGGCCCGACCAGCACAATGCGCTGACCTTTTTCAATCGTTAGGTCGATTCCTTCGTAGACGGGATGATTCGGGTAGGCAAAGTGAAGATTCTCGAGTGAGATGACCTTTTGGCCGCTCGGAGTGGGTTGGGGGAAGGCGACTTTGATGGTCCGCTCTGTAGACTTCGGCGCCTCGATTCGCTCCATTCGGTCCAATTGTTTCTGTTTGGATTTCGCCTGGGTTGCCTTGGTGTTCTTCGCTCCAAACCGTTCGACGAACCGTTCCAGCTGGGCGATTTTACGCTGTTGCGATCGGTGCGCGGCCAGATGCTGTTCGTCCCGTGCTTCCGCCTCCTTCACGTAGTCGTCGTAGTTTCCTCTATAAAAGTGGATACGATGATGGCGCACCTCGCGGATGCTGTTGATCACCTCGTTCAGAAACGAGCGGTCGTGGCTGATGAGGAGGATGGAGCCAGGATAGTTCTTGAGGTGATTCTGGAACCACTGGAGCGATTCGAGATCTAGATGGTTCGTCGGCTCATCGAGCATCAGGAGATCCGGCTCTGCTGTCAGGAGTCGGGCTAGGTAGGCGCGCATGACCCAGCCTCCACTCAGGGTTCTCGCCGGTTGGTCGAAATCCGATTCGCGAAACGAGAGTCCGGCTAGGATTTGTTTTGCCTTTGGCTCAATCTCGAAGCCACCAATCTCCGTGTATTCGGACACGGCATCGTGATAGTCGTCGGACTGGTCCTTGGCTCGTTCGAAATCGCCAATTCGCTTCCTCAGTTTCGCGTGGTGAGGGGTCACCCCAGCGGCAATCTCGATCACCGTCTCTTCTCCTGTGGGTGCAGTCTCCTGAGGGAGGTGACCTACGATGGCTTTCTTATCAAGATCGATCACCCCCTCGTCCGGCTCGGCCTCGCCGAGGATCATGGAAAAGAGGGTCGTTTTCCCAACGCCGTTTGGACCGACCAGAGCCGACCGTTCACCTCGATCAATCCGAAATGACACGTTCTCAAAAAGCGTCTGCGAACCAAATGCCTTGGAGAGTCCGGAAACTTGCAACATAAGAAAACCTCTACGCCAAAGTGGGGGTTGAGAAACGACAAGATAAATCTTGGTGAGTTTGTGTTAAAGGATAGGGACGGGTTTCGCGAATGACGGACAAGCCGTGCTGGCTGACACCCGAGCAGGAAATCTATTCGGAGAAAGATTCAATCCTAAGGAACTTAATTTCGAGGCCACGTTTGAGCTCTTACTGACGGCCTCAATTTTTATGATGCCTTTGTCTTATGAATTAGCACGGTAGGGCGATGGCTCTGGCGAGCCTCGTAGGTTGAATAAACATCGGGGATTTATTTTCCGCATGCCTCTTCCCTGGAACGTAGTTCCGAGGCCACACTTTCGCATACCACTACCGTAGCCCGTATCCCACCGGTTTTCGTTTTTCGTTTCGTTTAGGGCTTTTTGTTACCAAGCTCCTCGAATGGAGTGGAGTAGGGAGTCGTTGGAACATGAGATCCTCATGGCCCGTGAAAGGGTGTATGCGGCGGGGGATGCTACCCCGATGGAGAGGCTTTCGTTAGACGGCTTTGGCGAGATTCAGGTGAAACGCGAGGACCTTTCCCCGATCAAGGCATACAAGTGGCGTGGTGCTTTCAATCGGATGGTTTTAATTCCCGAAGAGGATCGGCATCAGCCAGTGATTGCGGCGTCAGCAGGTAACCATGCGCAGGGAGTTGCGCTGGGTGCCAAGGCACTCGGACTCAAGGCGAAAATCTACATGCCGACTACGACACCCGAGGTGAAACAACGTGCAGTCCGGGATCGGGGAGGAGACTCGGTTGAGATTTTTTTAGTTGGAGACAGCTACGATGACGCACTTGCGGAAGCAAAGAGAGTCGCTGAAACAGAGGGAACCTTTGTCCATGCCTACGACGACCTTTCTGTAATTGCGGGCCAGGCGACTCTTGCCGATGAGGTAGGGCTCTCAGGGAGTGGCTCGTTTGATGTCGCCTATCTACAGATCGGTGGTGGAGGCATGGCCGCGGGTGCTGGCTTTTGGTTGAAACGGTCTTACCCTGGGATTCGCATCGTCGGCGTGGAAGGAGAGGGGCAGGCTTCGATGGCGGCTGCGGTAAAAGCTGGGAAACCAGTGCGTTTAACCGAGCTCGATATTTTTTGTGACGGGACCGCAGTTCGGGAAGCCGGCGAGATCACCCATGCGATCTGTGCAGATGTGATCGATGAGTTTGTCACCGTTGCAAACGAGGAGGTGAGTGATGCCATACGGATCTATTGGGAGAGTCTGCGCTGCTTGCTTGAGCCTTCGGGTGCAATGGGTTTGGCCGGACTGATCAAGCACGGTAAAAAGAATCCGTTCGACCGAGCACTCGTAATAGCCTGTGGGGCGAATATGGATTTTGGACAACTCCCCCTTGTTGCGGACTCGGCTGGAATTGGCGGCCGCAGACGAAGGCATGTGCGTGTATCCATGCCGGAACGACAAGGCGCGATGTTGGATTTGTTTGATAAAGCGTTTGGCGGCCTGAGCGTAATCGATTTTCAGTATGGAAAGACCAGTTCGTCACAAGCTTTTCCGATCTTCGGCATAGTGCTGAACGAGAAAGAGTATGGGGATCTATCCCAGCGACTGTCTGACGGAGGTTACGAACCGGAATGGGTGGATGGAACGGCGGCCGTTCGTTTTCGAACGATTCCTTGCGATCCGCACACGCTGAACCACGCTGTATTTCTTGAGATCGACTTTTACGAACGGCCTGGAGCACTTCGAGCGTTCTTGGAGAATGTCGTGAAGGGTCGGGCGAATCTTTGCTATTTCAACTACCGTTATTCGGGAGAGCGTATTGGGCGTGCCCTCGCGGCGATAGAGTTCGAGGACGAGAAGGATTTAACCCGTTTCCGCGAAGATCTTCCCTCGGAAGGTCCCGGTTATCGAAGTGTACGCATTCTGAGCCGGGAGGAGGCCGAACGGTCGGTCGTTGGGGTATAGCCGAAGTAGATTGCGGCTTTGCATAGCACTGGAAAGATAGCGAACTCGAAACTTTGAACTTCCAACGCTGAACGTCGAAGGAGGGAGGTATTTTAACGCTGGATGTCTAGCGTTCAACATTGAACGTTCGCTATCTCTGCGGCAAAAACCGATCTCGAGAACCAATAAGTTCAATCTCGATGCTTATCCCGATTTTAATCCTGAGAAAGCACTTTACCCTAAACCATCGTGCATGCTGAACTAGACGCATGAGTTTCCTGCAACTGGAGGACCGGACTTTTCTAGTATTTGGCGTGGCGAATCGTAAGAGCGTCGCCTGGGCTGTAGCCAAGGTGCTGGAGGCTGAGGGAGCTAAGGTCATCTACAGTGTGCGCTCCGAAGAACGTCGCGCGAGTCTGGCGAAGTTGCTTGGCGATCGGACTTGTTACGTTTGTGACGTAGAGGAAGAGGGTGCATTGGAAAGTCTGGCAGAGGAGATTGGTGCGGAAACCCGGATCGACGGCATTCTTCACTCCATCGCTTTCGCGGATTACAGTGATGGCTTCAAACCGTTTCACGAGACCGGAAGAAAACAGTTTTTGCAGGCAACCCAGATATCGGCCTTTTCTCTTTCGGAGATTGCCAATGCCTTCAAGGGACGTCTGGCGAAAGATGCCTCGGTAGTTTCGATCGGGATCTCTACGATTGAGCTCACGGCTGAGAATTACGGCTACATGGGTCCGGTAAAAGCAGCCCTCGAGGCGGTCAGCCGGAACCTGGCGAAGTCGTTCAGCTCGTTTTCCGAAGTGCGCTTCAATACGGTAAATTCCGGACCCCTAAAGACGAGTGCCTCTGCAGGGATTCCCGGTTACATGAATAACTACCTTTACGCGGAAAAGATGACCTTGCGGAAAAGGGCACTGGCGACTGACGAAGTGGCGGATACGGCTGTCTTTCTCCTCAGCCCCCGTTCCTCCGGGATCAACGGTCAGGGGATCGTTGTGAACGCGGGGATGGATACCAACTACTTCGATAAGGAACTCGTTGAACGAACCATGCGTGGCGATGCAGTTTAAGCACACCCGCATTGCAGAATTGGCCCATGCCCTGCCGGAAGAGCGTTTGACCTCGGATGGGATTGAGGAGCGACTGGCCCCGCTCTACGAACGATTGAAGTTGCCGGGGGGTCGCCTCGAATTGATGACGGGGATCCGGGAGAGGCGGCTTTGGCCCGAAGGCACCCGACCTTCCGAGGCGAGTAGTCTCGCCGGAAAGGCAGTTCTGGGAAAACTGGATGGGAGGTTTCCGGAGATTGATCTTCTGATTCATGCGGCGGTATCGCGCGACCGTCTCGAGCCGGCCACGGCCGCCTACGTTCACAAAGAGCTGGAGCTTCCCAAGCACACCCAGATTTTCGATCTCTCGAATGCCTGTCTCGGTTTTCTGAATGCGATGGTTACTGCCGGGGCGATGATTGAAGCGGGGCTAATCCGCACAGCTCTACTCGTTGCTGGAGAGAATGGAAGACCTCTTCAGGAAGAAACGATGGCAACGCTTCTGAGCGGTAACTTTTCCCGCAAAACGATCAAACCTTTCTTTGCGAACCTGACCATAGGTTGTGGAGCGGTGGGTATGGTGCTTTGCCACGAGGATTGTTTGGATGGGCCGGGAATCGGTCAGCTGGAATTCGGGGTTTCCGGAACCGACGGATCGTTCTCCCATCTCTGCGAAGGAGATAGCTCGGACGGAGGGGGATTGGTCATGCAGACGGACTCCGAAGCGCTGCTTGAAGCCGGCATCGGGCTTGCCTCTGAGACTTGGGAGAAATTCAAGAAGGAGGATCCCTTCCCGGAAGACTTCCAACGGGTGATCACTCATCAAGTCGGTAAGACTCATCAGCGAAAACTCCACGAGGCCCTCTCCATCGATCCGGATTTGGATTACCCCACCTACCCGTTTTTGGGAAACGTCGGATCGGTTGCCTGCCCAATCACCTTATCGTTGGCTTACGAGAACGGTATCGTCAATCCCGGCGAACG
Source organism: Verrucomicrobiota bacterium (assembly GCA_038744685.1). Lineage (NCBI taxonomy): Bacteria > Pseudomonadati > Verrucomicrobiota > Verrucomicrobiota bacterium. The sequence goes on from JBCDMB010000001.1 coordinate 148,859, forward strand.
GGTCGCGCTGCTCGGTATTGGGAGCGGGCTCAGTTCGGTGATGTTGGGTGTGCGGGTTTTGAGAAACTAACCGCAAAGCGCTTCCTCTAGTGTGGTGTCAGCGAAGTTCGTTTCTAAAAAGATCTTTGAGTAGCCAATTCTCTGTTTCAGCGAAAGAGTCGCTGGAGGGTCCGCGTCTCGCGGACCATTCGATTATCTGGATTGCCAAGCGTTGCGGACACCGAGACGGCGTCCCTCCATGGTTGGGGATGTTAATCTGCGGGTTAATTTCCTGACACCACACTAGGAAGTGACTTTCCTTTTTGTAATTCCTATTTTGATCCTAATCGCCTTCGCCTCACATCGATTGTGATTCGTAGGGGTAAGAGGCCCTTCCGTAGCCTGCGTTTTGTTTCACCTCTAAGAAGGTGTTCCATTAAAGGCTTTGCATCCCTGCCGGTTTCACCGCTACGTTTACTCCATGTTGTTGCTGATTATCGGCATTGCTGGGGGTTTTCTGATCGTTGAAAGACTTTGGCCGGCAACAGAATTACCAAAAGTTCGAGGCTGGTGGTGGCGGGTTGCTTTTGTGAACTTGATTCAGCTGGGGATTGTGATTCTGGCGGGTATGAGTTGGGACCGTTGGTTGCAGCAGGCTTCCGTTTTCAGCTTTGGCGAGAGTATGCATCCCCTTGTTGGTGCAGCCATTGCTTACGTCATTTCGACATTCATTTACTATTGGTGGCATCGGTTTCGTCACCACTCCCGTTTCTTTTGGAGGCTTTGCCACCAGCTTCATCACTCGCCGCGTCGAATCGAAGTGCTGACCTCGTTCTACAAGCATCCCGTTGAGATTCTGTTGAATTCTGTTCTCAGTGCGTTGATCGCTTTCTCGCTGTGCGGATTGACGATTGAGGGTGGGGTGCTCTACACCTTGCTAACCGCAGTGGCGGAGTTTTTCTACCACTGGAACGTGAGAACGCCCAAGAAACTGGGCTACCTGTTTCAGCGCCCAGAGTCACATCGGGTGCATCATCAATACCGTTTTCACACGAAGAATTTCGCCGATATTCCTCTTTGGGATGTTCTTTTCGGAACTTTCCAGAACGGGCGTAAGTCATCCGAAACGACATGTGGGTACGATGACTGGAAAGAAGATCGTTTTGAAGACATGTTAGCTTTTCGGGATGTGAATGCGAAGGATTCGGCGAGTGTCTCACCGCTCCACTTTCTTCCTACCTGCATTGGCTGCAAAAAGAAGTGGGCTTGCACGGAAGCGCGCCAGCGAGCGGAGGCAGAGTTGGCAGATTGATGGGGGATTCAGTTAAGGCACCTCGATGGGTTGGCTGGTGCTCCGTTGTCATTCTTTGCTTTGGCTGCCTGCAGTTTATCGGCTACCTCCTCGGCAGTGCCACATTGAGGGGAATTGGGGCCGCCTGTGGTTTTGCGCCTTACACAAAAGTGTTCAGTGACGTAGACGGTTTTGAAACGTTTGCCGCGGATTTTAGCTTGGTGCTCAAGACAGATGATGGCGAACAGGAAACCATCGTGGTGACCCCAGAGTTTTACCGCCAACTAAAAGGTCCTTACAATCGCCGCAATGTGTACGGAGCCGCACTCAGTTACGCACCCCGCTTGCCCGAGGAACTCTGGCAAAGCGTGTTTTGCTATGGAGTCAATGGTCCGCTGCGCGAAGAGTTTGGCATCAGTGACGACGTTTCTGAGATCACTGTCCTCATTCAAACGAGGACCAAAGGGCGGGATGATCGTTGGAGTTTTAAGCCACCGTGTTTGGAGTAAAGCAGATCTCCCGCTGGCAGTTTGGGCTCTTCCGGGTTCTTCTGGGAGCCTACCTTGCGGCACACTTTGCCTTTCTGTTACCTTACGCGGGCGAGCTTTTCAGTTCAGCAGGAACTTTGGGCGATTCGTCCTTAAGTCCACTATTCCGAATCCTGCCGAGCCCCTTCTGGCTCAGCGATTCACCGTGGATGGCGACTGTGGTGGTTGGTCTTGGGATGATAGCGTCCCTCGCTTTTTTGCTTGGGTGGCGGCGTAAGGTCGCGGCGATCCTTCTTCTCTACCTGTGGGCGAGTCTCTTTTGCCGCAACCCTTTGATTGCCAACCCGTCTCTCGCCTACGTCGGATTGATGCTCTTGCTCTCGACCCTCATTCCCAATGGAGAAGCTCTGCGGCTGCGTCCACGAAGAGAGGCACCTTGGTTTTATCCCTCCGGAGTCTACTGGACCGCGTGGTTACTCTTGGCAATCGGTTATACCTTTAGCGGATTGATCAAACTGCAGAGCCCGAGCTGGCTCGATGGAACGGCATTAATCCATCTCGTAGAAAACCCGCTGGCAAGACCGGGAGTTTTTCGGGATTTTCTCCTCTCACTGCCGAATGGAGTGCTCTATTCGATGACCTGGATTTGTCTTGCTGGTAAGATTGTTTTCCTGCCGCTCTCGATCTGGTGCCGTAGCCGTTGTTTCGTGTGGTGTTTGATGCTGGCCATGCATTTGGGAATCTTCCTTGTCGTAGATTTCGCTGATCTCACGGCGGCGATGGTGTTGATTCATCTCTTCGTTCTCGACCCTGCGTGGTTGCCGGCTCGCACAGATCGAAAACGTCGTATCCTCTTCTACGATGGCGAATGCGGCCTTTGCACGAACACGGTAAAGTTCTTTCTCGGGGAGGACCAAGCAAGGGTGCTGCAATACGCACCGTTGCAGGGAACGACTGCAAAGGATTGTTTGTCGGAAGAACTCCGCGATTCCACAAACCTATCCACAGTGGTCTATCTCACTGAAGACGGCGACCAGAAAAAAAAGCGGATTCGCTCCGACGCAGTCGCGCACGCACTGATCGACGTTGGTGGCTTTTGGAAGATTGCCGGGTGGTGCTTGTTGATCGTTCCGAAGTTCATCCGGGAACTCGGCTACAAGTTCGTGGCGAAACACCGCCTAAAGTTCTTCCCGCAAGGGGCGTGTAAGTTGCCGTCCCCTGAAGAGGCGAAGCAACTGCTTGGTTGAGGCGACGTGGGTTTATTGCGAACGAAGGAAAATCAGCCCGTGGAGACCGATCACTCAACATAGCCCGCTTGGGTATAACTATTGTTACGATCGAGAAGAACGAACCACTGATCTCCAGAGGATTTCACGAGAATTCACACCTTCTGTCGCCGAAGATCCAGAGTGACTTTGTATTCAGGAGAGATTCTCGGAGTTACTCTGGTGGCGACTTTTCCTACGAGCTCGTTTGCAGGGATCCAGCGGGCTTTTCGTCGCTTGGCGGCCTCTGCGTCAGTTTTTGGAAAGCCGTCGTAAACGGGCTGGGTGGGATGCCAGTGGTGATAGCGGGCGGCTGTCTTCGTCTTTCCGGATTTCTGATCCACCCATTCGAAGAGGAGGGGGGATTGGATGGGGACGTTCGGATGGAGAGCGGGGTGGGCGCTCGCGCACTTGTAGCGCACTCCGGCAACAGGGGAGCCGTTTACCTCGGTGAAAGCGACTTCGATGCCATTGATGAGCAAAAACCCTTTTTCAAGGCAAGCGCTGTCACTGAGGCGGATCTCCAAGCGATCGGTGGAGTTGTCTACTTTGCGGACAGTGGCCCGTCCCTGGCTCTCCTCGGCCATGAGGGGAAAGGATTCGAGGGCTTGGCGCACTTCGATTTGCCCGTTGGGAATCTCAAACTTTCCCCGGAGAGGAAAGCGGAAGTCAAAGATGGGTTTGAGCCAGCCGGAAGAAAAAGGGAGACCCGTCTGTTGAAGGTCTGTGCAGATCTCCTCCACATCCTGCCAAAGTCGTGAAGGGAGGAAAAACTCGTCGTGGAGTGTAGTGCCGAAACGGCGTAGGCGTTTACGGAAAGGTTTGAGAAAGAGGCGGGTGACGATGCTGCGGAGAAAGAGTGCGGCTACGGCATTCATTCGTGCTTCCGGGAGGGTTTCAAACGCACGAAACTCAATGATGCCCATACAACCATTAGGGGCGGCGGTATTGAAGAACTTATCGAAACAAAGCTCGGCACGGTGAGTGTTCCCAGCCGCATCCGTCATCAGATTCTTCAGGAAATGGTCGATTCGCGCCGGATCAAAATCGCTCTGAACAGATGCCATCCCTTCGCAGGCGACCTCGGTTTCGTAGAGGCTGTGGGTGGGTCCCTCATCGAAACGTGGAGCCTGACACCCCGGGCCGACATATTGCCCGGAAAAGGCGTAGGAAAGGGCGGGGTGGTGTTGCCAGAAGCGAAGGAGAGAGGAAATCCGCTCTGGCTTGGTGACGAACGGATTTGTTTCGACGGATGTGCCGCCGAGGGCGAGGTGAAAACCGCCCCCCGTTCCGTTTTCGGCGCCGTTCAAGTGAAGTCGGGTGGTGACCAAGCCTACTTTTCGGGCTGCTTTGTCTGCAGCCGAAAGGCCCGCTTGAAACTCGAACCAATTGTTTGAGGGAGGAAGATTGACCTCCAAAACTCCAGGATCAGCAGCGAGGCCGTAGGTGCGAACCTCCTCTGGGCATCCTCCAGGGGCGTATCCACAAAAGATCAGGTCCCTGAGGTCATTCTCTTCTGCGATTGTCTCCAGCAGAGTCACCAGCTTCCGGAAGGCCTTCCATTTCAGAGGCGGGATGAAGATACCTAGAGCCCCATTTTTGCATTCGATCGTCAGGGCTTTTCTTCCGGTTCTCTTCGGAAGTTCGTCGAGGGGTAGACGGAGACCGATCGGAGAGTCTCCCTCGATCAGAGGAATTGGCTTTTCCTTCGACCATGGCCATTGAACCGACTTCCACGATTTTCCATCGTGATCCAGCGGAAGGACCCATCCTGCAACCTTCTTGGTGTTGGAGTCCTCTTCTAGGGCGGGAATGAGGCGGCCTTTCAAGTCCAGTTTTTCGGCGATCTTGTTGGCGATCCGAGTGGCCTTACTGGCGGTGTTGGATCCCTTGCGGTCTTCCAATAGAAGCCGATGAGGTTGGGTCCAAAGCTTTTCGTCTGCGTGATCGACGAGGAGGACGTTCCAGCGGGGCAGAGGTTCGCCAGGATACCATTTGCCAAAAATTTGAAGAACAAGCGCGCCTGGACACTCGGCTTCCAAAAGTCGGGCGGCCATTTTTCTCGCGTAGTCCAGTTTCTCGGGTCCCATCGCATCCAAATTCCATTCCGCGCCAGTGGGATGGTGGGGGAGGTAGGTAGGCTCTCCGCCCATGGTCAGACAAATCCCGCGATCGGTGAGCTTCTGCTCCACGATCTCTGCAACCTGTTCGAGTGATAAGCCTTTTGTCATGGGAGGGTGTGTCCCGCGTAGAAGATGACGCTTTGCGGGCGGTGACAAGATTTTAGGGAAGCTGGATTGATGCCGTAATTTTCTTCGGAAGGCCGATCATCCTCCAGTTTATTTGCGATGGGTTGGGCAACTCCTCGGAACTCAGGTCTAAGGCCACAGATTGAGAACTGCAATTTGCAAGGGGTAGCCTTGGTTCTGCGAACCGGGGTGGCAGTTGTAGGGGACTTCCCCGGAACTGAGTTCCGAGGCCACGATGGTTGTGTGGGAGATTCCAGATTTTTCCGAGTCACCCAACCTCACATTTGCAATCCAGGTCTCCCTCTGAATGCTCGGTGCTACGATGCGGCAGTTATTACCTCTTCTTTCTTTCGGATGCTTCATGGCTATCGGACTAGGTCCGATCCTGTCTGCTCAGGTTCCGGAGATTTCGCGGGAGCAAGTGGATGAGGTGATCGATCTCGCTTGGGATCTTGGGGAGGCGTGGCAGCGTGGGGAGCTGCCGGACTTAGCATTTACTCCGGATGAGTTTGAGACACTGGCTTTGCGGCTTGAAGAAGCTCTGAGATCTGAGCGGCTGGAAGCTCTGGCAGATCTGCAGACGATCCTGCCGACGGTGATGGCTGCGTTGTCAGAGACCGAAAGTGGACGTCACTACGTGGCCTGGTTGTTACAGCGATACGACTACGCTGTAGTTGCGCGATGGTCAGAGGAAGAAGCACAGGAGGAAGCGGAAAAGGCTGCAAAGGCTCCTCGGCCGGAACAGGTGGACGCGTTTCAAAACGAGTATGTGACCAACTTGGACGTATGGCGCTACCGCATTTCGGAGCGGCAGACGCCGCGGCCTCGTCCGGGTCTGGTCCCGCTTCTGCAGAACATTTTTTCCGATAAGGGAGTGCCGGAGGAGTTGGTTTGGCTGGCTGAAGTGGAGTCTTCTTTTGATCCAGAAGCACTCAGTCCTGTCGGAGCGAAGGGACTCTTTCAATTTATGCCGAAGACGGCTGAGTGGATGGGTTTATCATTGAACCCGGAAGATGAACGGGTGAATCCGGCGCTGAGCGCTGCCGCAGCGGCTGACTATCTTCGCTACCTCTTCAAGAGGTTTGAGTCATGGCCTTTGGTCTTTGCGGCCTATAACGCCGGAGAGGGGCGGGTCCGACGATTACTCTCAAGCGAGTCTGCCATGGATTTTAACGGCATCGCCTCAGTCCTTCCCTCCGAGACCCGGATGTACGTTCCGAAAGTACTTGCAACCATTCAACTGCGAGAGGGAATCGATCCAGCAAAAATCCCAGCACCGAAGGCGGAGAGATAGCTCATTATCACAATCGATTCAATAGACCCCTGTAAATTGCACCGAGTAAGATTAAGATTAAGATTAAGATTAAGATTAAGATCACGTTCACAGCCACTTGAACTAGTGCCTTTCGCGGCAAGCTGGGCGTATTCGATAATTCACCACAACTACAATTGGTGGACGTCAAGTGAGTCGCTTATTCGCGAGAAACAGAACCTTGCGAAGAGGGAAAACGTGACCTCGTTGTCAAGGTGTCATGCGTTCACTCGATCATTGAGAACGAATCGTGGTGCAAAAATTCTAATTGAGAGAAATGCAGGCATATATCTCTTATTTCTCGAGAAACGTTTATGATTATCCTTTGGCTTAGGGCTACATCCTCTGTGATTCTTTGCCTTTTTTCATCATGGATCTTCTTTATGATGTTTGATGTACGCCTCACTTGGGCGTTTCATAAAACGGGTGAGTTCGGAGGTTTCTTCTTCGGCTATCGATTCGCAGTAAGAAGGCTCCCGGAAACGTATATCATTTCGATTTTGGCCTTATGTATCGCCATAGTATTGTGCTCACCGATACTGAAGATGAAATGGAGAGCAGTAGTCGGCGCCCCGGTTCTTTTATCGCTCCTGCTGTGTATCGTCTCCTTTTGTGCAACCTTGTTTCTACCGCTCGTTCTCTAAAGAAACTAACCCAAACTAAGCGTGGAAACCCTGAGTGGAATGTCGATTGCCGACTGTCAATGTGATCCTGTTTATAATCGTAATCCAATCGAGTATGATGGTTACGATTTGGAGACCAGACGACCCGTCTGCAAGGCTTAGTCGTTTGGTTGCTCTTCAGAATCTTTGGGTGCGTTCACTGGGTTTTTTGGAATCCTTCTGCCTCGAGGGTTTTCTCAAATCGGATCTGTCCGTCATCGAGAAAGCCGTTCTCTTTCCAACCAAGCCGTTTGTAGAAACCTACTGCTCTCAATTCACAACCGGGGCCTGTAGAGAGCCACAAATCCCTTTTTCCATTCTGAAACAGCTTTCTCTCCGTTTCTGTCATCAGTGCCCGCCCGACCCCTTGATTCTCGTCCGCAGGACGCACGAAGCAGGCGAAAATATAACCCTCCGAAATCCTGGCCATCGTGAACCCGACCGGTCTTTCGTTCATTTCGGCAAGCAAGCTGATATACTCTCCCCCAGTAATCATCTCAGCGACTGTTTCGGGAGTGATATCCAACTCGGCCAGTTCTTCTCTTGACTGGTGGTTTTCGATTACCGAACAACGAATATCGAACAAGTCTTCGACATCGGTCTCCCTTGCAGCTCGGATTCTCACTCCGATTTCTCTTGTTGGATCAGTAAAACCGTCGCCATAGCCGCTATTCCTTCACCCCTTCCGATTGAACCAAGTCCTTCGTTGGTAGTTGCCTGAATTCCAACCTGGTCTACGGTGGCGCCCAATGTCTCAGCGAGTCTAGTCCGCATCGCATCGATCCACGGCCCGATCTTGGGCTGCTCGGCGACTACCATGACGTCGAGATTGCCAAGGACGTAACCCTGTTGCCCTGCGGCCTCTTTCGCGAAGGCGAGAATCTTTTGGCTGTCGATGTTGAGGTAGGCCGGGTCACCGGGTGGGAAGTGTTTTCCGATGTCCGGAAGCGCAAGGGCTCCGAAGATTGCGTCCGCAGCGGCGTGGGTGAGGCAGTCCGCGTCGGAATGTCCTTCGAGGCCGGGTGTGTCGGGGATTTTGATCCCTCCGAGAATCAGGGGTCGATCCGGGTGGAACCGGTGAACGTCGTAAGCGATGCCGGTGCGGAAGGGGAGTGGTTTCATTGGGGATCCTCGGAGGCGAAGTTTGGATTCTGGATCAGAAAGGAGGCGAGAACGAGATCCCCGGGTTTTGTGATTTTGATATTGGGGAAAGACGGTTCGACGAGTGAGATGCGTGCTCCGTCGGCTGTGGCAACCGAACAGTCGTCAGTATGCAGTTCGTCTTCCTGCCTTGCTCTTTGATAGGCATCAAAAATCAGGTTAAAGGCGAAGGCCTGTGGAGTTTCCATCGCCCAACATCCGCGGCGGTCGATCGGACGGAGCCGACAAAGCCGTGCTTGCTGTTTCCTGCGGTCCACTCGGTTGAGGGTGTCGGTAACGGGCCGGGCGAGTGAGGCGGCTTTGTCCTGCAATACCCTCTCGAAAAGAATCTGGATGTCCGAAGAGCGAACGAGAGGGCGAGCGCAGTCATGGATAAAGATGTAATCGGTATCGAGCCCGGCAATCGTTAGGCCCCGAAAGACGCTATCCTGCCTTCTGGCCCCTCCCTGAGTCCACAAACAGGGAAGGGTGGGGATCCCGTCGGGCAAATCGGCAAGTTCACCTTTGAGTCGATCACGCTGCTCAGCATCTCGGTAGACCACGACTGCTTCGTCGAAAATCCCGGTTTCGGCGAAGGCTTCAAAACTGCGTCTAAAACTGCTTTTCCCTTCGATAGGAACGAGAATTTTATCAGTCACCGCACCTTTCATCCGGTTGCCTTTCCCCGCGCTCAGCAGAATGACCCGATTACAGTAGGAGCTACCTGGAGAGGGAGACGCCATTGCGATTTGTATGAGAATTACTGATACGATCCAGCAATCTCAACAGCTATCTCATCGTAGGCCTTCAAAGGATCGCTGGCCTCGTAGATAGGACGACCAATCACCAGATGAGAGGAGCCTGCCCGGGCGGCTTCGGCGGGCGTCATGACCCGCTTTTGGTCTCCTTTCTCAGATCCGGCAGGACGAATCCCCGGAACAACAAGGATAGGATCGGGACCAAACTCCCCTCGCATTGCTTCCACCTCCAGTGCGGAGCAGACAATTCCGTCAGCACCTCCTTTCAGTGCGAGTGCTGCCAGCCGCATCGCCGCAGATTCGGGATCCCCCTTCATACCAATCTTTTCCATGCTCTTGTCACTAATCGAAGTGAGCAGAGTAACCGCGATAATCTTCAATTCCGGATGGGTGCGGTCTCTCGCTTCACAGGCCGCTTCGATCATTCCCGAGCTCCCAGCTGCGTGAATCGTGAGTAGTTCGATCGGCCAGTGGGAGAGGCTCTCCACCGCGTGGGCTACGGTATTTGGAATATCGTGGAGCTTTAGATCGAGAAAGACCTTGTGTCCACGATTCGCGAAGGCCTCGACAATACTGGGGCCATAGCGGGTGAAAAGTTGGAGGCCGACCTTTACTCGGCGGGGGCGACTGTGCATCCGGTCGAGAAGGTGCATGGCCTCCTCTTTTGCCGGAAGATCGAGGGCAACGATGATATCACAGGGAGGATTTTGCGGAACGGACATAGCGGTGCGATCTTTCGATCACCGTCAGCGGGAGGCAAGTGATTTGTCAGCGATTTGTCCTCGTCTCATCGTAGGGCTGCGGCTAGGAGTGGGAAATGGAATGGGAAGTCGTCGCTTGGGTGATCCTGCTGTTTTTGGTCATTATCGGACTGGGATTTATGGTTACCCGCCGGTCCTCCAATTCGATCCGTGCCAACTTTGAGTCACTGTCTCACGATTACGGTCTCGAGATTACCCTTCCCGAAGCAAAAGGATTTGGACTTTTTCAGGCTTCCCCGAGCGTCTTTGGGGAATGGGAGGGTCGCAAGATGAGCGTGCAAACGATGACAGCGGGCCTCAAGGATTCCCGGCAGGCCGAGACAGCGGTTCATTTGGAGACGGCTTTACGGGAAGACTGCCGTTTGGTGATACGGTCCAAACGCGGGCTCAATCGATTGGAACGGAGCGAATTTAAAAAGCTGATTCGGGTTAAGGGGCCGTCTGAAGATTTCGACAAACGAATCTCCATCATGACCAATCGTCCGGAGTGGGTGAGTGAACGGATCACGGCGAAGATGTGTGAGCGGATCCTTGCTGAACTGGGATCGACCCACGGAACGGTTCTTTTGGTGAAAAGCACGCTCACCTACCGGGAGCTTGGTCTTCTCACAGGACGGGGAACCGTCGAGCGTATCGAGATGATGATTGCGCTTCTTAAATGGCTGGCGGATACGCTGGAGGATGGCGAAGGTGCATAGAACCTCTCTTAGCTTCTGGACGAGGACTAGCCAGAGAAGCTTTCAGGTAGATCCAGCTGTAACGAGTATCATTCGATGAAGGAGCCTCACGAACTTTTAAGAGTGGCTGTCGTAACTGGGGGCCATCCGTTTGACGTAGTCGGCTTTCAAGATTTTTGGTCCGATATGCCGGGTGTGAAGTGCTACATTCAACACCTTGAGCATTACTGTTCTTCCAGCGAGAAGGAGCAGGATCGGTACGAGGCAGTAGTGTTTTACAATATGACGGATGCTGTCCCGTCAGACAAAGAGCAACCGTGGTGGAAAGGGGCGCCCGAGACTGCGCTCAGGAGGATGACTAAAAAGGGAGTAGGAGTGGTCATCTGGCATCATGCCCTCGTCGCATTTCCGGGTTGGGAGTTTTGGGACCTGGTTTGTGGTCATTCACGGAGAACCCTGAAGCCTCACTTTGACCAAGAAGTGAATCATTCCGTTCAGGATGTGGATCACCCGATCCTACGAGGACTCCCCCGGCACTTTAGTTTGATCGATGAGACTTATGAAATGGCAGAGCCGGAAGCAGAAGGAAACCATGTGCTCTTAACCACCGACCACCCGGATAGCCTGCGATCTCAAGTATGGCTGCGAGAGTGCGGGGAAAGCCGGGTTCTCTGCCTAATTCCCGGACACGATCACCACACTTGGAACGCCCCAGAATTCAGACAACTCTTTTCCCAGGGTATTCAATGGGTGGCACGGAGAAGAGTTCTCTGAAACCAACTCACAATCGGGCAATTCTGTTTGAGGATTCAAGACAAAGTTAATAACGCGGGCGTATGGTCTCTGTGCGCAATGCGTATCACGCCAGCCCAAGAAAGCGTTTTTTAGAACACGCGTCGAAAAGGCGCGTGTTTTTTTGCTCACTTTTAGGTTGATCGAAGGGGTCGGAGGGTCTTTTCTCCTCGGTTTCCCACACTCAGTCATGTCCAGAATTTGTGCAATTACAGGTCGTCGTCCCATCCGTGGGGGTAGCATTACCCGAAAGGGGCAATCCAAAAAGAGCGGTGGTATTGGAACTCACGTAGTGAAGAATACCAAACGAACTTTCCGACCCAATCTCCAGCGGGTTCGGGTTCGCCTGCCCAATGGGCAAGTGAAGCGAATCTGGGTCTCCGCTAAGGCAATCAAGGCGGGCAAGATCGTAAAGGCCTAGCCTTTCCTCATTGGTTTAGTGTCGGTCTCCCACCATTCCCTGTCTGTCGAGACGAGAGGGAAGGGACTCTACGAGATCACAAGTCTCGTTCGAGAGGCAATTGGATCGGGAACGATTTCAAACGGCTTAGTAGCCGTCTTCTGCAGACACACGAGTTGCAGCTTGGTCATCATGGAAAACGCTGACCCTACTGCTGCCGATGATCTGGAACGATATCTTGATGAGCTGGTCCCGGATGGAACAGGATACCAACACACAGCCGAGGGACCGGACGACATGCCCAGCCACATCAAGATGGCTCTCACCCGGACGACGGAGACGGTTCCCCTCGTTGACGGGAGGCTGGCCCTCGGAACGTGGCAGGGGATCTTTCTCTGGGAACACCGATCCCACCCGCATCGCCGCTCTTTGGTGGTGAGTGTGTCGGGTTAGACTGTTTGCTTGCGTTGGTGGAAGCGGATGGGTTTAGGTCTGTGGTTTCGTTCATGCGAATCCACTTCATAGCAAGACTTCACCGATGAGTGGCGTTGTCGTTACAGGCCTGGGAATCATCTCGAGTATTGGGAACAACCTTAAGGAAGCTCTCGACTCGCTGACCGAACTCAAATCGGGGATCGAGCTATACGAGGGCTTCGCAGACCCAAAGATACCGGTCCACGTTCTTGGAACGATCAAGGGCTTTGAAACCGATTCTATGGATCAGGAGGACTGGGGATTTCCGGAGCGCTACAAAATCAACCGTTCCTTTCTTCGTAGTCTTTCACCGCACGTTCTGTACGGATTCTGTGCGCTGACTGACGCCCTTGCCGATGCGGGCCTCGACCCAGAGGAAATATCGGATCCCGAGACCGGGATGTTTACAGCGTCGGCAGGTTCTACTTCCTCACTGGTTCATCATGTGAATCACTTGAGACAATACGGTGCGGAGCGATCCCAGCCGAAAGCCATCGTCGCCTCGATCGCGGGGACGCTCAATTTTAATCTAGCGAGCTATTTTCACATTCGAGGGGCTACCTGTGGTTATGTATCCGCCTGTGCCTCTTCTGGGCATGCCTTGGGAGCTGCTTTCGAGGAAATCGCTTCCGGCCGGCAGAATCGGATGATTGTCGTGGGAGCGGAAGACGGGAACACCGAGTGTATCCTTCCTTTTGCTGCGATGCGCGCTCTCTCTTTGAATTGCGATCCCAAGAAGGCTTCCCGCCCGTTTGACCGGGATCATGACGGTTTCGTCGGAACCGGAGGCGGGGTTGCGATGATCCTGGAATCGGAGGAGTTGGCGCAGAGTCGGAACGCTTCTGTTTATGCGAGGCTGGGGGGCTACGGCCAAGCATCCGATGGTTTTAGCGCGGTCCTCCCCCAGCCAGAAGGCGATGGACTCAGACGGGCAATGGAACTTGGGCTAAAGCGAGCTGGGCTTACCCCGGCAGATATTGACTACGTGAACGCGCACGCTCCCTCGACGCCGATGGGTGACGTGGCTGAAATCAAGGCCCTTCACAAAGTGTTTACGGAAACCGGTTGTTCCCCAGCAGTGAGTAGTACGAAAGCCCTCACCGGTCACGCTTTGTCAATGGCGAGCATTTTGGAAGCGGTGCTCTCGGTTCTTGCCCTGAAAGAAGGAGTGATTCCAGGATCGGCCAATTTTGAAAATCCCGAAGCGGGGGCAGAAGACCTCAACATACCAAAGGTCTCCGAGAAACGATCGTTTGATCGGCTGATTAGCAACAGCAGTGGATTCGGAGGAGCTAACGTGAGCCTTGTTTTTGAGAGGGTTTGACCCTTGGTTACTGGTTTCGGACTGCTGAACAATCGGAACCCTGCGTATTTGGAAGTTCAGCGTTCGCCCTTTGCTCTCTATCCCTTCAATGCAATAAATTAGGACAGGTCTGGCTGAACTTGAATTCCTTTTCCCAGAGATTTCCGGCCGCTTTTGTTACCGGAGCCAGTTCCGGTCTGGGACTTGTCATTGCAAAATCCCTACAAGCCGAAGGGGTGGAGGTGTGGGCCGGAAGCCGATCTGCGAAACGCATTGTCGATACCGGTTTGCCGTTTCGACCGGTTGAGCTGGATCTTGCGGACGGAGAGGCGGTGAGGCAGTTTATCCAGGCACCTCCTTGGACGGACTGGCCGACTTTGCTCGTGAATAACGCTGGTTACGGAGAATTTTCTTCAATCAAAGGAGTGACCGGGGAGTCGCTCAGCAAACAAGTAACCGCGATGTTGACCAGCGCCGCAGATCTAGCTCGTGCTTTTCTTTCCGCAGGGGTTCACCATGAATTGGGAACGGGGGTCGTAAATGTGTCGTCTCTTGCGGTCGAGTTTCCTCTCCCTTTTCTTCATGGCTACAATGCGGTTAAGGCGGGATTGTCCGGGTTTTCGCGTTCTCTTGCGATTGAGTTCCCCGGTGGAGGGAATCGGGCATTCGTCTTGGACTTGCGTCCGGGGGACTATCGGACCGGGTTCAACGAGGCGATTCATCGGAAGGAGTCGTCTGACGACTTGGCGCAAGTTTGGGCTGCGCTGGAGAAGCATTTGCAGCAGGGGGCTGATCCCGAAGCGATTTGGCCACCGCTTCGAAGTGCTTTGCTGGCAGGCAACTCTGGAACGGTTCGCGTGGGAACGTTTTTTCAGGCAAAGTTTGCCCCGTTCATGGCGAAGATCTTACCGGAAAGGTGGATGAGCTTTTTTCAAAAGCGCTACTACAATATCCGGTGACTAGCGGTGAGAATTCTAGCGCTTCAAGACTATTTGCGGGTCGGGGGAACGGAGACCCAGTTTTTGGATTTAACCCGTAGGTGGTCGCGAATGGGAAATGAGGTCTGTCGAATCGTGTTTCGACGTGGAGGACCGTTGGGCGGCGGTTTGAAAGAAGACGAGGTGCCTGTCCAGCATTTGCAATCCATTCGTTCTCCACTGAACTGGTGGGCACCCGGATTGGAACGAGCGATCAGCCAGTTTCGTCCCGATCATATGATTGCCTTTGGCCGAAATGGGAACTCTGCTTTAGCGGCGTTGTTGAGGAAACGCGGTGGAGGTGGCGTTGTTGCGACTGTGAGAACGGGGCGGAAGCTTCCGGGCAGGTATTTACGCACGGTTCGCGCTTCTGAGCGCGTGGTTTGCAATAGTCGTTTTGCTGCCGGGCTGCTGGAACCGCTCGGAATCGATGGCTCGCGGATCTCTGTGGTGGAGAACGGGTGTCGGTTTGCAGAAAGATCGCTACCTGACCGTGAAGGCTCGCGTTACGCTCTTGGGGTGGAAGAGGATGAATTGGTGATTCTGAGTCTCGGTTCGTTTGTTCCTGGTAAGCGTCAACACAGACTCCTCTCGATTTGGAAACAGCTTTCGGAGCAGGTTCGCAGTCATGCTCGGCTTTGGTTTGTAGGCAATGGAGCCACTCGAAGAGAAGTTCAGCGCGATGCGGGTCGATTGCTGGATTCAGCAAGGGTTTCTTTTTGGGGGAACCGAGCTGATGTGGATCGATTTTTGGCCGCCGCGGACGTTCTAGTTTCTGTTTCTCAAGAAGAGTCGTCCCCCAATGCGATTGTCGAGGCTCTCTGTGCGGGAGTCCCGGTGGGAGCTCTGCGCTGTGCGGGGGTCGAAGAGCTAATTGGAGATGAGACTGGCGGAGCCGTTTTTTCTGACTCGGAAGAGGGCGAACTTCAACTAAGGGATTGGCTTTGTGGATTTGAGCGGAGTCCAGCGATTGTCGAACGGGCCCGATCATTTCGGAAATTGGCAGCCGAACGGTTTGACCCTGACAAGCGTGCCGAGGATTACTTATCGCTGATGCGGGGCATGAGTTCGTGGGAAAGTGGAGGTTTATCGCGATGATGGAGGTGTGTGACGTTTCGGTGGGTTCGAGCACCAACCGTGTGATTGATGGCGTATCGCTCCGGTTTCGTCCTCGGGCGATGAACGCGGTGATTGGTCCTTCCGGCTGTGGGAAGACGACATTGGTTCGCTCGGCAGTGGGTTCGAGTGCGTTGGAGGTGGACGGCAAATTCCTTCTGGATGGAAGGGAGCTAAAGGACAATGAGGACCGAGTGGGACGAGTAGGGTATGTTCCGCAGTTTTGCGTAGCCCACGAAGACCTTTCGGTGGAAGAGTCAATTACCTACAGTCTTCGCCTTCTCGACGTGAGACCCCAGGAGATGACCAGACGCGTCGATGAATTGCTTTCTCAAACCGGATTGACAGGTCTTCGAAGCCAGATGGTCGGTCGGTTGAGTGGAGGGCAGCTGCGAAGGATGGCTTTAGCGCTCGAACTGGTTGCGGACCCTGAACTGCTCTTTTGTGATGAGGTAACTGCTGGTCTGGATCCTGAGTCCGAGGAGGGAATTCTGGATTTGATTCGTTCTCTGGTGGATCGGCAGGGGAAGACAGTCGTGAATGTGATTCACAATCTTCATCACCTCGAACGGTTCGATTGGATTGTGGTCCTCAAGAAGGGACAAAAGATCTTTGAGGGCGATTATGCCTCTTTTCTCCAGTGGTTCCAGTTGGAAGATCCGGTGCGCCTGTTTCGACTGATCAACGAAGAGGGCTCTGAGGACGATTGGAGACGCCGCTGGGCCGATCAGGAAGAAACGGTTCAAAACCCTTCTCCTCCGATTGTGGATATGGAATCAGAAGATGGGTCAGGTGGGGTAGCAAGGGGACGTCCGAGGCCCGCTGGATTCGCTCGCCAAGCGAGCACCCTCCTGAATCGTCGCTTACGGCTTTTCTTCCGCGATCGTGGAGTCCTCTTGCTGACTGCAGCGATCACCATTGGTTTTCCGCTCCTCGTCGTGATTTTTGCTTTGGACGGAATCCCGCAGTTGTCGCGGCTTTCACTGGACTCGACGCTGGGCGCTTTAGCTCAGATTGAGAGTAAGATGGCATTCGCGAAAGAAGCCGCCGAACTAGGCTCACTCGTGAGTAGTCTGATTCTTTTCCAAGTGGTCTTGCTTACTCTAACCGGTGGGAACAACGGAGCCCGCGAGATCGCGCCGGAAGCGGATCTCTTTTTTCAGGAATCACTTCGGGGGCTGAAGCCAGGTCCCTATTGTTTAGAGAAAATTCTCTTCTCTGGATCGATCGCGGTGCTCCAAGGCGTCGCGATGACCATTATCGTAAAGTCTGTTGTGCACTTTCCGGGCAGTTGGTGGGTGCAGATGACCACTTTGACCCTCGTATCTCTCTGCCTCACATGGTTGGCCCTCGGGTTTTCAGCCTGGATGAAATCAGGTGAAAAGGCGTCTCTGCTCGCCATCTATATTGTTGGCTTCCAACTTCCTCTCTCAGGAGTGGTTATTTCCCTTCCCGAACCATTTATCGACATTGTTCGATTGGTGATCACTACGTATTGGGGTTGGGCTGCTTTTCTGGGTTCTTTCCGGGAAACCGGACTTTACGACGCAGCAGTGATTGTGAGTGAAGAAACGGTTCCAGCTGTAGGACTGAGTATTATGGTTCTGGCGATCCAAGCGCTATCGGCAATCGTCCTTGTTTTGTCGGGGGTGGCACATCGGAGAAATTCGAGCTGAGAACTACGGTACTGTTCTAGCGCTAGATATCGACTGCCGGGCGATCTCCCGTCTTTCTCGGTAAACGGAATTTGTCTGGAGTTTCGCACGCTCCTATGCGAGCCTATACAGGATACGGATGAAGTCTGTCTTTGGTTACGTCTTGCTTTTTGCCCTTCTGATTGCCCTTGGGCTCGCTGGTTCTTGGTGGTTTCAGAACCGGGATAAAAGGGGATATCCTGAACCCCTTCCCGTCGTTGCATTCATGGAGAGGCCGTTGCAATTTTCGGGGAATCGATACCACTTAAACGCCGCAGTGGTGAATATTCTAGCTTCTGAAGATCGTCTGGGTCGTATTGTTTTGGTGGAATCGTCAACAAACGGGTCTCCTCTACCGCTTTTCATTCCGAGCACGGTAGAGGTAAACCTCGGGTTTCAGCAGAGATATCGGTTCAATATTTCGGTGGAAAGTGGCGGTCTTCTTTTTGTTCATGGAATGAGTAAAATCTGAGGAGGTTTTCTATGGTTCGCTTGGCACTGTTTTCTCTTTTGTCGTATGGACTTGTCTCTCCCCTTGTGGGACAGGAGGAGAGCTCAGCGCCGCAGCCGACGCCCGCGGCCACATCGGCCCCCGTGGCTCCCGGTGCCGGTTCCTATGAAAGCGACACCCTCGTTGCGCTCGTCGACCGAGTTTTTAATGTGGAGTCCGATTCGATCGATCCGGAGGAGGGAACACTCAATTGGAAGGGTCGGTCATTTCAGTTGGGTCAGGGTCGGATCATGCGGGCACGGTTTGTTCGCTACCTGAACACGCCGGTGAACTCGATGGATTCTCGCCTGTATCTCTCTTTAATGGATCAGATCCGAGGTCGGCTCTCGATGCTCAACAAAGCGAACGGTCCCGAGGATGAAGAGGATCCCTGGCGTTCCGTCATCTCTTCCTGGAAGCTACTTTTCCAGGCAAGCGACCACGAGGTGGACGGTCAGAACTCATTGGTGATTGCTAATCTGGTCTACGATAACTGGCGGGACCGAGAGCTCTTTATTGACCAGCAGTTTCAGGAAGAATTGGAGAACGACGAACGGGATCGTTTAGAGAACAGTGTTTTGGTTGAGACCGAACGGGAAGAGCGTCGCCGGATTAACAACCTTCAAGAGTTGGAGAATCTAGGGGAGGCCAACGTTCCGGCGCCGTCGCTGGACGGAAGCGGAGCGACTGTTCTTGCGCAGGCTATGAAACGGCTGACTGAGCAGGAGGCATTGCTTGCGGCTCAAGGATTTAAGCTTCAGGAGATTGGCTTGAAAGCGCGCTTGAAGATGCAAAGCCAAATTGTTTCGTTCCTCGCGCAGAGGCGTTTCCAACATGCATTGATCCTTTCGTCGTTTTACCGGACGCTGTTTAAGAGCACTGCCCAAGATCTGGAGGTAGGGGGTGAACAACTCGTTGCTTACCTTCCTGAATTGGAGATGATCCCCACGGTCGACAGTCTCGAGTTTGTTGCGATCCAAGCGATCGATGACGTGCGCACAGGGATGAGGTCCGTAGAAAACGCCTACGAACAGGGCCAAATGATCTCTGCTTTGGAACGATTGCAAGAGACTTTCTTCCTAGGTGAATACTCTTTGGAGGTTGTGCTTTTTCCGGAGGAAAAGAAACGTGTGCTTCGTGAGCTTTATTTCGACTTGGATGAGGCCCGCCGATTGGTAGAGCTGAAGGATTTCCAGGCACTGGAAGAACTGATCCAATCCATTTCTGCGATAGCTGCCGATTTCCCTGATCGCGAGGCCATGGCTGCGATCAATGTAGCGAAACAGGGAAGTCGCCTAAAGCTTCTGGCGGCGCGTGGCGCCATGATCCGGGGCGACGTGGATCAGGCAGAGACGCTGATCGGAGAAGCTTTTGAAGTTTGGCCGCTGAATCCGGAGATCGAGACATTTTTGACAGACTCCGTTACCGGAGCTGACTTCATCTCAGATTTCGACCTCGATTTTTCTGCAGGCGATTACCGCCGCATTTTTGAGCGTAGGGAAGAGTATCTCGCAGCTTTGAGCGGTGATAGCTATCGGGGAGAGCAGCTGAGAGAGGCTCTTGAGGCTGTGCAAACAATCGATTACGGAGTACGTGCAGCGGAAGAGCGGCGTGGGCGAGGAGAGGCTTTTGCTGCCTGGGAGTTGCTAAAAGAAATTGAAACGGTAGCAGGGGATGACCGTCGATACCACAGCATGCTTTCCTCAGTGGTCCCGACAATTGCCGAGTTCGTTAGCGAAGTGGATGAAGCAGAACGGCTTGAAGCGGAAGGAAATTACGCTGCTGCATTAACGAAGTTTGCGGCTGCGAGTGAGTATTTTCCGGCGAGTCAGGTGGTCAGTCGCGGTGTGGAGCGCTTGGCAAACCGCATGCTCGAACAGGCGAGACAAATTGTCGAGCTGGACGACCCTGCCCAATCGTAGGCCGTTGGCCAGACTACCGCTCGAGCAAGGCACTAAGTACCTCGTTCATCCCTTTGACTACTTTGCTGGAGTCGTCCTCGAGGCCTGCGCTTAGCCGAGCCCCCGCAAACAGTTGCTCGGCGATTAAGCCAGCCAAGTTCTCATCATCCGAGCGAAGGCTTGCGACTTTTTTAACAAGAGTATGCTGCGGGTTGAGCTCGAATCGGACGGGTGTCTCGGGAAGCTCGGGTCCGTCCTGATTCATTGCTTTCATCACCCGGCGCATGTTGGCGCTCATTGCGCTATCGGCGTTTAGAACAACGGCGGGACTGTCGGTCAACCGCTTGCTCATAACGACGTCACTGACCTGATCTCCCAATTTCTCCTTCACCCACTTGCTCAACGCTTCGCCTTCTTCTCGGTCGAGCGCTTCGGTCTGCTCTTCCGGGCTGTCGGGCAGTTCGATGTCTTCGCGGTCAGCCGAGACCAGCTTTTTCCCGTCAAACTCGGCCAAGTGGGACATGACGAACTCGTCAATCGGATCGGTAACAAAGAGGACTTCGATACCTCTCGATACAAACGCTTCCAGGTAGGGACCCGATTCGATACCCGAACGTCCAGAGCCGAAGAGGTAGTAGATCTCTTTTTGGTCTTCCCCCATTCGACTCACATAATCCGCAAATCCCGTTTGCTTACTTGAGTCGGTGAGTGAGGATTCGTAACGAAGAAGCTTGGAGAGATCCTCGCGATGGCTCGCGTCGGATACGACACCTTCCTTCAAGTATTGGCTGAAGTTGGCGTAAAAGTCCTTGAAGGCGTCTGGGTCCTTCTTGTCTTTTTCCCCGAGTAGTTTGAGGAAGCGGCGGGTTAAAACCTTGCTCAGTTTCCGGATCACCGAGCTGTCTTGCATGGATTCACGGGAGATATTGAGAGGGAGATCCGCGCTGTCGACAACTCCGCGCACAAAGCGCATCCACTCCGGAAGGAGGCCCTCTGGGTTGCGATCAATCAGGACCTTTCGGCAGTAGAGAGATACACCCGGCTCCATGCGTCCGAAGCCGAATTGTTCCATGTTCTGCTGGGGGGCAAAAAGGAGTGAGTGGATTTCCAGTGGAGCGTCTGCTGTGAAGTGGAGCCAGAACCTCGGTTCATCGAACGCATGAGCCTGAAATTTGTAGAAGTCTTTGTACTCTTCCTCGGTGATCTCAGAGGCACTCTTCAGCCAAAGAGCTCCAACTGTGTTGATCTTGTCGCCGTTTAGGTTGAGGGGGAAGGGAACAAAAGCAGAGTAGTTCTCCAGAACCCCTTTAACGCGGTCTGCTTTCGCGAACTCCTTGTGGTCGTCTTTCAGGTAAATGACGATCTTGGCACCACGACGCTGGCCTTCCGACTCTTCGATTTCGTAGGTCCCGGAACCATCACTGGTCCAGCAGTATCCCTGCGAGTCGGGCTTCCAGGAGTGGGTGTAGAACTTCACTTCCTTCGCAACCATGAAGACGCTGTAGAAACCGACCCCGAACTGGCCGATCAGGTTTTCGTTCTTGGAACCACCTTCCTGCAAGGCTTTGAGAAATGTTTTCGAGCCGGAATGCGCGATCGTCCCAAGATTTTCAACAAGCTCTTCGCGATCCATTCCCAATCCAAAGTCCTGGAAGGTAATCGTTCCCGCCTGATCGTCAGTCGATACGTTGATTTCCGACTCGAGGCCGTCGTCAAACACGTTCTTTTCGGTGAGCTGCAGGTGTCTCAATTTTTCAAGGGCGTCCGAGGCATTTGAGACCAGCTCACGAATAAAGATTTCACGGTCCGTGTAGAGAGAGTGGACCACGATATCAAGGAGTTGCTTGACCTCAGCTTGGAATTCACGGGTTTCGGGTTTTGCTTCGCTCATGTTTTGCGGGACTGGGTTGGGATTTCTCTGGTTTTGGAAAAAACTTTCTGGAAGAACGGAAATTTCCCAGACACTCAACCAAAATTTGTAGTTTGGTTGAAGAATTTCAATAGGGTTTACCGTGGGAAAACGGATGCCAATTTGAGATTTTCAGGGATCACTGGCTGTCACCTTTACCCTCTCCAGACAAAACCGTCTTCGCTGATCGGAGCCCAACGCGTGAGGCCCCGGCGTCAAGAAAATCCCGAACTTGCTTTCGCGTGCGTATGCCCCCACTTGCCTTGATTTTCAGATCTGCTGACCGAAGTGATGTTGCCCAGAGCTGAACATCTTCTAGCTTAGCGCCCGATCCACCGAAACCGGTTGAAGTCTTTATGAAGTTCGCGCCTGCATCTTCGCAGAAGGAGAGTGCCTGAAGTTTTTGTTCACGATCCAAATAGCAGGTTTCGACGATAAATTTAGAAATGAGCCCTACCTTTCTGCAGACTGCGGCTAGGTCCGAAATTTCTTTGGCAACTGCAGACGTCTCACCGGCAATCAAAGCGGAGTAGTCGATCACGATGTCAACCTCCGACGCACCTCTTGCAGCGACCTCATCAATTTCTGTCGCCTTGGAGCGAGTCGAGTAACGGCCGCTGGGAAAACCGATTACCGTCGCTAGGCCAACCTCGCCAGAGCCAAGAATCTTCCGGCAGATCGGGACGCTGTTCGGGTAGACACAGACGGCCGCAACACTGTTGGCGAGAGCTTCATGACAAAGATCTTCGATATCCCCTGACGTGGCATCGAGCTTCAGATTGGTCACGTCCAAGCTGGACGCGATCTCCGTGAGAGACCTGAGCATTTGGAGAGGTTTGAGCCAAACTCAGGGAAAGGTAAAGCGTCGGTTCGAAAATCGGAACACGAACTGAATTTCCGGTGGTCCGGTATCGCTCAGCCCTCAATTTCTTCGAGTGTGGCCATCGCGGGTGCGGTTCCCTTGCGCGTCACCGAAATAGCGGCCGCGCGGTTGGCAAATTGGGCTGCTTTTAGCGGATCATTGTCGAATCGCTGTAGGCCGGCAGAGAATGCTCCAACGAACGCGTCTCCAGCACCAGTAGTATCCACCGGTACAACCCCTTCTTCTGCCGGGATCCGTTCCCAGAAATTCTCGGTAGAGAGATGGGCACCATTTCCGCCCAAGGTCACTAGCACGGTCTCTGTTCCAACTTTCCGGCAGAGGCTATCCAATTCTTCTCCCGAGAGGGTGGCGATTTCATCGGTGGGCAGAGACTCGATGCCGAGTTTTTTCAGGACGGCAACGAATTCGGATTCGTTCGGGATCAAAAAATCGGCCATATGAATCAGCTCAACCGGAAGATCGGGCCTTAACGGTGCGGGGTTGAGGATCCTTTTTATCCCCTTTTCTCCAGTCCGCTTCATCACATCGGCAACAGCGTCTAAGTTGCACTCCAGCTGGCACACGAGAAGACCCGCGGAGGCCACGTCGTCGTCGCTTATGTCCGAGGGCGATAGGTCTGCGTTCGCGCCAAGCGCCACCACGATTTCATTCTCCCCAGATTCGTCAAACAAGATTCCCGCGGTCCCGGTCGCCTTCTCGGCGTATTCTGCCAGGTGAGCAACGATCCCCTCCGTCTGATAGAACTTTCTCACTTCCGAGGCGAAGGCGTCCCTGCCGACTGCGCCAACGTAGATGACCTCGGAGCCGGCCCGCCGGGCAGCCACCGCCTGATTACTTCCCTTACCACCAGGCCCGGTTATGAATTCTCCGACTACCGTCTCCCCGGGTGAGGGGAAGCGCGCGGTTGAAAAAGTGAGGTCCTGCACAAAGCTACCAACGACCAGGATGGGGGCGGATTTCATCCACTGAGGATACAATCCTGGCTTTCGAACTGACAAGTGAGGATTGGCGGTAAAATTCGTCTGGAAAGTGGGGTACTGGAAAGGCTACTGTCTTCCTATGTTTACGGGTTTAGTAGAGGGCGCAGGTGAAATCCTTCGTTTTGCAAAGGGAACAAAGAGCTTCGAACTGATGGTCAAGGCTCCCTCGTTTATGACCGAAGTCTCGATAGGGGATTCAATAGCCGTGAATGGCTGTTGTCTGACCGTGGTGAAAGTGGAAGGGTGTGAACTATCCTTCGATCTTTTGCTGGAAACGGTGAAGCGGACTTCAATCAATCAGCTCGATGTTGGAGGACTGATTAACCTTGAACGCAGTCTACTTCCAACCACCAGAATGGGTGGTCATTTTGTAAGCGGGCATGTGGATGAAACCGGAAGAATTGAGGTGTTGGAGAAGAAAGAATCGGACTTCTACCTGAAAATTCAGTGCCGGAAGGAATCGGTCGCTTATCTTGTTGAAAAAGGATGTGTGGCTGTGGACGGAATCTCGCTGACGGTGACGGAAGTTTTTGAAGATGGATTTTCGATCTGGCTGATTCCACACACCCTCGAGGTGACAAATTTGCAGGAGAGAAAAGTCGGTGATCTGGTGAATCTGGAGTTTGATTTGTTGGCGAAATACGTGGAGAAGATCGTCGAGACACGGAGGAATTGAGGTATGGATCGCGAACTGCTGAACCTCGTTGTCGAAGAGTTGCGACAACTGCGTTCTGAAGGAGTGGAGGGCGTATCCATGTCGGATGAAACTCTTCGGGTTTTGGAATGTGCCGGAAAGGGCGAAAAGGAGCGTGGCGGCAGTGTTGCGTCAGATTCAGCTGTTTCAACCAAGAGGAGTGCCGACCAAGGGGGTCCTCGTCCACCAGTTGAGGTAGAAGTGTCGCGGGAGTCTTCTCTGGCTGACGTGCCGGAGATCGCTCTCCCGCCCGGCTCTAAACGAGAGCAATGGGAGTGGTTGCAGGGAAGAGTGCTTTCGTGTCCGGTCTGTCGGGAGAATCTCAATCCGGGAAAGAAAATCGTGTTTGGGGTGGGAAACCTGGATGCGGAACTCTTCTTTTGCGGGGAAGCCCCCGGTGCCGATGAGGAGACTCAGGGGGAACCGTTCGTTGGGAAAGCGGGTGAGCTACTCAATGGAATGATCCGTGCGATGGGCTTGAAGCGGGAGGATGTGTATATCGGCAACATCATGAATTGGAGGCCGCAAACAGGGACTGCGTTTGGAAATCGACCACCAACGGACGAAGAGATGGATTTTTGCTTACCTTACCTCAAAGCCCAGATTGAGATTATTCAGCCAAAAGTGGTTGTCGCCCTGGGGGGAACGGCTGCGAAAGGGCTGCTCGGGGTGGAGACCAAGGGCCAGATGAGTCGTCTGCGAGGGAAGTGGAATGAGTTTCATGACACTCCGCTGATGGTGACCTATCACCCGTCGTACCTTCTTCACCAGGAATCGGTGGCCAGTAAGAGAAAAGTCTGGGAGGACCTTTTGATGGTGATGGAGAAGCTCGGGATGGAAATTACCGAGAAGCAACGGAACTTTTTCCTGGCTGCTATGGGAAAATCATAGGCCGCCTACCTGTTCTTCAGATGGTTTGTAGAATGGATAGCGGCGTGGACATGCGCCCATAGTGCTTGACACCATTTACCCTTTACGGCTTCCTCTTTCCTTTTTCCAAAAATGGCTCTCAAAATTAGACTTCAAAGGCATGGTAATCGCCACAACCCCTTCTACCGCGTAGTGGTGGCAGAGAACACAGCACGCCGTGATGGGCGCTATGTCGAGTTGGTAGGCACCTACGACCCTCAAAACCAATCTGAGGAAAAACAGTGGAAGCTCGATCTTGAGCGGGTCGATTACTGGCAGAGTGTTGGTGCCAAGCCAACGGACACCGTGCGGAGCTTAATCCGTAGGGCGCGTCGCGCTGCTCCTTCTGAAGAAGCTGTTGCGCCCGAGGCTCCTGCGAATTCGACCTCCGCGTAAGCGGATTCCCGGGGTGGCGACTTCAGTCGCCGACAGAACGGGCTTTGGTCTTTTGGGAATGGGTCTGGTTTCGGCGACTGAAGTCGCCACTCTGGTGCGTGCTTTGATTAATCCAATTGCCTTAGTTTGTTGGACTCCTAGGAGTTGACCTATGCTCGACATTCAGAAGTTACGAGAATGCCCGGATGATTTCCGAACCGGACTGCTTCGAAAGAAGTTTTCATCCGATGTAGATGAGGTTCTCCGTCTGGATGAGGAACGCCGGATCGCGGTGACTGCTGCTGAGGCGGCTAGAGCCAATCAAAACGCGGCCAATAAGGAAATGGCGTCGCTCCAGAAAGGTTCGCCTGAGTTTCTGGACAAGGTATCCGAAATGAAGAGTCTTTCCGCGGAAACCAAAGAGTTGGAGACGCGTTCGAAAGAAGCGGATCAAGCATGGCGGGAGGCATTTTTGAAGTTGCCCAACCTTCCCTCGATAGAATCTCCCGATGGGAACGGAGACGGGGACAACGTAGAAGTGAGAAGAAGCGCTCACGACTTGGAGGGATATCCAGACGCAAAGGCGCACTTTGACTTACCGGGAATCGACACACTCCTCGATTTTAGCCGAGGGAACAAAGTGGCCGGGGCAGGTTTTCCTTTTTATCGAGGAGGTTTAGCCAAACTCGTTCGAAGCCTGATTGGACTCTATCTCGATCACAACAGTCAGCGGGGGTATTCTGAGGTAGCTGCACCGCTCGTTGTAAACGCAGATAGCGCGACGGCTACTGGCCAGCTGCCAGACAAGGAGGGACAGATGTATTCTTGCCGAGAGGAAGAGCTCTACCTAATTCCGACAGCCGAGGTTCCGGTTACCAACTTTTACCGAAACGAGATACTTTCGGCAAAAGACCTACC
Source organism: Verrucomicrobiota bacterium (assembly GCA_038744685.1). NCBI lineage: Bacteria > Pseudomonadati > Verrucomicrobiota > Verrucomicrobiota bacterium. The sequence goes on from JBCDMB010000001.1 coordinate 175,256, forward strand.
GCTTAAGCACTCCGCCTACACTCCGTGCTTTCGGCGGGAGGCGGGAAGTTGGGGTGCGGACGTCCGAGGGCTGAACCGGTTGCACCAGTTTGATAAGGTAGAGATTGTTCGTTGGGAGAAACCTGAAGACAGCGAAGCTGCCCATCTCGAGCTTCTTGGTGACGCTGAGGCGCTCCTGCAGGCTCTTGATCTACCCTATCGAGTCTTGGAAATTTGCGCAGGCGACATGGGATTTCCTCACTACCGTCAATTTGATCTGGAGGTCTGGGCTGCAGGTCAAAAGCGTTGGCTAGAGGTGTCCAGCTGCAGCAACTTCACGGATTTTCAGGCAAGGCGCGCGAATATTCGTTTCCGTCCGAGTGAAGGAGCCAAACCGGAATTCGTGCACACGCTCAACGGGTCTTCGCTTGCCGTCCCGAGGGTTTTGGCGGCACTGCTTGAAAATGGTTTCGACGGGATAGATGGGGTCTTTCTTCCTCGTCCCTTGGCCGAGGTATTTGGTGCTGAAAAACTCGTTCTTCGAGGTTAGTTTGCGGAAACTTACGGCCGACTCTCAATCCGTTGGCAAGAGTATAGACGACTACTTGAATAAGCTTGCTGATAGATTGGAAATTCTTTTTCCGCTTAGCCGGACCTCGGTTCAGGTAAGGGATCTTTTGGATCAGGAAGAAGCAAAGCAATCGGTTGTTATGTGTGGGTTTTCAGGGGGCGCTGACTCTCTATTCTTGTTGCTATGGCTGAAGGCTCACTACCCGAAACTCGCCAGTCGTGCAGTCGCGCTCTATTTCGACCATCGGACCCGTCCGCGACAAAACGAGAAAGAGACTGATTTTGCTGGTGCGGTTGCTTCTCAACTTGGGTATCAGCTGCGTCAGGGTGCGGCGGAAGGTTCTCCATCGCGAACTGAGGAGGAATTGCGCGACGTGCGGTTCAAATTTTTTGAAGATGAAATGGAAAGGGCCAGTGCCAGCGTCCTGCTGCTGGGTCATCATGCAGATGACATGGCGGAAACGTTCCTTTTGAGGGCTGCCCGTGGTTCGGGGCCTGATGGTCTTTCTGCTCCGCGACCAATCAACACACACACGGGAAAGGTAGATCATCGCCGGGTGCGGCCTTTGTTGAACCTTTCGGCGGAAGAGATTCGCGGTTTTCTCACAGAGGAAGAAATTCCATTTATTGAGGATCCTTCGAACAGATCCGACAGGTATGCCCGAAATCGAATTCGCAACGCAGTCATGCCCATTTGGAAGGGGGCGTCCGATAGGGACCTTCTACTGGGAGTAGGGCGTTCAAGGATGCAGCTTGAGGAAATCACTGATCTTTTGAATGCGCTCGCTGAAAAGTACTTCCCGTTTGGTTTCGGGGAGTCGACCCTAACAGAAAATTCCAAGACGATCCCGACAGCAGTCCTCCGACATGGGCTACAGCAATGGATCGGTCATCATGGCCTTTCGGTGTCTGCGACTCTCGCAGACTGTATCCTCGAGGCTGCGCAGTCCGAAGAGAACGGGAAGTTCTCCGTAGGTTCCGGAAAGTGGGTTTGCCTTGAAAAAGGATCTGTAAAGTACACGGAGCGGTTAGTCGGAAGCGATTGGGATTGGGTGGGCTTTTCTCCGGAAAGCACCTTATTCTTTCCAAACGGCTCGTCACTGACGTGCCGGCTTGTTGATGCCGACCCATCCATCCTGAGAGAGATTAGTTGCGGGAACGTTGATCGCCGCACTCGTGCGTATCTATCCATTACCAACGGGGAATTCTCTGGTATGGCGGTTCGTTTATGGATGGACGGTGATCGCTATCATCCCCTCGGAGCACCTGGATCGAAGAATGTCGCTGACTGTCTAGCTGAGCGGAGAGTAGAGCGGGAGGTGCGGGTGACTCTGCCCGTTGTCACTTTTTCGGGGGATATTGTATGGGTCCCTGGCTTGGAGCCTTCGGACAAGCACCGAGTGAGTGGTAGCACCGAGAGGCTTCTGAGTTTGACTTACCAGTCGGCCTAACGGATTATGTGGGCTTACTGGTCCTAATCCCGGACCTAGACTCGATGAATCAGGAAAACGAAAACCGGAAGGCGCAGCGGACGCCTCAGCCCGATCGTTTCCAGCCGAAGGTCTTAATGATCTGGCTGGGAATCATCGCTGCGATTTTTGCCCTTTATGCTTTGAGCGATTCGCAACGTGGCACCATTGATAAGCTCAGCATTCCTCAGGTCATTCAGGCTGTAGAAGACAAACGAGTGGTGGGAGGCACGATCAAGAACGATCGGACTGGAGGTGCCGAGTGGTATACAATTTCCGGACAGCTGGCTCCTGAAGGAAACACCGCCCAGCAGGTGCTTGACCGGACCGATCTGAAAACGATCCGTTTTCAGGCCCAGGGACGCCTTACGGAAGAAGACTACACAAAGATCCGAAATGATTTTCGCGAGGAGCCAGCCAGCACGTTTTTGACGGATTTGGTCGTTAGCGTGGTTCCGATTCTTCTCATCATAGCACTGCTTTACTTCCTGTTCATTCGCCAGCTGCGGAACGCAGGGCGTGGGGCTATGAGCTTTGGGAAAAGTAAGGCGAAGATGCTCACCCGGGATCGGGATAAGGTGATCTTTCGCGATGTCGCCGGTTGTGACGAGGCAAAGGAGGAAGTCAGCGAGATCGTCGACTTCCTAAAAGACCCGAAGCGATTTCAGCGAATCGGCGGCAAAATTCCTAAAGGAGTTCTCATGGTCGGTCCCCCAGGAACGGGTAAAACGCTCTTGGCGAAGGCGGTAGCTGGAGAAGCGGACGTCCCGTTTTTCACGATCTCGGGATCAGACTTCGTTGAGATGTTTGTGGGGGTTGGTGCGGCACGTGTGCGCGACATGTTTGAGCAAGCCAGAAAGAACGCTCCTTGCATCATCTTCATTGACGAAATTGATGCGGTGGGTCGTCAGCGTGGTGCTGGACTTGGAGGCGGCAACGACGAGCGCGAGCAGACGCTGAATTCGCTTCTTGTCGAAATGGACGGTTTTGATGGACACGAAGGGATTATTGTAATCGCTGCGACCAACCGGCCTGACGTTCTGGACCGTGCCCTTCTGCGGCCTGGGCGTTTTGACCGGCAGGTGGTGATTGATCCTCCCGATTTGGTCGGCAGGGAAGAGATACTGAAGGTGCACGCCCGAAAGATTAAGCTCGCCAAGGAAGTCGATCTTCAGGTTGTGGCGCGTGCAACCCCTGGTTTCGCCGGTGCAGATTTAGCGAACCTGCTTAACGAAGGCGCATTGATTGCCGCTCGAAGAAGAAAGAAAGAGGTTGATAGATCAGACCTCGACGAAGCGAGGGAGAAGATATCCTTTGGCCGGGAGCGTCGTCGCCTCATGGACGATGAGGATAAGAAGATCACTGCTTACCACGAGGCAGGTCACGCTATTGTCCAGGCAGTCATCGACGACGGACATCTTCCCGTTCACAAAGTGACAATCATTCCGAGGGGCCAAAGTCTCGGAAGCACCATGTTTACGCCCAAGAAAGATATTCTCAACCAGGCAAAAAAACGGGCTGAAAATCAGATATGCTGTGCAATGGGAGGCCGGATTGCGGAGGAGAAGGTGCTTGGGGAGATCACAAGTGGAGCCTCCGGCGATATCAAAATGGCGACCAAGCTGGCCCGCCGGATGGTTTGCGATTGGGGAATGAGCGACCTGGGGCCCATTGCCTATGGAGAGAATCAGGACCACATTTTCCTCGGTAAGGAAATTTCCCGGGATCAAAACTACAGCGAAGCAACCGCTCAAGCGATCGATAGCGCCATTCGTGGAATCGTGGATGTCCAGTATCACCGTTGTGAAGACATTATCGAAGAGCACATGGAGCATCTCCACACCTTAGCGAATGCCCTTCTTGAATTTGAAACCGTCGAAGGAAGACACGTTCATGAAATCATCGATACAGGCTCTATTCAGTCGCCGGTGATCAAGGTGGATCCAATGCCTACTCCAAGTAGCAGTGCAGACGACGAGGCTGCGGAAGAGGGTGAGACGGCCGATACGGAAAAAGAGATCGGCGGAGGCCCTGAGCCTGCAGGTGCGCCTGCGTGAGCGTTCGCAGTAGGGGTTAGCTGAAGTCTCGAGGTCTGCAGCCTCGCATCTCCCGGGAGATTCCTGCACCCTAACCGCCTCGTTTTTCCGGCAAAATGACTGTCGTTTCTACCCGCAGAATGCCGGGAGAATGGGAGCATCACTCGGCGACTTGGATATTTTGGCCCACTAGTGCAGAAAGATACGTTTACGGGTCCTTAGCCAGTTTCGCCGAAGTCCGTAGCGCTTTTGTTTGCTTGATTGATGTCTTATCGGCTTTTGAACCCGTCTATCTTGGGGTGGATCCAACCGTCATTGAGGAGGCAAAAGCGGCGGTTGGAAGGAGAGCGACGATTCACGAAATCCCAATGGATGACGCGTGGGCGCGTGACACTGCTCCGACTTTTATCCTCGAAAACGGACATCCAGAGGCAATTTGTTGGCGGTTTGCGGGTTGGGGTGGCCGGTTTGAACCTTATGCGAAAGATGCTAAGGCTGCCGCTTCGGTGGCAGAGATCATGAACGTGGATCACTTTTCTTCGCCACTTGAATTGGAGGGCGGTGCGATCAACTCCGATGGTAGGGGATCGCTACTGACAACAGCACCTGTTTTGAACGACCCCAGAAGAAACCATGGGCAGGATAGCGGCTTTTGCGAAGCCGCCTTACAGGAGGCTTTAGGAGTTTCAAGGTTGATCGCATTGCCCGCCGGCTTCTCGGGCGATGATACGGGTGGACACGTGGATGTAGTCGCAACTTTTGATCCTCTGGGACGCGTGCTCCTCAATCACTGTAAAGATTGGAACGATCCCAACTCCGGAGGTACCGCAGACAACGCTACTTTTCTCAAGGATCTGGAAATCGAAGTGATTCGAATTCCTCAACCGGCCGCAGAGTTTTTTGGCAATGGTCGTCTTCCTTTCAGTTACCTAAACCATTACCTCTGCAACGACGGTCTTATTCTTCCTCGTTTCGGTGACAAGAAAGACGACTACGTGCGAGATCTCATGGCCGAGGTGTATCCTGATCGAGACATGGTTCAGTTTGATGCGAGGCCCTTTTACAGTGGTGGAGGTGGATTACACTGTGTCACCCAACCGGTTTTCTCGGGAAAGGCCTACTTTGATCAGTAAACTTTCTCCTCGCAGTCACGTTTTCCGTTTTCGAATGTCTCCCTTATGCCTACACCGGAAACCCTCTCTATCGGAGTAATCCAGCTTCAGAATACTGGAACAGTTGCCGGAAACCTTCAAAAGGCGGAGACCTTGATCCGTGATGCTGTATCCAAGGGAGCTCGGATTGTGGTGAGCCCGGAGTTGATTGAGCACCCGTATTTTTGTCAACAGGAGGATCCAAAGTGGTTTTTGACTGCAAATGAAGTGGGTGAGGGCGAGGGTTTTTCATTTTTCGAAAGACTCAGCAAAGAACTGGGAGTAGTCTTGTCTTACAGCTTTTTCGAGAAGGCGAATCAGAGCTATTTCAACAGTTTGGCGATCTTTGACGGAGATCGAGGCTGTCATGGGATTTACCGGAAAAGCCATATTCCTGACGGTCCGAATTATGAGGAGAAATTCTATTTTACTCCTGGGGACACTGGTTTACGGGTGTTCGACACCTCTCAGGGAAAGATTGGAGTTGGAGTTTGCTGGGACCAGTGGTTTCCAGAGGTAGCCCGTGACCTAGCTCTCCAAGGTGCCGAGTGCATCCTTTTCCCATCGGCAATCGGTTCAGAACCAAGTGAGCCCGGCATGGATTCTCGGAGCCGATGGCAAAAGGTTATGCAGGGGCATGCCGTAGCCAATGTAATCCCGGTTGCGGCAAGTAATCGCTTAGGACGAGAGGACGGCCCCGGTGGTGGAATTGAATTTTACGGATCGTCGTTTATTGCAGACAGTTCGGGCGAATTGGTGTATGCGCTTGGTAGAGATGATCCTGGTTATATCGTCGCCCATTTTGATCGTGAGCAACTCGCTATCGATAGGGCTAACTGGGGCTTCTTGCGGGATCGGCGTCCAGAGCTTTACAGAAGGCTTGTGTCTCCTGCTCGAAAACGTTGATTTTCTCTTGGAAACTTGCCGCCACGATCCATCTTTATAGCTCCCGGCCGATCCCTCGCATCGAAATAGGTTGCAAAATTCTTGACCAGAAGGGATGGAAACCATTGTGTCATGGGTTTTTCCACTACTAAACACCCATAAATTCTATGCCAGTTGATGTGAATATCCGCAAAGGGGAGTCCGTTGAGCGAGCCCTCCGGCGCCTAAAGAAACGTCTTGATCGTGAAGGAGTGATCCGCGACGCCCGCGCGAAGCGCTACCACGAGAAACCTTCCGAGATTAAGCGGCGTAAAAAGAAGGTTGCGGCTTTCAGCAACATGCTGCGAGTGCGAAACGAAAATCGCTGAGATTTTGGTTCGAGGGGGATTAGCTCAGTTGGTTAGAGCGCTTGCATGACACGCAAGAGGTCACAGATTCGAATTCTGTATCTCCCACCAGCCTTCGCCAAGAGAAGCGAGGCGAAGGCTGCCACGCCGTAGTCACCGAAGGTGCGTAGGCGGGTTTTTCGGTTCCACCGCAGGGGCTCCCGCTTGGTAAGCCAGCTTCAGTTTCAAGAGTTCTACTGCTTGCCGATATCTGCGGTCGCCTTCGCGATCTTTGTTCGGAGGCTGTCGAGTTTCTCGATCGGTAGGCTAATCAATAGATCGATTCGACGAGCGATTTGTGTGCTTACATCAATGAATACCTGTTCCAACTTGTCTTCCGGGGCTGCAACTGGGTCGGGTGAGCCCCAATGAGCTACAATTGGCTGTCCAGGCCAGACTGGGCAGGTCTCCCGCGCGTTGTCGCAGACGGTTAGAACAAAATCGAAGTCGACTTTGCGGTACTCGTCCCACGATTTGCTTCGGGCATCAGATGCATCGATAAGGTATCGATCCTTCAGTGTTTTGAGAGCGAGAGGGTGGGGCGAGTCTTTTGGGTGAGAGCCCGCGCTGAAACTCTCGAAGCGGAACGGATCCTTCTTGCGAAGAATATATTCTGCCATGATGCTACGCGCGCTGTTTCCAGTGCAGAGAAACAAGATCTTTTTTTTGTCCATTGTCGTTATTGTTTAGAGGGCACTTCGATTAACCTCCTTTGGCTCGTGATTGCAGCACCGCCGGAATCCGGGTGAGTCTGCGGAGAGGTTTGCGGGCCAGAGGCCTTCGGACCTCTCCGCTAACGCTGCCCGGAACCGGTGCTGCCGCAACCCCTTCCCTTCGGCAGGCTCAGGGCTTTGAGTCTTATCGAAAGGAGGGGCGAGACACTTTTGGATTTGAGCCGCGTTGCGGCTTCGCAGACGGGCTTCTAGCCCGCCAAGCGAAGCCGTCGCCTTGCTCAAATCCAAAATTGCTCTCGTCACGTCCAAAGGAGGTTAATCGAAGTGCCCTAGAGGTCTACTCGGCAAATCTCAGTTGCAGTAGTGGGTGAGGAGCAGGCGCAAACTCTTTTTCTTAACCGGAGATCAGCGGCGAAAGGGAAATCCTCTCCCTTCAAATCCTGTAAACACTTCAAATTCTGTTGTAAGAGTGGATTCCGCTTTTCCTTGAGTCGATAAATGCGCCACTGGGCTCGGCGTTCGACCTCAAGGATCCCAAGACGTTTCATGTAAAGAAGCTGCTTCGACACTTGGACCTGGGTTTCGCCAAGAATCTCGGTCAGGTGACAGACGCAAAGGGGCCCTTCTTGGAGAAGATTCAGGATTCGAAGCCGGCGCACGTCGCAAAGGCATTTGTAGACCGAAACATAATTCACGCAGACTAATATTCAATATTAAGTATATGCAGTCAATGGTATATATCTGCAAGGCTACTCTTGGATCGGTCGTTGCTTTACAAACTAGTTTGAGTTGCTGATCGGTTCTTCAACCGAAACAGTTACACCCGTCGAGGAAACTGCTCGGCAGAAAGCAACTGGGGATTGATTGGCGATTTTGCAGTGGAACTCTGAAGCGCTGAGACGCCTAATCAGCTGGAAATTTTTCCTTGAGTGCCCGTTGGACGTTTGTCGGCACCAAGCCTGTTTCTCGCTCGGTGTACCGAGCCACCTGTTTGATCAGGTGTGAACTCGTGTAGAAAAACTCTTCGTTGGGCATGAGAAAGATTGTCTCGATCGACTCATCGAGATTTCGGTTCATCTGCGCCATTTGAAACTCGAATTCAAAGTCCGAGATCGCACGTAATCCGCGAATTAGTGCATGCGCGCCCTTCTCCTTGGCGAACTCCACGACCAAGCCTCGAAAGGTGCAAACTTCGAACTGGGAAGAATCGATGTTTTGCTCGATGAGGGAGATGCGTTCCTCGACTGAAAAGAGGGGTCCCTTTGTTTCATTTTCGGCGACAGCAACAATCACCTTATCGAAAAGAACCGAAGCACGGTGCAGCACGTCGAGGTGCCCGTTGGTGATCGGATCGAAAGTTCCCGGATAAAGTGCCACCTTCATTGTCTTCGAGAGTAAGGAGAAGGAGGCGGAGAAACGCAATCGAAACGACTTTGGTACTATCCGTGCTCGTGATTGTAATCAGCCAGCCGTAGTGCCCAGCCGAAGGTCTGGGACGAAGGTGTCTCTACTCAAAATGCTTTTTGCGGAAGGCACGGCCAGACCCAGACTTCAGGTATCTCTCAAAGGCTTCCGCCTTAATCTGGGAGGGGAAGCCAGTAATCGAAAGAACACGCCACGGGCGGTATCTGGCAGTGCTTCGATTCTCACCTCGGTTGTGCTTGGCGAGTCTGGCCTTTGGGTTCAGCGAAACTCCGACATAGGTCTCTTTTGGAAATGAATCTGATCGAAGAATATAAACGTACCAGAACTTCGGTTGCGGGGAAGGCCCTCCTACGTCCGCATCTTCGCTGCGGCACTTCGGCGGGCAGCCTTCGTCCTGAGAAAGGTGAGATGGCATTGTAGTGTGGGAGTAGAGGCGAAGCCAGCCGTAGTGCCCAGCCGAAGGTCTGGGACGAAGGCTGGTGCCAAGGGGGAGATTTGAACTCCCGACAAAAGGCTTATGAGTCCTCTGCTCTACCACTGAGCTACCCTGGCAGCAACCTATCGAGCAAATCGGCTCTTTCGTTGGGGTCAAGTCTCCTCTGGTAGCGGACGAACCGAATACTTGCCTCTTTGAGTGTAAGAGTTCACGGTGGTAGGTTTATGGTCACACCCAAGGTCAGCATATACGATACTACCCTCCGAGACGGAAGTCAGGGGGAGGGGATCTCATTTTCGGTAAACGGCAAGATGAGAATCGCCGAGAAGCTGGACCAGTTTGGGGTAGACTACATTGAAGCGGGTTGGCCTGGCTCGAATCCGCGGGATATGGCCTTTTTTAGAGAGGCGAGAGGTCTACGATTGACCCACGCGAAGATCTCGGCGTTCGGCTCCACTCGTCGTGCCAACGTCGACGTGGCTGAAGATCCTCAAATCCGGCTTTTGTTGGAGGCGGAAACCCCGGTCGTCACGATCTTCGGTAAGACTTCCCTGCTCCAGGTTGAGAAAGTGATTCGCACGACAGGAGCGGAAAACCTTTCGATGATCGAGGAATCCGTTCGGTATCTGGCTCAGCAGGGACGCGAGGTGATCTACGATGCGGAACATTTTTTTGATGGATACAAGGATAACCCGTCCTATGCCCTGGATACCTTGGCAGCAGCAAAGCAGGGAGGTGCCTCCTTCGTGGTTCTCTGCGATACCAATGGAGGCACACAGGTTCACGAGGTTGACGAGATCGTTGCGCGGGTAGTCCGAGAGTTTCCGGATACCCGGATCGGGATGCATTGCCACAATGATTGCGGTCTCGGCGTCGCTGTCAGTATTGCCGGCGTAAGGGCCGGGGCGCTTCAGGTTCAGGGGACGGTAAATGGTTATGGCGAGCGGATTGGAAACGCGAATCTGGTATCAATTATTCCTAATCTGGCTCTTAAGCTGGGTTATACGATGAACTGTTCGCCGAACCTCGATCGGCTGAGGGATCTATCTCTCTACGTGGATGACATGACGAACCTTCGGCCGGATATTCGTGCGCCTTACGTGGGTGCCAGTGCGTTTGCTCACAAAGGAGGAGTCCATGCCGACGCCGCTTCAAAGGTAGCGCGTAGTTACGAGCATATCGATCCGGCTTTGGTCGGGAACCGATCCAGAGTTCTGGTTTCCGATATGTCGGGAAGGAGCAGCATTATGATGAAGGCTCGTGAAATGGGTGTGGATCTCGAGGCGCGATCTCCCGAATTGAAGGAGTTTCTTCAGGAACTAAAGGAACTCGAGTTTCGCGGTTACGAATATGAATCGGCAGATGCATCTTTTAAGTTGCTTCTGGACCAGTACCTGCACGGGCGTCCAGAGCGGATCGAGTTGAAGGGCTACAGGGCCTCGGTTTCGGAAGAGACAATCTCGACCCGTGAACTCTATTCGGAGGCAACAGTTAAGATTGAGGTGAACGGGATTGAGAGTCACACGGTGGCTGAGGCGAGAGGTCCCGTCGGTGCTCTCGATCACGCGCTAAGGAAGGCGCTTGAGCCTCTCTATCCGTGCGTCGCAGAAATGAAGTTGGTCGACTTCAAGGTGAGGATTCTCGACTCGAACGAGGGAGCGGATGCCAAGATTCGGGTCCAAGTGGAATCAACGGACGGGTCCCGTTCGTGGGGAACGGTGGGTCTTTCTGACAACATAATCGAGGCAAGTTGGGAGGCGTTGAAAGACGCTTATGAGTACAAAATTCTCCTGGAAGAAACCGGTGGAGAGGCTGCGACCGTTCAGGCTTCTCAGCAAGTCAGCGCAGAAGCTTAGAACTTCTCGCACTCACTTCTTTCGTCGCTTCACCTTTTTCCGAGGGCTCCGTTTTCCTTTTGCGTGTTTTCCTGTGCGGACGCCGTGAGTGGTAGAGCTCCGGTGTGAATCGGAAGAAAACTCTGGCGAGTTCGAGATTCTTGTTTCGCGGTTTACCCGCGCCATTTCCTCGATCGAGGGAAATTCTTCCGAAAAACCAGAGATACCGTCCTTGGAGCCTTCACCCGGTGTAGAAAGAGGCAGATCAACAGGTAGTGAAGGCGTTGTGGCCTCTTCTGCGATCACTGCCGCAAAAGCGCTTTGGAAGACCTTGTGCGCAATGGCGATTCTGACCGATTTTCCGTAGCGGATCTTGATTGCCCGCTTGACTGATCTTAGGTTCCAGGTGGTTCCTAAGAGGCCAATTTCCTTCGGGGAGTTCGATCGGAGCCAGCGGATCAACTCTGTCTCTTCAACCGGAGAAAGGATATCGGCCTCCTTTCGGCGCCCTTTCCCGGGTGTCTCAAAGATTTTGTCCCCATCTTTCTGATAGGCTTTCCAAACAAAGGAAATCGCCTGGCGAGTCACGCCGAGTTCTTCTGCGATCCTGACTTGTTTTTCGCCTTTGAGAAGGCGATTCACAATTAAGCGTTTTCTATCCGCACCTGCGGTTTCTCGGGCCATGGAATTGACCGATATCTAAAGATTTTGAAATGATTCGGCCCATTTCTCGATGAACCGAACGACTAGGTTGACTCCGAACCCGGAAGCCCCTTCGGAGCGATAAAATCTTTCCTTCGAACTCATTGCAGGTCCAGCAATGTCGAGGTGAACGTGTTTCAAGCCATCGGTCCACTTCAACAAAAACGAAGCCGCCGTAGAGGCACCGCCCCAACGGGTAGACCCTAGATTGCGAACGTCGGCGACCTTGCTCGTGATCATCTCGTCAAACTCGTCACCTACCGGAAGAGGCCAGACTTTTTCCCCGATCTGATCACCAACAGAGCAAAGTAGTTGGGAAATTGTCTCGTCTTTGGAAAAAAGGCCCGCTCTTTCTTCGCCGAGAGCCACAACGCAGGCTCCGGTGAGCGTGGCGAGATCAATTACTAGGTCGGGTTTTACCTTTTCCCGAACATAGCCAAGGGCATCAGCGAGAACAATTCTGCCTTCGGCGTCGGTGTTTGCCACTTCGATGGTTTTGCCGTCGTAGCTGCGTAGGATGTCACCCGGACGGTATGCAGACGATCCAGTCATGTTTTCGGCGGCGGCTAGAATTCCGATAACATTTGCCCGTGTTTTTAAGGACAAGACTGCCCGGAGGACGCCAAGGACTGCGCACCCTCCCATCTTATCGAACTTCATTTCATCCATGTGCTCGCCCGGCTTGATGCAAAGTCCACCAGAATCGAAAGTGATCGCCTTTCCAACGACTGCCACCGTTGGAACTCCCCGAGAACCTGAATTGTAGTCAAGACGGATCAAACGGGGCTCATTTGCGGACCCCGCACCCACTGCAACAATGCCGCCGAAATGTTCACGCTTCAGTCCAGCCAGGTTCCAGATTTTGCATTTTACAACATCGGATTCGGCAATTTGCCTTGCTTCGAGAGCCAACTTCTCGGGATAGATTTCATTCCCTGGGAGGTTTCCAAGTTCCCGGCAGTAACTGATTGAACTGCCGATCGCGATCCCTCTTGCGATTTGGGCTCGGGTAGACTTTAGGGTCTTTTTTGGACCCACCAAAGTAACTTTTTTCAACGACTGCTCCGGAGTATCCGAGCGAAACTGGTCGAAACGGTAGAAACCCATCAAGAGACCTTCTGCAATTTCAGAGACGAACTCTTCGGTTTCACTGATGTCGAGTGCGATTTCGGTAGAACCTGCAGCGGTCGCCTTTCGCGCTGCATGGGCAGCTGCTAGCCGGTAGGAATGACCGGACAGACTCTCTTGCTGTCCCAATCCAATATGAATTTCGAGCCTGTCTTCGGCATGGTAGAGTGCACTGGATCCAAGTTCCCCATCAAACTCTGAAGCCCGAAACGGTCGCGTGGTGAACTGATCCTTGGCCGTAAAGAGAACCAGATCTGCATTTGCAGAAGGCGATTCACTGGCTTTCACTTGCAGGTTTTGAGACATGGGAGGCAGGATTGCAGAGGAAAACAGGGATGACAACCCGCGAACTGATTGGGAGTACCGTTACAAGATTGGGGACGCCGGATGGGATCAGGGTCGTCCGGCTCCAGCGGTCAATGAAGCGTTGGAATTCTTTGCTCCCGAATCCCGGATATTGGTTCCTGGTTGCGGCTTTGGGCACGACGCGGCCGCATTGGCAGCGGCAGGTCATTCCGTAGAAGGATGGGATCTTGCCCGGACTGCCATAGAGGGAGCTCGAAAGCGCTACGGCAGTGATCGCCTAGAGTTTTTTGAACGGAATCTCTTCGAATCTGAGCAAGAGGACGCCGGAGTTCAGGAGAGATTCGATGCGGTTTTCGAGCACACTTTCTTATGCGCGGTCGGTCCAGACGGGTGGGAAAAGGCCGTGAGGAGTTTTGCGAACCTTTTGCATCCGGAAGGTCGTGTTTTTGCTGTCCTTTTTACCGCATTGGAGGAGAGGTCACCACCACCATGGGGGATTTCGGAAGAACAAGCTCACCGACTGTTTTCACCGCTTTTTTTAGTCGAGTCGGTGGCGAAGCCTCGGGAAGCCTTTGATCACCGGCTGGGCGAAGAAACCGTCTGGAAGCTGCGTAAAAAGTGATGAATACAGAACGCTCTAGTGTTTGAAACCGAGCGCTTCCGGAAGGTAGTCCAACAGGCGAGTGGTTTTAACGGCTGCGTTTCCCTGTGCACGGGCAAGACAATCAGCGGCTCGGCCATGCCATACGGTGGCGAGGACAGCGGCCGTAGTTGGATTTCGGGAATCCTGAGAGAGTAGGGAACCAACCATACCGGCCAATAGGTCTCCAGTTCCGCCCCGAGCAAGGACTGGACCCCCAAAAGGTGAGAGGTAGACTGTGGATGCATTCGCTATTCGGGTTCGAGGACCCTTGAGGACTGTGACGCAGTTGTAGGTTCTACAGAAACTCTTCAGTGCCTCTGCTCCATTGTCTTCAAATGGGTGCCCTCCGATTCGCTTCCACTCTCCGAGGTGGGGCGTAATGACTATCGGCAGGAATTCCACCGGCCTTTTTGATAGGGATTGCGTGATTTCCGGAAAGAGCCCGTCTGCGTCGAGCACAATTGGACGGTCCACTTTCTCGACAAGGTGCCTCACCAATTTGTGTGCTTCAGCTGAACGCCCGAGTCCCGGACCTGCAAGGATCGCGGTGTAGTCAGTGAGCTTCTGATTGAGTTGGTCGATGATGCCTGAATGGAGGGCTCCGGATTCAGACGACGGCACAGAGGTCCACATGGCTTCCGGTTGAGCGATGACTCCCGCAGCCGCTACCCGTTCAACAGTGCCGACGGTGAGTAAACCTACGCCAGAATTGGCAGCTGCCATCGTGGCCATAATGCACGCTCCCGGCATAGATTCGGAGCCGGCGAGAACAAGCAGGTGACCGTAAGTTCTCTTGTGAGTGGTGGGCTGCCGGAACGAGGCCAGCTGCCAGAGAATCGTGGGCAGAAGAACCCGAAGATCGGAGTCTGTCTTGGTTTTTGGAGAGAAGAAACCGAGATCGAGATAACGAAGCCTTCCAACTTTGTTGATCGAACGATTGTCGGAAACTGGCAGCTTGGCGATACCCGTCGCGTAGGTGAAATCAGCGTTAAAGGCTTTAGGATCGCTTTCGTCTCCGATTCCAGATGGCAAGTCAACAGCAGCCCGCAGCCGGACTGCCGGAAAACGGTTTACCGCCTCAATCAGTGAGAGCGGATTTCCCCGCAAAGGTGGGCTGAGATTCATTCCAAATAGCCCGTCGATACAAAGATCGATGCACTTTCCATCGGCGAATACTGACAGGACTTCATCGATGTCGGCCTCGTCGGTGAGAATGAACACCTTGCTACGGACTCTCAGGAGCTCGTAGGGCGCTCGAACGTTGTCTTTTAGGTCAGTGACTGGAAACGCCAGGAGGACCAGAATGTCCAAGTCCGGATGTCGATCCTTAAGTGTGTTCGCGCAAATGAGTGCGTCCCCTGAGTTATGACCTTTCCCAGCAAGAACGATCGCTTTTCCCTTTGCGGGGAAGCCGCTGATTTCCTCAAAGTCATCTTCGATGGCTTCGGCGATTGCGCGCCCCGCTCGAAACATGACAACGTCTTCCGACTCGGCACTCTTGGAGAAAAAAGCGCGCTCATAATCCACTGCATCCGAGCAGGAGAGAACGGGATGGGAGTGAATATTCATCGACGAGGTGCCCTTACTTCAGCGAACCAGCACAGCAACGGCAGTTGCATGCTCCTTGGTGTGGGCAAGGCTGACCAACACATCGTTTCCACCCTTTTTCTGCAAAAGCTCTTTGCCTTGGGAGTCCAGCCGAATGAATGGTTTTCCGAGACTATCTTTAGCGACTGCGGCAGACTTCCATCCCAAGAACTCTCCGATCCCAGTTCCAAAAGCCTTGGAGACGGCTTCTTTCGCAGCAAACCTCGCCGCAAAGTGAGGCGCAGGGAATTTCATACCGTCGCAGTAAGCCAGCTCTTCGTCCGTAAATACTCGATTCCGGAAGCGTTCTCTTTGTCTTTCAAGTGCTCTGGCGATCCGTGAAACCTCAATAAAGTCGATCCCGATTCCGAGCACGGAACTGTTCTTTGGAATCTCGGGAGGAACCATTCTTCAACTCGTTGCGCGGTCAATCGCGCTTTTCATATCCCGGACAGCCTGTTCGATTCCGGTAAGGAGAGCTCGGGAGAGGATGCTGTGTCCTATGTTCAATTCGTTTAGATGGGGGAGCTGGCAGACTCTATCAACATTTCGATAATTGATTCCATGCCCGGCGTTTACTGTGATCCCGGCAGTGTGCGCGATTTCCGCAGCATTGCGCAATCTTTCCCACTCGCTTTCCTCGCCTGCGGAACCAAAAGAGCGGGCGAACGAACCCGTGTGAAACTCGACCACGGGTGCACTGAGTTTCTGTGCGAGCTCGATTTGATTGGGCTCTGGATCGATAAAGAGGCTTACTTCTACGCCAGCACTGCTAAGCTTTTGGACGAAGTCACCGTCTTCAGAGACAAGCCTGTTCAGGTCTAGTCCTCCCTCGGTAGTGACCTCGCGACGATTTTCCGGAACGAGGCACACTGCCTCCGGCCGGAGATCGAGTGCGATCTCAAGCATGTCGGCCTGGCAAGCCATTTCCAGATTCATCCGGGTGGATAGGCTTTCGCGCAGTCGATAGATATCGCGGTCCTGAATATGCCGCCGATCTTCCCGCAAGTGCACGGTGATCCCGTCGGCACCTGCAAGTTCAGAGCGAAGGGCTATTAAAACGGGGTCGGGTTCGATGAAGCCGCCACAAGTCTTTTCTTCGTCTCGGTAGCGGGCCTGACGAAGAGTTGCGCTATGATCGATATTAACGCCGAGAAGAATCTTATTTTCTGAAGGCATTGGGGAGATGAAAGTGTGTCGTGATGCTGAGGATAGACCCTTCTTAAAGGTCGTGTGCGACGGCCATGTTCCGCAAGGCAGTGGAAAAGGCAATGGTTGTGCCGATAATGGCATCTAAAACAACGACTGCGGCAACTACCCATTGGTAGAACTGCGGGGACTCTCCTGTCCGGCTGATTTCGTAGGTGAGAAGAGCGGTTGCAATGACCACCGCGCAAACCGCTACCACCAAATCAATGACGAATCGGGTTAGCTTGATGTCCGCGCCCTTCAATACCTCTACAACGAAAACTACCAGAGCGAATACCACCATCGAGTAGTCCAGGGTCGTGCCCTTGAGTGAATCGGGTAAGAATTCGACGATAACCGCTACTGCAATCAGTAGAAGAGTCCACGGAAACAACCGCACAAACCGGACGAATTCCTTGAATGTGAATCCTTGATTACTGTCTCTGGAAGAAACCTGCGAACCTCCTGCCAGAATGCTGGGGTCTGGTGTTTCGTGTTGAGTCATAGTCTTGGTCTGCTGGGTTTAGGTGCGCGGAAATAATGTAGTATGCGAAGAATCCGTTCTTGAACAGTTGTTTCTAACCTCGAGGCGCTCCTCCTTCGGGTCCCCAGGGTTTTGAATAGGAATCAGTCTACCCAACTTGCGATCAGCAAGATGACTAGAATTACGCTGCTAAGTACCATGAGTGCCCATCGTTCGGGAAGAGTAGTCTTTAACATTTTGATACCTATACCCGGTTCGTTCGATAGACTCGGGGGACTCGTTTCGTGACGCTGCAGAATACTTCCCATGGGATGGAATCGGTCCATTCGCTAAACTCAGAGACGGTGATCTCCTGATTTCCATCCCTTCCAATGAGGACGGCATTTTCGCCAACTTCGACTTTCTCGAGAGAGGATACATCCACGATGACTTGATCCATGGTTACCCGGCCGAGAATGGGGCAGATCGCTCCTTGAATCAGAACTTTACCCCGATTACTTGCGGCCGTGGGTATCCCGTCGCCATAGCCTGCAGTTAAGATTGCAACTTTAGTGGCTTTCTCTGTGGTGAATGTCCGGCCGTAGCTAATCGGAGTGTTTGGGGGTAGTGTCTTCGTAAGGCCTATCCGAGTAACGAATCGAAAGACCGGTTCTGTTCGAACAGACTCCAGTAAGGTTGAGGAATACTGGTTTACCCCAAACTGCAGAAGACCGACACGGACCGCATTGAAGGGACTCGCCCGATCAAAAGCCTCTGTGCCAGCACTATTGTCGGCATGAATAAGAAGCTCTCGGTCATCTTTTCTTTCCACGGATTCCAACGCTTTCAGGAAACGGTCTTTCTGTTCCCGCGTGAACTCCTCGGATCCGGTCGCATCGGAATAGTGAGTATAAATTCCCCTCAATCGGAGGTTGTCTCGAGCGGACACGGCATCAAACAACTCTTTTGCCTCTTCATGCCACACTCCCAGTCGGCCCATGCCGGTATCAATCTTCACGTGAACGTCGAGGTCTTTCCCAATTCTTGTCGCAGCGGACGAGAAGCGGCTCACTTCTTCAATTGAAGAAACGGTTGCAGTAAGCCCCAGCTGCACAAGGGCTCCCTCTTCTTCCGGTAAAACAGCACCGAGCACAAGAATCGGCCAGCCCTTTGCGATTTCCTGCAATCTCGCTCCCTCCTCAACGTTTGCGACTGCAAATGCGTCCGCATTAGCCTGCATTAAACGGGATACCGTGGGATGGACTCCGTGACCGTAGGCGTCGGCTTTTACCACGGCTACATATCGGATACCCCGCGGAAGCTTGCTCCGGATACTGACCAAATTTCTTTCAAGAGCTGCGAGGTCAATCTCTGCCCAGCATCGGTGATGTCCGGTGGTACTCATAGGGCAAAGAAATTCCCCGGTATCACTTTGGGAACCATTTCTTGTAGTCTACTTTTCCGTTGAAAAGGGGGGAAACCGTTTGGGTCTCGACCAGAAAACCCGGTTGATCCAAATGGAGCTGCAAAGTGGTAAGCTCTGGAAGCAAGACTTTGTTCACGGGAATGGTGAGGTCGATTCCATGCCGGTCTTCTCCCAGTAGAAAGGTTGGGTGGTCGTGGTTTGTGCCTTTTTCGGTGTCGAAGAGTTCGATATCTTTTTCATTGGGTTGGTTCTCGTCTACAAAAACACCAAAGCAGGCACCTCTACGCCAGGGACTGAGCACGGTGAAAGTGGACTCACGTCCCGTCCTGAGGATCTCCCTTGCAGTCCATATGAGTCCGGAGAATCTGAAATGGGTGCAGCCGCTAGGACTATCCAGACCTTTCCACGATTCTAGAATCATGGAAAGGGTCCTCAGTGCCAGGAGTGAACCGGGACCTCCCGAATAGCAAATAGAGTCCATTTCCGAGGGCTTCATTTCTGCGGACGCAAGGACATTTCGAATCACCGTGGCAATTCCTTCCACCGGTCTTCCGGGTATGCTTTCTGAAGCAATCCATCGGGCTTCCTTTTGGATTGCTGCGTCGGCACGGTTTCCTTCAACGCCGACAGTCAAAGTGACTCCGTTGTTCACCCAACCTAGTAGGATCGCCGTAAATTGGTTGGAAGAATGCCGAGTTCATCCCGGTATTTGGCTACCGTGCGGCGGGCGATTTTGTAGCCTTTTTCTTTCAGGATTTCCACGATGACCTGATCACTGAGCGGTTTGGTCGAATCTTCGCCGTCAACAATCTGCTGAATCGTATCCTTGATGCTTCGGTTGGATACGGAGTTTCCGTCTTTGGTTTCATACCCGGCCGTGAAGAAATACTTGATCTCAAAAATACCGTGAGGAGTGTCGATATACTTATTTGCAATCGCCCGACTCACGGTCGTTTCGTGGACGCCTATGATCTCCGCTACCTGATTCATGGTAAGAGGACGAAGCCGGGAAACTCCTTCCTCAAAAAATTCTTTCTGTAGGTCGAGAAGTTGCCAGGCGATGCGCTCGACGGTTTGCTGCCGCTGCTCGATCGAATTCATCAGGAATCGACCGGAACGAATTCGTTCCCGTAGATACTCCCGCTCCTTAGTCGGTAACTTTCCCTGGGCGATCATGCTCTTGTATACGCTGCTAATCCGAAGCCGAGGGATGTAGTCATTGTTGAGGATGATTTTCCACTCTCCTTCCTCATCCTGGAAAATCTTCACGTCCGCAACGATCACCCGATTGTTGTCTTCGGCAAACCTTCTTCCCGGCGCAGGATCAAGACTCCCGATATCCGCTAGCGCTCGATGAATGGTTTCCGTATCCACGCCGAATTTTCGGGATAGTTCGGGAATTCTACGGCGAAGAAGGAGAGGGTACTCCTCACGAAGGATGCGGGCTGCGAGCGTCTTCTCTTTTCCCGATAGTTCTAATTGGACCAAAAGGCACTCGCGGCGGTCTTTTGCTCCGATACCCACCGGATCAAAAGTGAGGAGAAGATCGCGCATTTGCTGGACCTTATTGAGCGGTAGATTCTCTACCAGAGCGATATTCTCCAAATCCTCCTCAAGGAAACCGTCACGGTTTAAGCTACCGATCAAAAACTCAAGGGCCTTGCGATCTAGAGTATCCAACTCGGAAAGATCTGCCTGCCCAAGGAGATGTTGTTGGAGAGAGATTTCGCCCACGAAAGAATCGAAAAAGTGCTTCCTTCGCTCTTCCTCCTCTGATGAAGGAGTCCTCGCCGCACCTTCTCCACCAAGTCCATCTCTCCAGTCCTCGTCGAGTTGGTTCAGGAGTTCATAGTCCTCTTTCTCAAAGTCCATTTCAGATTCAGTGGAATCGGTCTCGGAGCTCTCTCCAGAATCGTCGAGACTGACCCCGTCCATCGGTAGTTCCTCAAGCGTTGGGTTGAGTTCAAGCTCCTCAAGAATAGAGGATCGCAACTCCATGGCAGGCGCTTGAAGGATTTTCAGGGACTGGCGTAACTGCGGGGCGAGAACCAGTGATTGGCTCTGTTTCTGCAGCTGTTGGAATCCCTGATCCGGCATGGTATGATTCTTGCTAGCAGATCCGTGGAAGGTCTGCAAGCGTTGGGTCTACGCAAACCGGAAGTGGACCACGTCTCCGTCAACAACCTCGTATTCCTTGCCTTCCAGCCGGAATTTTCCGGCATCTCTGGCACCTTGTAGGCTGCCGGCCTCCACTAAATCAGAGTAGGTCACGACCTCCGCTTTGATGAATCCTTTCTCAAAGTCGGTGTGAATAACACCTGCGCATTGAGGGGCCTTCATTCCCTTCCGGAAAGTCCATGCCCTGACTTCGGGCTCTCCGGCGGTGAGGAAGGAGGCGAGGCCCAATAGCTCGTAGGTGGAGCGAATCAAAAGACCAACGCCTGAATCGCGGACGCCTAGCTCAGCGAGGAATTCTCGTGCTTCGTCAGGCTCAAAATCGATCAGCTCCGCCTCGGTTTGCGCGCTTATGATACAAACTCCAGCGCCACCGCGTTGTTCTGCGTAATTCTTCACCGCTTTCACCGAGTTCAAGGAGTTTGCATCTGCCAAGTCAGTGTCGGCCACGTTGCAGGCGTAGAGCACTGGTTTGGATGACAGCAAATTCAAGTGAGGCAATAATGAGTCTTCACCTTCTTCCAGAGGTAGTTGGAAAGCCGCTTTACCCTCATTGAGGAAAGGAATGAGGCGCTGAATCAGCGTGAGGGATTTTGCTGCATCCTTGTCACCACCACGGGCCTTCTTTTGGACTTTCGTTTCCTGACTGGCCAGGCTCTGGAGGTCTGCGAGGATCAGTTCGGTCTCGATCGTCTCGATATCCCGCACCGGGTCGATCTCTCCCATGGTGTGAACGACATCCGCATCTTCAAAACAGCGAACCACCTGAACAATCGCATCGACCTCCCGAATATTTGCGAGAAATTGATTTCCCAGACCATCCCCTTTGCTTGCTCCGGCAACGAGTCCGGCAATGTCGACCATCTCGACCGCTGCGGGGACGATCTTTGTTGTCGAAACGAGCTCTGCAAGTGGGGCGAGCCGCTCGTCAGGTACCGTCACCACACCGACATTCGGTTCGATCGTGCAAAAAGGATAGTTCTGAGCCTCAGCCTTTCGGGTCCGCGTAAGCGCGTTAAAAAGAGTGCTTTTTCCGACATTCGGTAGTCCAACAATACCAGCTTGCAGCATTCTCTTTATGCATAGGCGAAAAGTATCATTGTCGAGACCAATAGTGGAAATGAGATTCGTAGGGAGTAGGATCGGACTTCTCCATGAAGGGTATCAGCATGCGAGGTGCACCTGCGTTCCACAAATACCTTGGAGGTGATTATTCGAATCCTGCTCAGGTAACTCTATTTTAGCACCGGCTTTCTCTCGGTCTTCTCCTGAATCCGCAAACGAGTGCAAATGCCCCAAAAGCGAAGATGAATCCGGCAAACGCAGGCTCCGGAACCGGAGTGAACGTCAAGTTGTCGAATGCGAAATAGGCAGGTGTGTTAAGGCCGAAATCACCTGTGTCGGTCCCTGCGATTGAGAACTCCAAGGTATCGATTTCGCTGAAGTTGAGGGTCCATGTATTCCATTCCTCTTCGATCTCAAACGAGCCGGAGCTCACGTTCCACTCTGCTAAACGAACAGTTGATGTGTCTACTGGTGATCCTCCAAGATACCCGGTTGCAGTTACCTCAAAAAAGTCACCAACTCCGAAGGGCGTTAGGGAGTTGTCGTATTCGTCAAGGTAAGTTCCATCGGCGTATTTGGTGACAAAACTGTTTGTCGGAACCTCTTCCATATCGTTCCAGCCGTCTGCTCCGAATAAAAGGGCGTAATAGACATATGTTGTATTGGTTATGTCGATTGACTGGACTGTAGCAGAGCCCGCCGAAAAGGTGATGCCTTCCTCGGAGTTGAAATAGATCCCGTAGACATCGTCGCCGTTTCCGCTACCGGTTATGGCCTTCATTTCATTTGCGAATCCAACGGTATCGGAACCAAATGCGGTGGCCGTCTCGCTCGAAGTGCTGAAACCGTCCCAGAAGCGAGAAGAACCGAACTCGTTGGCATCGAAACCATAGATTGCCCCGTTATCCATAAAGCTCTGATTTTCGCCAACGGGTCCGTTGTTTGGGTTGTTGTTTAGGTTCGGCCCAGGGAGCAACCCGGTGAGGGTCGAAATATTCCCCGAGACGGGCAAGGCGGATAGCAGCAAGATCCATATGGTCGAGATGATTCTTTTACTTGTCATGATTGTTTTCGCTATTGTTTGTAGTTAAAGATTATCGAGAAGCGTTTGTCGGCGATCCGTTGTCAGTCCTTAGCGCGATTTGAGTAGTGAAGAGAGTCGTGTGCGAGTAGGAGAGAATAGTCTGGTGATTCAAAAGAGGCTTTCGGTTGTTCAAGTTTATTGATTCTCTGGATTCCAGAAACCGTTGTTTTCGTCGGGTCCAAACCAGCCGAGCATTTGTGTGTCTGCATTTCCACCGTGGGGATTGTGCCCGACATCCCTGGACTCGATAGATTCAAAAGACACATGTCCGTCGCACCAGGCGGCGAGAGCCCGACCGCTGAAGCGGAAATGGACGCTGGGAGAGGGGCGCATTCCACTCGGTCCGCTGCCAAAGTCCCAGAAAGGAGGGTGGCTGAAGGGATACTCCTGAACAGAGTCGCCTGTTGCGTACGCAGAGGAGGTGAACATGACGGTTCTGGACGGCTCCAAAATCTGGGACGGACGGGCGGCGATCCTGTCGCCGTCGCTGTCCCATGCGCGGCGCCCTCCGGATTGCCCCTCAGGTCGACCACCGACGTAATTGTCGTTGTAGCCGTAACCTCCGGCTCCGCTTTCGAAACTATCGCCTCCGGTCACCATTTCCGTGAAGAGCGGGCACGGCGTCACTTGACGGGACTCACCGAGATAATCGGCGAGGTAGCCAAGAGCAGGGTCGAAGGAACCGTCGGAAGCTCTTCCACCGCTCCATCGTTTTGTATTATTTCGGTTCGCAATCGGAGCAAAGGTTCCGTGCTCGGCAGCATAATTGAGATTTGCGACGGCTAGCTGGCGGATATTTGTGGCACTACGGATAGCCAGTGAAGACGAATGGGCAGATTGCACAGACGCGCTTATTGCTGCACCGAGAAGTAGGACAACTGTAAGAGCCAGAACCAGCTCAATGAGAGTGAATCCAGACCTTCGCCTCATGAAGAGTCTTGCTGAACGATTTCGACCTTGAAGAAACGGTGAGCCGCCTCAGCCACAGTTTTCGTGTCGCGCACGGTCACCCTACGAATCACACCAATCGAAGCGATCTCGCTGTCACTGGTTTCAGAGATTTCGGGATTCATGCCTTCGACTGCGACGAGCGGCTGTCCGCCCGTTGAACTTGCCATCAATTCCCAGTCCTCTGGATTCAAAAGGCTATCGGTTACCCAGACTTTGTAGGTCAGGTCGGTAAGACGCTCGTCCCGGCGAAAGGTGAACTCTGCGCGTCGTTCGCCATCTTTTTCGACGATGGCAATATGACAAGGGTGAACTTCTGATTGAGCCTTCCAGGGCAGCATAGCGAACGCGTATTCCTCGAGGTTAGTCAGCCCATCGTTTTCCGGGTCATCGCCAGGATCGCGGTCGGTGGCTGTCAAAAGTTGGAGTTGTGGCCATTCCAGATAGGTCATCTGTTGGGAGATGGCACCTATGGCCTCAATGTCTGCTCCCCCAGAACCCCAGGTCCACCAGGCGTCGTAGATGGGGTGGTCGGTTGAGAACGGCAGATCGGTCGCGGGATCGGTGAGTCCAGTGGCATTATCGGAAAACAGACCTGTGCCCGGGATATCGACCAACCGGATGTGGGTTACCTGCGAAAGCCCAACTTGGGCGATATCAAACGGTGTGCCCCAGGAAAAGCCATAGGCGTTGGAGTGTTTGCCGGCCAAATTGTATACCTGCGATGAGTCGATCGTCGCATACGGGCCGATCGTTCCATTTTGAAAAGGTCCTGGCGATGTGAGTGAGGCAGATGGGAATCGCACGAAGTTGACTCCATCCGCTGAAACCTCGACGTAGACAAGTTCCGCGGAAATCTCACCGGCAACTGTGCCGTTCACTGTCGAAGAATTGGCGACAAATCCGTTCTCAAACACCGTGAAATCTGCTCCCGTCATATCCCGGATTGGCTCGTCAAAAACGACAGTGATTGTCCCGGGACCTGTGCTGGTAGGATGGTTTGAATCGTTCGGCCACTCGCTGGGCCACGTGTCTCCCAGCGAAACGATGTCGAAAACATCGCCGGTGACCGGCCCAAGGATGTTGGCCGGATCGACAAATCCCGGATCGTAGTCATACATGAAGTCGTAGAGAGCCTGTGCATCTGGATCGTCGATCAATGAATATCCAGCGACTGAATCGGCCCAACCGAAAAAGAGCGGATTCACGTAGTTATCCGGATTGGCAACGAAACCCACTCCGTCGTCGATATTCGCCTTTCCGATGCCATCCGGTCCAACGAAGCCGGGAATAGGAGCATCCCAAGGGTTGTTCGGATCATCGAGAGATATTGAGAAGGGTCCACCCCCAGGAGAGGGATCAATGGGCGACTGATTGGCCGCCAGACTTCCAGCGATCAAGAGTATGAGCACGATCTGAACAAGGACCAGCTTCATCGACGTTTACGACGGCGGCGCAGGCAGAACGGAAGCGAACTGAGGCCTAGGATCAGAGCAAATGCGGTTGGTTCAGGTACGACGTTGATCGCACCAACAGAGCCAGTTGGCAGACCAAGGTAGTCGAATCCACTCGAGTCGAAGGTTACCCAGTTGTCCAAAATGGGATTACCTAAAGAATCCAAATCAAGACCCGCGATGGGGCTACCTTCGTCCAGCAATTCGCCGCTTCCAACCACATCGACGAGCCGAATGAAGTTGATCTCATTCAAATCGACGTCGCCGTTGATCACCTCGGGTGCCGAGACCAGTTCGTTCAAATCAAAAGGCGTTCCTAGGTTGGTTCCGTGCTTACCGGCTAAGTTGTAGACGTTCGTCATGTCGTAAAGTTGAAACGTGCCAAGTGTGCTCACAGCCTCCGTGTTGAGCGAGATTGAAGGAAAGCGTAAGAAGTCAGATCCATTGGTGGATATTTCAACATGTGCTAGTTCTGCAAAAAACCCGCCTCCAAAGCCAAAGCCATTTTCAAACACGGCGAAATCCGCACCGGCGCCGTTGAAGATCGGATTGGCGAAGCCGACAGTGATGGAACCGGGTCCGTCGATTCCAATGAATCCGTAGGAGTCTGTAGAACTATTTACATCTCCAGAAAAATTGTCGGTAACACCACTCCCTGCATGAAAGGAGCTTGGCTCCGAACCGACCTCGGGCCGGTAGAGACGATCAAAGCCTAAAGGAAGTCCGGTCGGTCGACTTACTGGGCTGTAGAGATCACCTAGCGACGCAGAGCCACCTGAAGGGTTTTGAAAACCAGACCCGACGCCGGGCGCAGGGGAATAATCTACAATTGAATCTTCGAAGATGGAGATATCTGACCGCGGAATCGGGTTGTCTGGCGCACCCTCAGTGCCTCCCGAGAAGTCAGAGTAGGGGCCTGCCAAGGCAGAATTTACCATCAACAATGACGCGGCAAATGCGACGGAGCTGTTTGTGCCAATGCTTGTTTTCATGCTCATCAGGTGACGATTTGTAGTCTCAAAGAGGTCAATCCAGTCTCCCGCTCCTTCTACACGCGAAAAGCAATGCGAATCCGGAAAACAGCAAAGCGTAGATCGCAGGCTCAGGGACGATGGTCACTTCGAGAATATCTCCGCCGGGAGAAGGTGTAAAATAAAGGGGATCTCCCTGGCTAAAGTCGCCGTCCACCGAAATAGCTCCGTAAAATTCTGTGAAGTTATTCGACGAAACAATCGTTTCGTAGGTTCCGGTTTCGGTGTCCAGCCAACCGAGAGTGTGTAGGTCATTGGTCCCCGAGAAATCGTTTACCGCGAAGAAGACATTCCCTCCCGCGTCTACGGCCAATCCGTTGCCACCTCCTGGGAGGGCCCAAGTTTCGGCCGCATCACCGAGAGTGAGGAAAGTGTCCTCCTCGTCGGCGTAGAGGTCGTTGACCACGCTAGCGACCTGCGAGGCGGTCCAGCGATAAAGGGTGTTGGTCGTAAATGTCCCATAATAAAAATCGCCATTCGGGGCAATTGCCAGATGGGCGGAGTTCCCGGCCGTTTCAATCAATGTATCATGGCGAGCCGGATCTCCACCGGGAATTGCAAGGTGGTCGAAGGCAAAGACAAAATTAGATTGACCTGTGGTACCATTCCAGGGCTCGGCTAGGCCGGAAACATACAATTGGCCACTAGAGACTTGTCCTCCGTAAGCGTTGATCATCGTCACACCTTCAGGTCCGGGAGTCTGCCATGAGCCGCCGCTGCCGTTGTAGGTGTAGACATCGCTGTCTGAAAAGCCGTAAAGCGAGGCTGCGTAGAATAGATTATTCGAAGAGTCGTAAACTCCAAAGGCGTCTCCAAAGCCATTCGAGAGGGTTCCCCCGGGCGGAAGACCTATAGGGTTGGTAGTACCGGAAGCGGTATCGTAGGTCGAATAACCTCCTGATGCTGTCCAGTAATGGATAGTGCCGTTATTTGCGGTAAACTGCCCTTCGGGTGATATGGGAATCGTCGAAACGTTGTAGACAGCGTGCAAGTTGACCGTGAGTGTCAATAACGAGCATGCTAGGACTGGCCTCTTTACTGTTTTTAGATGGATCATTGGGAAAAGCCTCGGTTGCACTCACTGCATTCAGTGACCGAAGCTGCACGGGAAATCTGAAATAGTGCGATCGACATACCGGCAATTTTGTCTCGTTTATTCAAAGTTTACTAATGATAATTTAATATCATTAATGAAAGTATTGAAGTGTCGGGCGCAGACAAGTTTTTTTGTTTCA
Organism: Verrucomicrobiota bacterium; assembly: GCA_038744685.1. Lineage (NCBI taxonomy): Bacteria > Pseudomonadati > Verrucomicrobiota > Verrucomicrobiota bacterium. The sequence goes on from JBCDMB010000001.1 coordinate 202,537, forward strand.
GATGCAACAGCGAAATACGAAACAACGAGCTGTAATCGAATCTATAATCGAAACTACTGCCCGGCCTCTTACTCGAGCTGAGATCTGGGAGGAGGCCAAGAAACCGTTGCCGTCGGTTGGTTTCGCAACGGTCAGTCGAGCGGTGAATGACTTTCTTGCGGAAGGACGATTGATCGCTCTCCGCTATCCGGGTCAGCCGACACGGTATGAAAAGCTAACCAACAAAGAGCATCCTCATCTCCTTTCACACAAGGACGGGAAAATCTATGATTTGGACCTACCCATGCCGGAGGTGAAGATTCCTAAGATTCCTGGTGTGACTATTACCGGCTACGAAGTGCTGTTTTTTGGGGAACCGCTGGAAGACGATGATACGGGCGGCCCGGAATTATAGGCTTTTCAAGCGGGCTAGAGCCGGAAATTGAAATGTCCTTGGACAACGAGGCCGTTGTCCCTCCAGCGACTTCTTGCTCCAGTTGGTGTGAATTCTTCCCTGCAAGACGAAACAGGTTGCCCGGCCTGAGAGTCTGCCACTAGATCGATGTATGGGACGAAATGCGTTGATCTCGGTATCCGACAAAGCTGGCTTAGCACCTTTTGTGCGGTCTCTTGTAGACGAATTTGACTACCGGATTTATTCGACGGGTGGCACCGCCCGATTGTTGCGGGAGGAAGGAATCGAGGTGACCGATGTCAGCGACCTAACTGGCTTTCCCGAGATTATGGAAGGCCGTGTAAAGACTTTGCATCCAAAGATTCACGGCGGCTTGTTGTGTCGCCGCGACAAGGAGGAGCATTTGGCCCAGGCCGAGGCGCAGGGAATCGAGATGATCGATTTGGTCGTCGTAAACCTTTACCCGTTTGAAAAAACGGTCGCCAGAAACGATGTTGCGGAAGAAGAGGCGATTGAAAATATCGACATCGGCGGTCCATCGATGCTGAGAAGCGCAGCCAAGAATTTTTCTTCGGTAACGGTCCTTACCGAGGCCGGAGACTACGATTCTTTCCTCGAGTCTCTTCGTATTCACGGTGCCGAGGGCTCCTTGCCGCTCCGCAGGTCTTTTGCGAAAAAGGTTTTCCAGCGAACCTCCGCTTACGACAAAGCTATCGGCGAGTATCTGGCGAAAACAGAGGCGGAGATCCCTGATCTCGACGCGCTTTCCGGTTTTCCCCAGGTCTTCCAGATCGAATCGCGTCTCGATGAAAAGCTGCGGTACGGGGAGAATCCCCATCAACAGGCGAGCCTCTACGGTGATTTCTCCGAGTCTTTTGAGCAACTCCAAGGAAAGGCGCTTTCGTTCAATAACATCATCGATATCTCGGCAGCTGCCTTTTTGATCGGCGAATTTGAGAAACCGACCGTTGGAATATTGAAGCATACGAATCCTTGTGGAGTCGCTTCTGAGATGGATCTTCTTGAGGCTTGGGAGAAGGCATTTGCAACCGACCGGCAGGCTCCGTTTGGAGGGATTATTGTCTCGAACCGAACGATCACTGGGGATCTAGCGGAAAAGATTGGATCGATTTTTTGCGAGGTGATTATCGCGCCGGATTTTTCACCTGAAGCCTTGGCGCACTTTGAAAAGAAGAAGAACCTCAGATTGATTGTCGCGAAGGCGGGTTTACGGGCGGATTCGCTTATGGACGTTCGTAGTGTGGCTGGGGGATTCCTTGTCCAGGACCGCGACCAGAAGAAACTGCTCCCGCAGAACTGCGAGGTGGTGACTGAACGTCAACCGACTGAGGAGGAGTGGGCAGCCATGTTCTTTGGGTGGAAGGTCGTAAAGCACGTGAAGTCCAATGCGATCGTCTACGCGGGCGCCGAGCACACCCTCGGGATCGGCGCCGGCCAAATGTCACGAGTGGACAGCTCCAGAATTGCCGTCTGGAAGGCCGGGGAGGCGGGATTGAGTCTGAAAGGGTCGGCAATTGCCTCTGACGCCTTCTTTCCTTTTGCAGACGGTTTAGCGGCTGCGGCCGACGCTGGAGCAACGGCCGCCATTCAGCCAGGTGGGTCGGTCCGGGATGAAGAGGTGATTGCCGAGGCGAATAAACGTGGGATGGCGATGGTCTTCACCGGAGTGAGACACTTCCGGCACTAGAGACGATTGCGAGTATCCGACATTGAAGTTAAACGTCAGACTTCGAGGCTGCTAGTGGATTCGAAAGGGTGCCGATACCCTCAATTTCCACTTCTATGACATCTCCATCGCGCATAAAAACCGGTGGCTTGCGAGCGAATCCTACGCCTTGAGGAGTTCCGGTTAGGATAACCGTTCCGGCCTTGAGCGTGGTTTCCATGCTTAGAAATTCGACGAGGGTTGGAACATCAAAAATTAGATCGGAGGTGCTGGATTCTTGCATCACCGTCCCATTTAGTCTCGACGAAATAGACAGAGACCACGGATCAGAAATTTCGTCGGTCGTTACAATGACCGGGCCCAAGGGACAGAAGGTGTCAAATGTTTTTGACCGGCTGAATTGACCTCCGCCTCTTTCGGACTGCCAGTTTCTGGCAGTGACGTCGTTGGCACAGGTAAAACCCAAAATGACGTCCAGTGCATCTTCACGCCGAACGTTTTTGCAGTCTTGGGAGATGACGATCGCTAGTTCGGCTTCGTAGTCAATGGTCTCTGAGATCTGCGATGGAGGAAGTTGAATGGGACTCTCTGGACCGGTGACCGAAGTAGGGGATTTTAGGAACACTACGGGATACTCGTTGACATGGATGCCGGTTTCTCTGGCGTGTTCGCGGTAGTTCAAGCCAATGCAGTAGATGGTTGGGGGATCAAGCGGTGCGAGGAAATGGCCTTTGGATTCGATTCCCGAATCGTGTAGCTTTCCAAAGAGTTCACCTTCGAGACGAGTGAACGAGCCGTCGCGATTAGCGTTTACAAGGACTGCACCTTCAGAGGACTGAATTCTCGCTATTCTCATGGTAAAGTCTCCTCCAGCTCAAATTGTAAGAAAGAAGATTCGAAGGTTGGATCGCATCACCTCTACGCGATTTCCTCGGGGGTACGGCCCGTGAATGCGGCGAGAAAGAAGGCTAGTTTTGCTTTGAGTTCAGGGCGAGGGATGATCTGGTCAATCAGTCCGTGGTCCAAAAGAAACTCAGAGGTCTGGAACCCCGGCGGTAAGTCCTGCTGGGTTGTCTCTTTGATCACCCTCGGTCCGGCAAAACCGATAAGCGCTGCCGGCTCGGCAACGATCAGGTCTCCCAGAGATGCGAAGCTCGCCATCACTCCTGCCATTGTCGGATTCGTGAGGACCGAAATATAAGGGAGCTTTGCTTTCGCAAGCCGCCCGAGAGCCGCACTGGTCTTCGCCATCTGCATTAAACTGAGAATACCCTCATACATCCTCGCGCCTCCAGAGGTTGAGACTACGATAACCGGCATCTTTTTCTCGTATCCCCGTTCGATCGCGCGGGTGATTTTCTCACCAACTACCGAACCCATAGAGGCTCCAAGAAAACGGAAATCCATGACCGCTAAACTCACGGGGATTCCAGATAGCTCACCGTAACCTGAAACAACTGCATCTTTCAGCTCAGTCCGGTCACGATATTGGCTCAATTTTTCCGGGTAGGAGGAAGAAGGACCCCGAAACTTAAGAGGATCAACTGATTCCAAATTCGTGTCGCACTCCTTCCAAGTGCCTTCGTCAATCAGCGACCGAATCCGAGCAGGGGCGGGTAAGGGAAAATGGTAGCCACTCTTCGGAACCACCATCAGGTTCTGTTCGAGCTCCTTGTTGTAAATGATCTCCCCTGATTTCGGGCATTTGGTCCACAATCCCTTGGGAATGTCCTTTCGGTTGACGATTACCCGTGAGTAGTTCGGTTTGCTGAATAGTGCCATTGAGAAGAGGGTTTTAGGTAGAAACGTAGAGGAGCACCTAAATTCGTTGCGAGGATTTTTTAACCGTGCGCAAAGGCCGCTACGTCCAAAATCTCTATTCCAATTGCTCTCAAAACGGTTGCGCACGCATTCAAGGTGGCCCCTGTAGTGAAGATATCGTCGAAGATAACGTAACGGCGGCTTTTTTGGGTTAGGTTGCTCCGTTTCGAAACTGCAAAAGCACCTGCGATTTGCCGAATACGCTCTTTTCGATCTGCACGTGTCTGTGAGTCTGTATCGATGACTCTTTTCAGTAGTGGCTCAATGTCGAAGTTGACCGGAGACTGTAAATGCAATTCTCGAAGGAGAATCTCTGTCTGATTAAACCCTCTTCTTCGCAGCTTTCTCGGGTGGAGGGGGACAGGAATCACGACCGCGTTCTCCAAGAAAGTCAAAAACCCCGGAGCGGTGGCCAAAAGAGCCGCAAGATCTCTAGCTAGGTAGGATTTTTTTTGGTACTTGAATGCGTGTATGAGGGTTTTGATATCCCTGGAAAGTGTAAACCCACATTTCCCATGAGAGAAGTTGGGATTCAGCAATTCACAATTGTGGCAAACCGGTGACTCTTCCAGACTGCCATAGAACGGATGACCACAGGTAGGGCAGCTGGGGTCGCGAATCATCGGGAGGCGAGCGAAAGCTCTCTCGGAAAGATAGCGGAAACGGGTCTCTCCTAGTGGAGAATGGGTGACCACACAGTCGCGAGGGTAGAGCAGATCTAGAAGCGCGGAAGGAAGAGATCGGACTCTCATCAAACAAGTGAATCGAAGTTCTCTGGCTACGGGTAGAACACCTCTTCGAGGAAGAGGCCGCACGCAGGTGCGGTGTACACCTCAGTGGTTCGAACCTTTTCTTCGAGCAACTCCGCTATGCGATCAGCGGAGAGCTTTCCAGACGCGACCCGGATCAAAGACCCGGCCATTGAGCGGACCATTCGATAGAGAAAACCACTTCCGCTGACTTCAAGGCACCAATCACTGTTACCTTCGGAGATCAGCTTTACTGATCGGATGGACTTCACTGGATTCTCTTGCGGATGAACTTTTCCTGCAAAAGCAGTGAAGTCGTGCGTGCCTTCGAATTCCTTCAAGACCTTTGTAATCCGTTCAGATCGAAACTCACGCTCGATATGCCAGCAGTACCGAATCGAAAAGGGATTTGGAGGACGAGTGGAGAACCTATATTTGTAGGACTTTCCAATGTTGGAATGCCGCGCGTGAAAGTCATCCGGAGCTAAACTAGCAGCCTCAATCCGGATGGAAGCCGGAAGCTTCGTATTTACTGCGCGGCATAGTGCTTCCCCATTGTGATTCCACGGGAAGTCAAAGTGAAAGCACTGCCCGTTAGCGTGAACACCGGAATCGGTTCGGCTGGCTCCGTGAATTTTGATGGAATCTCGAAGAACCTCTGACAGTGCGCCTTCGATGAAATTCTGCACGGCAGACCCATCTGCTTGGCTCTGCCAACCGGAATAATCCGTTCCATCGTAGGCGCAGGTTACTTTCCAACGAGTCATTCGGTGGCTGTCTTAGGCCTACCTGGGCTTTCGCGGTGCGCAATCAAGCGATGAGCCAACGACACCGCATTACAGAAACTTTGTGGTGATCCCTCTCGTTTTCCCGCAAGGGCAAATGCTGTGCCGTGGTCAGGACTGGTTCTTACAAATGGCAATCCGAGGGTAACGTTCACGGAGGAGTTGAAATCCACCGTTTTCAGCGGTCCGAGCCCCTGATCGTGGTAGAGTGCGACGACGACGTCGAATTCTCCCTCAAGATGACGGAGAAATAGGGTGTCAGCGGGGAGACATTCCGAAAGCCCTGGGAACTCGGGTTGCATCTCAGAGAGTATCGGATCGATAAAGTCGCGCTCCTCCAGTCCAAGCACTCCCTGTTCCCCTGCATGCGGATTGAGTCCGCAAACTCCGATACGGGGCGATTCGAGATCTGCTGTTGCACGTGCAAGGATCGCAGCGTGTCGAATGGTGCGGACGAGATTGATTCTGCTCAAAGACTGCGGAACCTCATTGAGAGGAATGTGCCAGGTCACCAGGGCAACTCTCATCCGCCCACCCGCAAAGGCCATAGTGGGCTCCCCTCCCCATCGAGCCGCAAAAAACTCCGTTTGTCCGGGGTGAGGAAAACCTGCTTTCGCCAGCCACGATTTGCTGACTGGTGCAGTGACCACCCCGCTGTAAAACCCTTGCAGGCAGCCGTGAGCGACCGATTCAAGACAGGCAAAAGCCGTCCGGGCCCCTTCAACATTGGGTCTTCCCGGCATTGCGCCGGAGCGGCCTACCTCTATCCCGTGAATGGGGTGGATTTGCTCGAGTCGGGTCAGCCAGTCGGCTGGACCAACGAAAACGTAGTGTGGTTCGGAGGTTTTGTTTTCGCTCCACCACGCCTCCACGACCTCAGGGCCGATTCCGGAAGGATCTCCTCCAGTGATCGCGATTGGCAGCGAGTGCTTGCTCGTGAGTGCCTCTACCGGTTTCGGAAGGGATTCAACTTCTGGCAATGGAACCTTTGGCATAACTGCGGCTAGAGGGGACGAAAAACTCACAAAAGCGGATGGCCTCTGGTGACTTGGGCTTTTCGATGGTCTTCACGGTTGAGACGGGATTTCCCGGTGACCTGAGAATGAGATGGTAGAGCTCTTTTAGTTCACGGATCGTTTCAGTAGGGACTTTTCTCCGGCGAAGTCCGATGAGGTTAAGTCCCGATACATCATCCCTCTCACTAATTAGAAGGAAGGGCGCTACGTCTTTGGTGATTCTCGCCGTTCCTCCAATCATTGACCCTTCGCCTATTCTGGAGTGCTGGTGGACAGAGGAGTTCCCGCCGAGGAACGCGTTTCTACCAACGGTTACATGGCCTCCGAGAAGAGCGTCACTAGCAGCGACTACACCGTCCTCGAGCAAACAATCATGCCCTGCGTGAAAACCGGCCATCAAAAAGACTTTCGAACCAATCCGGGTATTTCCGCCTTCATGAATGGATCGATGGATCGTTACCCCTTCGCGGAGGGTCGACTGGTCCCCGATCACGACACCTGAAGACACCGTCGGATCAAATTCCAGGAAGTTCGGATCGCCCCCTGTGATCGAAAACGAATCAATCAGACAATCGGCGCCGATTACTGATCCTTTTCGAACGACTACGTGAGACCGCAGGACAGTTCGGGGACCGATCTTTACTCTATCCTCGACGACACAAAACGGACCGATTGTCACCCCTTCTCCGATATTCGCTTGGTCGCTTACGATAGCTGTGGGGTGAATCATTCAGAGCGGACGTTAGGTAGCCGTGACGCCGCGTGCAAGGGTAGAGAACCAGTTCAGGAGACTTATCACCTAGGCTCGATCCGGTGGAGGGAAGACCAAATGTAGCCAGATTAGAAATACTTTTTGGGGCTCGGATCTTGGCCAATGAAGGCATCTGCCCCGGCGTTCCAGGCGGAGAAAATCTGAGTTGGAGTGGGTGTAATCTATTGACATGTGGGACATAGTGGGGCGAAATGGGGCAAATAGGTTCACGAAGAACCGGAATGGTTTACAATGGTCGCCGCAGAAAGAGCGTTTTACGTTGGGGAGTTTTCTCACTCTCTTGATGCCAAGGGTCGTCTCACGATCCCTTCGAAATGGCGATTTCAGGGGGACGATGAGGAGGTGTATCTCGCCCTGCCGAATCCGGGCGGGTTCATTACGGTTTACCCTCCTAAAATGATTGATCGCTTTGAAGAGCAGGTCTCAAAGATCAGCCTTGGCGATCCGGCAGGTCAGCGGCTGATGACTCAGCTTGGCTCAATGTCTCACTCCTTCGGCTGCGACAAACAAGGGCGCATCAATTTGAACGAAAAACTCATCGCGCACGCCCAGATCGGTAAGAAGGCAGTTTTAGTTGGGAACTTTAGCTATTTTAGCATCCATTCGGCCGATCGTTACGAGGGCGCGGATTTGAACGATCCGGATCTGATGAACCGGATCCTGCAGCAGATCAATGTCTGAGGAACTACAGCGCCAGATTGATAGGGGCCACGAGCCAGTTCTTCTGCGAGAGACTCTCGAAGGTCTTGCCGCGGACCGTGGCGGCAAGTTTCTTGACGCCACTTTCGGTGGAGGCGGACATTCCCGGGCAATCCTATCTGCAAACCCGGCAAATCGACTCATGGCTTTGGATCGTGATCCTTCAGCTGGGGAACGCGCGGCTTTGTTCGAAGCCGATTTTCAGGGCCGCTTCACTTTTCGAGCCATGGATTTTGGGCAACTGGAGAAGCTTGAGGAAAGAGACTTTGACGGGATTCTTTTCGATCTGGGTGTATCCTCTTTTCAGCTGGACGAAGGCAGTAGGGGTTTCTCGTTTCGAATGGATGCTCCCCTCGATATGCGGATGGACCCCGGATCGGGTATTTCCGCCTCCGAATTTCTCGAAACCGCAGAAGAGAAAGAACTGGTCGAGGCGATCCGTGACTTCGGTGAAGAAAAATTCTGGCGGCGTATCGTTCAGTCGATAACGGACGCACGGGGAACGGGGAGTCTCAGTCGGACCTCCTCCTTCGCGGAACTCATTGTCAATGCGGTACCAGCGATTGCAAAAAGGAGCCGGATCCATCCTGCCACACGAACCTTTCAGGGAGTCCGTATCGCTGTGAACCGTGAGCTGGACTCGATTCAGGATTCGCTTCCGGAAGCATTCAACCGATTGGCACCGGAGGGACGCTTGGCTGTGATCAGTTTCCACTCGCTTGAGGATCGCTTGGTGAAGCGGTTCTTTCGCAGGAAAGCGGGACGTCCAGAAGGTGCCAATGACTCCCGACCGCAGGATGAACGGACTGTCGAAGCTACCTTACCATTTTCCCGTCCAACTCGTCCAAGCGAGGACGAGGTTCAGGCGAATCCTCGCAGTCGTTCCTCTCGCTTACGTTTACTCGTGAAGAACCCAAGTCCATGAAATCAACTCCCCGTCACGTCTTACCACCCCTGAACCTGCTCCTTCTGGGAGTCTTTCTGGCAGTTTGTTTGTTTGGGGGTCTGTCCCAGGTTTGGATTCAAAGACAGATTAGCCACACAGCTGATCTTATCGAAGATCATGAACGAGCCTTGCAGGATCTCGAGCGAAAGAACCGCTACATGAGCAGTCGACTTGCTGAGGCTCATCGACCCGATGAACTGATCCGTCGTTCCGGAAATAACCTAATCCGTCCAGACTGGCGGAATATCGTGCAGGTGGAGCGCGCCTATGATGCAGACGGAAATCGGGTGGTTCGGATGGTTAGTTATGGTGCGCCCCTCGAAGTGGCAGCCAACCAATGAGAACAGCCCTTTTAACGTGTTGCCGCCATTTATAGGAGGCTTTCGCTACGGCCTGATATTGATTGCGATTTTCGCGTGTTTTGGGGCGATTTTCTTTCGACTGCTTCATCTGCAGGTTTTTGAAAGTGACCGCTATGTTGCTTTTGCGGAAGAGAGTCGAGACCGCTATGACCGTCTCGTAGCCGCCCGTGGACCCATTGTCGATCGGGCAGGAAATCTACTGGCCTCGACCCGGACCGTTATTGAGTTGGGGGTTGATCCTCAAGCGCTCGTTCGGGAGGATTTCACGAAGGTCGGAGATTTGGCATCCATTCTTGGCGTGCCACAAGATGAGATTCGGCGGGCATTTGAAAAGAGAGAGCGAAAAAACCCGCGGACCGGAGAGATCGCTGAGGTGCGATGGGTAAAATTGTCCGATGCAGTTTTTCCGGAAGACTACGAACGGATTCGGGAGCTCGGCATTCGCGGCGTCTACGGTCACTACGAGAATCAGCGTGTGTATCCTGCAGGTTCAATGGCTGCACATTTGGTGGGATTTGTAGCCGATAACGGTGAGGCTTACTACGGTGTTGAACAGGCTCTCGATTTCTACCTCGACGGTCAGGATGGTTGGCGAGAATCCGAAAAGGATGGTCGTCGGCGTGAGATGGCGCAGTTTCGCTTTCGCGAAGTCGCCCCACGGTCGGGTCTGGGCGTCGAGCTTTCTCTCGACCTCGTCTTGCAAACCAAAGTTGAGGAGGAATTGGACGCGATCATGGAAGAGTATGCGCCCGATTCGGCCTCGATCATCGTTTCAGACCCGAGAACCGGCGAAATCCTCGCCCTTGGAAATCGTCCCACCTTTGACCCGAACTATCACAGCAAATCGGACAAGACCTCATGGAGAAATCGTGCACTTACTACGGTTTATGAGCCGGGTTCTACCTTCAAGATCGTTGCTGCTGCCGGAGCATTGAATGAAGGACTGGTTGATCCGGAAACCGTTTTTGACTGCAGCGAGTCCCGCGTCGCTTACAACGGGCGAACCGTGCGGATGCCGGCGGACCACAAGACCTATGAGAGCCTGAGCGTTGAACAGATTGTAGTGAAGTCAAGTAACCGGGGCGCCGCATTACTCGGCATGAGCTTGGGCGACAATCGACTTCATGACTACGCAAGACGTTTTGGATTTGGAGAGAGGACAGGGCTTCGGCTGGGTTCTGAGTCGAGGGGGATTCTCCATCCTGTTGAAGATTGGGACGGCTTAACCATCTCCCGTCTACCCATGGGACACGCGGTTTCCGCTACCCCGGTTCAGGTCCACGCGGCGATGGCTACGATTGCTGGGGGAGGGATTAGAAAACCATTGAGGTTGATTAGGCGGGTATTTGATGCCGAGGGAGAGACGGTCCTTCAATTTAACTCTGGAGAAGAGAAACGGGTCATTAGTGAGGAAGTAGCTCACACCATGGCGAGTTTCCTCGAGATGGTTGTAGGTGCGAATGGAACGGCTCGTCGTGCGTTCCTCGATGGATTTCGGGCGGCGGGTAAGACCGGCACCACTCAAATGATCATTGATGGACGTTATTCCAACGAACATCACGTGGCGTCTTTTAGTGGATTTCTTCCAGCCAATCAACCGAAGGTGGTCATCACGGTCGTTGTTGAAGATCCACAGGTCGATGGAGTTGGCTATGGAGGAGTAGTTGCCGCTCCCGTTTTTCGAAACATCGCAGAAACTGCCTCCCACCATCTTCAAATATTGCCGGATGGAGTGATCGGGCAGCGAATGATAGCATTGTCAGAAGGGGATCGATGAGGCTCCCTGATCTCCAGATCAGCACTCTGATCGAGAATCGCTTTTGGTCTCCTTCGGTCGTTCCCTACGCTGGAGGGGGCGGTAGCTCGTTGCCTGAAGTTCGTCTTCTCAGCGAGCTGGTGGGTGGCTTTCCTTTGGTCGCACAAAAAGGATCAATGGAACAAGAGGTTCAGTCCATCATCACCGATAGTCGAAGAGTAGTTCCCAAGAGTTTGTTTTTTGCCCGAAAGGGTCTGAGGACAGATGGTCGTCTTTTTGTCGAGGAAGCGATCGATCGTGGCGCAGTCGGCATTGTTTCGGAGGATCCACCAGGGTCCCATGCTGGCGTGACGTTCCTCCAGGTGGCGTCGGTTCCTGAAGCACTCGCTTCGATGTCTGGAGAATTTTACGGTTGGCCGGATCGAAAGTTGCAGACAGTTGGCGTGACTGGCACGAACGGGAAAACGACGGTTTCCTGGTTGGCGCGTGAGCTGATGGCGGCAGACGGAGCGAAATGTGGGCTGATCGGTACGATCCACTACGATCTCGGTGGTAGGACAGTTCCGTCTTACAAGACTACGCCGGAGTCAGTAGACACGTTTTCTTTGATGAGTCAGATGATTGGCGCTGACTGTAAGTCAATGGTCATGGAGGTGAGCTCTCACGGGATCGACCAGAAAAGGGTTCAAGGGATTGATTTTGACATAGCCGTATTTCTCAACCTGACGCAGGACCACCTGGATTACCATTACAGCATGGAGGAGTACTACCAGGTGAAAAAGCGACTCTTCGACGGTGGGATCGGGACCAAACCCAAACTGTCGATCATTAACCAGGACGACGAATATGGACAACGTCTCCTGAGAGAAGTCGGAGAGTCGAGCAGTGTCCGCACCTTTGGGCTTGGACCGCAGGCAGACTACCGGGCGGAGGCGATAAGGTTTTCTCGGAGTGGTGTTTCCTTCCGATTGATTACCCCCAGCTGCACACTCAATCTCAAAGCGAAGCTGGCGGGTCGGTTTAACCTTCTGAATATTTTGGCAGCGGTCGCCATTGCTGAAGAGAGTAGCTGTGATATCGAAAAGTCGACTGCGCTTCTCAAGTCATTTTCAGGTGTGCCAGGTCGACTGGAGAGGATCGACGAGAAGCAGGGTTTCGAAGTCTTCGTAGATTACGCCCATACCGATGATGCTCTTCGGTCCACTCTGGAGGTGTTGCGAGAGATCACCCCGGGTAGAATACATTTGGTTTTTGGGTGTGGAGGAGACCGTGATCGTACAAAGAGACCGTTGATGATGCACGTTGCCCAGACTTTTGGAGACTACTGTTGGGTCACAGCCGACAATCCACGATCCGAACCGTTGGAAAGGATTTTTCAGGATATGAAGCGAGGGGTTAGCAAACCCGATCAGGTGGAGTTCATTGAGGACCGGAGGATGGCGATCAGTATGGCATTTGACGCCGCCAAACCCGAGGACACCGTCCTTATCGCTGGAAAGGGTCACGAGCCCTTTATGGAATTTGCAGATACGATTGTTCCCTTCGATGATCGGCAGGTGGCGCGAGAATTGGTTCGAATCAAGAGGCACAAACCCCAAGGCTGACGGTCCGATGGAGAGCGTTCTGAAAGAGGGAGAAGTAGTCTTTCGCCGACCCTTCTTCGACGAACAGCTGAGCGCGGAATGGATCAACGATGCTGATTTTGCCGGAGCGACTGGATTCGCTATCGATTCACGAAAAATTTCGGCAGGAGAGATTTTCGTGGCCTTGAAGACGGCGAACAGAGATGGCCATGACTATTTAGTGGACGCCCTTTCGAGGAATGCCTCCGCGGCCCTCGTTGAGCATCCTCGGGAAGAGGTCGATCTTCCCCAGATCGTGGTCGAGAGCACAGAGGCTGCTCTACAAACACTTGGTTCTGCCTGGAGGAAGGAATGGGGTGGTCGTGTGATTGCAGTAACAGGCAGTTGTGGTAAGACATCGACCAAAGAGGTTCTCGGTTTACTTCTCGGGGAAGAGGATACCTTTGTTACGCCGGGCAATTTGAATAACTACCTCGGAGTTCCCCTTAGTGAGCTGCAACTGCGAACCAAGCACAAGCGCGCGGTCTTGGAAGCGGGAATCAATGAGCCTGGCGAAATGGCAAACCTCGCCAGGATGATCGATCCTCAGGTGGCGGTAGTCACTACGATTGGCCCCGCCCATTTGGAGAAACTCGGCTCCTTGGAAAGGATCGCCGAGGAAAAAGCCCACTTGCCGTTACGGGCGAGCGAAAGAGTATTTCTGGGGCCTGCGTGCTCGGAATACGGAGCGTTTACAGAAGCAGGATTTTCGGATCCACACTGGCTTCTTCCGGTTGCTCGGACGATTATTCATCCCCCGGAGGGAGAGCTTTGGCGCTACAACGTGGTTTCAGATTTGGAGACCGGACAGAAGACCGTGCGGATTCGAAATCAAGTTGTCGTGGAATTTCCACTACCGGAGGTAACCGCCGGGATGGTTGAGAACATTTGCCTCGCACTGACTGTAGTCTTGCGGGAAGGGGTGTCTCTCGAGAAGGCGCTGAAACGTTTGGAGAATTGGTCCCCTGCTCGCCAGCGAGGTGAAGTGATCGAAGTCGGTGGTCGAACGGTTTATGCCGATCACTACAACGCAAACCCGGCCTCGTTTGCTGACGCGGTGACGTTCTTCCACAACCGATTTGAGGGGCAGACGAAAGTTTGGATACTTGGTGGAATGGAGGAGCTGGGAGAGGAGAGCCCGGCATGGCACCGCCAACTCGCAACCGCGCTTCCGGTAGAAGAAGGGGATCGGGTGTTTTTGGTAGGTGAGGCTACGAAAGAAATGATCTCCACGGTGGAACGCAGCTTAGGCAGTGAAGCTGTTCTGCAAGTCAACGCAGTCGAAGAAATTCTGGACAAGGTCAAAAGAACGGAAGGGATCATATTTCTGAAAGGAAGCAGAAAATTTCGGCTAGAAAAGGTTCTTGAGAGCCTGGCTGAAGACGTGAGCTAGATGGGGCTTTCAGGGTAGGGCCTGTATCAGATCTCATGCGAAGAAGCAGAGGTTTTCACTATCAATCCATTGCATCTCTTTCTGCACTCGGTCTGCTTCGTGAAAACAACGTTTTTGCTCAAACCAACCTTCAGACAAGCGTTGCGACGGTAACTGCAAACCACGGGTGCTCTTCAAATTCTTTCCAGTAAAAGGGGTCTACCACTGAGTAGGCGACCGGGCCGATGAGTGTTTCGGGCCATTCCACGGACTTGAATCCTGCATTCTCAAGCTCTTCCGTAATGGTTTCCGGGGTCCACATGGTGTTTTCCGCGCTCACGGTGTTGTCCTCTCCGTAGCGGATAGTCCAGCGGACGCGGGCCCCATCACCGTAGGGTCCGGAATGGGTGAAGGTCGCGTTGTCCTTTGCAAAGTTCTCGGGATAATGGAAGAGCGAATCAAAGTTACTCCCCATGTGAACGAAGCGTCCGCCAGGCTTGAGGATCGCTGCGAGTGAGCGACACATCGCCCGCAAATGGTCGCGGGATACCGCGTAGTCCAAGAGCCACTGCGCCGTGGCAACGTCGAATTGCCCCAACGAGTCGATAGATGCGGCAAGCTCTCCTCCATCGGCGACTTCGTAGCGAATGCCAAGGTGGGTTTCCTGCTCCTTCGCTCGGGCGAGTTTGACCATCTCTTCCGAAATATCGATTCCGACCACTTCCCTTGCTCCCATGAGGGCCAATGGTCGCGTAAAGTATCCGTCACCGCAGGCAACATCGATTACCCTTTTGCCTTGGAGCGAACCTAGCGCTGTGAACAGAGCATACGGCTCGGCGTACTGTTTCCAACGCACCGCTTTGGTCTGCAAGTAATCTTCCCCAATGTCGTCGTATTGCGTCCCCATGGAACGACAGTAATCGAATGCGGTAGACGATGGCGAGTGGAATACTCCTCTCTCCGCTGTCGAACTTGGGAGATTAGTGAAGGTAGGGCTTGCCAGAGCGAATAGATCAGTGGACGGAAGCCTGCTATTTCGGAGCGGTGTTTGAATCCCTATCCAAAAGCAGGTTTTCGTTCAATTTCTACTTGCCGTGAGATACCCTGGCGGAACCAAAATTTTCGGTCCGAATGGAGGAAGTCTTCTTAGTCCCATAGACTTTCCCCGACGGAACTCCAATTTCCCGTAGTCTCTTTCCGGCGTAGATATTTCGTTCAATTTCTTCCAAGGGAACGCCTTTGGTCTCGGGGAGGAACTTGATCGCGAGGGCAAGGCCGACCACGGTGAAGCAGGCGTAGATGAGCGTTGTGGTTGTCATACCAAGGTCCTGCTTCATGACTGGAAAAAGTTGGCTTACGAAGTAATCGACCAGCCAATTCGCCGCGACGGCGATGGACATGCCGATTCCCCGGAAGCGAATGGGAAAGATCTCAGAAATGATCAGCCACGCAAGCGGACCGGCACTGATCGCAAAGAAGATGATGTAGAGAAGAATGCTGGTGAAGATGAGGTAGGTCGTGAGGCCGGGCACCGTTCCCTGTGGAACGGCATTGGATTGATTTGAGGCACTCGCAGCGTCCGTCGCAGAGCTGGAAACTTCTTGGTTTGCGTTCGGGGCTCCCGTTTGCTGGACGGTCTGCACGGAAGATGTCTGGGAATGGACTTCGCTTGAGGGGGCTGGTCCGGCCGCCTGTGCCCGCTGGACTTCGTAGACGTGGAAGAGGTAGGCCTGGACACAGAGCATTACGACGATCCCGCTGACCCCTATGATCATCAGTTTCCTTCTGCCTAGACGATCGACGAGGAGAATGGAAACAACCGTCGCAATCAAATTGACAACCCCCATTGCGACCTGAGCCCACATGCTGGCTGCATTGCTGAAGCCGCCTTCTATGAAAATCTCAGGACCGTAATACATGTCTGAATTGATCCCAGTCGATTGCTGGAAGAACTGGAGGAAGAAGCCAAGAACGACTACCGGTAAAATCAGCCTTCCAAAAACGGCTCGGAGGGTGCCAGTTTCAGTGTTTTGGGTAGCCTCATGGATTTCTCCAAACGTTTTCCGAGCGTCATTCCTACCCATCATACGGGTAAGAATTTCGTATCCTTTGTGAAGCATCCCAGTCTCAATCAGCCACCGTGGGCTATCCGGCATCTTCAGCATTCCAAAAAGAAAGAGAAGAGCGGGCGCTAGGCCGCAGGCGATCATAACTCTCCAGTTGAGATCGTTGCTGGGGATGAACGTATCGACCACGACGCCTACGATGAAAGAGACGAGGATACCGACTACGATTGAAAGCTGGTACATGAACAGAATTCTTCCCCGCGATTCCGGAGGGGAAACTTCAGCCATATACATCGGGGTAATCACTGCAGAATTTCCTACCGCGAAACCCATCAGGAGCCTCGCAGCGACGAATACCCAGAAGCCAGGCGCAAGTGAGGCTACTGAAATTCCAAGAATGAAAAGGAACGCATTGAGGAGGAGCCCCTTTCGTCTTCCCAAAAGATTGGAAACTTTTCCGCCGAGAATTGCCCCAAATAGAGCTCCCAGCGGAACGCAGGCAACCCAAAGGCCCATGAGGAAAGGCTCCTCCGTGATTGAGAAATGCGCGTTTACTGCTCCGCCGCACGCGGCAGCGATTGAGGCATCAAATCCAAAAAGGACACCGGACATCGCCGCCACGATTCCGACGATGAAGCCACTGATCGGTTTCAGGACTCTTTTCTCAAAGTCGGTTTCCGCCTGCGCGAGAACTTGATGGATGGATTTGGGTAGGGAGGATGAGGTAGCAGAAGCTTCTTCAGTCATGGGAGAGATGGGATGGGGGAGTCATCTCTGAAAGGGGTTTTTCAGCAGATGAGTGGAAGTTAGAGGACTTTACAGTTTTTTGCGAATCGAAAATCAGACTCTCCAAATGTGGAGGGTGTGATTAAAAATGCGGGGTATCGGGCTAATTCCACCGATGCGGACTGGAGCCCGCGCTCCTCAAGACCATCACGATGGAGCGCGGACTTGAGTCCGCACCAGTGGAGTAGTGTGTTTTCCGTACTACCCCGTGGCTCTTATTGCACCCAAGAATGGGATTCAGCTCTGTCCTAGCTTGAGAATGGCGGGAGCGAAGAAGGGTGCAGGTTCTTCCTGTAGTTGCTTCCGGAATAGATTTCCGAGGCTACAGTCACCTTCACCACTTATTGCTCGGTCTTCTTCACACGCTTTCGAATCACCTCGCAATAGTCGGGATCTTTTTCGATTCCGGCCCATTTTCGGCCATGCTTTTCCGCTGCTGCTGCCGTGGTGCCGCTTCCTAAAAAGGGATCGAGGATCCAGTCGCCGATAGAGGAACTTGAGAGGACGAGTGCCTCGATAAGAGCGATCGGTTTTTGGGTCGGGTGTCCCACCTTTTCCTTTGATTGTCCTTTGAGTGACGGGAATCGAAGAATATTGGTTGCGTACTTTCCTTTGCGGAGGTGCTCCATGCGCGCCTCAGGATCCTTGTATCTTTTATCAGCGGCGTATTTGCGAATCGTCTCCTTATTGTAAGGGATGCGGACGGCGTCTTTGTTGAAATAAACGTGGCTAGAGGACGTTTTCTTCAGAGCAAGAATCATCTCAAACTGTGGAGTGAAAGAGTCCCGCCGTTCATTGTAGCCGACTGCACGGTCCCACACTATCAGATCATGAAATGCGAAGCGCTGACTAAGCTCGGCGCAAACCGATAGGAAGATGTGTTCCCGTTTTCCGGGTTGTCCAAAAATATAGAAAATCCCGTCTTCAGAGAGGTGGTTGAATGCCTTTTCCACCCAGCCGATTATCCATGTCAGATACTCTTCTTGGCTCGCCCATTGGTTGTCCCATCCTTCATCCGTCTGCACCTGAAAATAAGGTGGGTCGGCGATGATGGTCTGAAATGACGAGGACGGTGGGTTCTTCAACCCGGCGCTTACATCGCCCTCGTAGAGATATCCACGACTACAGGGCTGCCAGGTCATCCAGCAAAGAATGGGTTGTTTTTCTTCTCCTCGGCTACGGTGGTCAAAGGACCATGACCTGGGCAGAGGATGGTTTCGGGATCGAGGCTTAGGAGGTTGCGCGAAATGGACCGCAGCGCGTTTGCGTAATCGGCTGCACATCCACCGACCGATCCAGCAAAAATTGCATCACCTACGACGCAGATCGGCCCATCGGGACTATCGAACCGAAACGAAGTTCCTCCGGGAGTGTGTCCCGGCGTCGAAAGACAGTCCAAAGAAAAGGGACCAACATCGACTTTTTGCTGCCACTCAATCGGTTGGGTTCCAGCGATCTTCTCGATAGGATGGGCGTAGACCGGACAGTCGGGGAATGCGCCTAGCAGGGAAGGGAGGGCTGCGACGTGATCGGGATGGCCATGGGTGAGAACGACTCCGACCAGTTCCAATTGGTTCTTGGACAGGAACTCAAGGATTGGCGCGGCATCTACTCCGGTGTCAAACAGGACCGCCCCACCATCGTTCGAGTAAAATAGGTAAGCGTTGACGTCCATGGATCGGAAGTGACTCACGAAGACTCGCCCTTTGGTCAGTTCGATTGGATTGGGAAGCCATGCTTTTTGTGCCGACTGAATCAGGGTCTTGCTATCGAGGTTGAGTTGTTCGGCGACTGCTGAAATCGCTTCTTCATCCACTTCACCGCTCTTCAAAGATTTCAGCAGACCAAGCTCAATTCCCGAGCGTTCGGCAAGTTCCCTATTGGTCAACTGAAGGCCGCTCTGAGCTTTTGAGAGGATGTCCTCACTAAAGTCTTCGAGGTGGGTGTAGGTGAAGTTCATCGGCTGAATCAGTTTGTCTCTGGAAAGTTCTGGAAAATGATGGTGAAATGAAACGTGGAAAAACGCCAGCGAGATGGATCACTACAGCGGCAAAAATTGTGGCGGACTGCCGTGTCTTTTTAGTGAGCCAGCAGTCGAGCAGGAACGAGGAGAATGGGCGAAGCAGAAACTGGTATGTAATCAATACAAACGACTTCGTAAATGTCGTTGCGATTACGACGGAAAATGAGCTGGTTTTGGTTCGGCAATTTCGGCACGGGAGCGAGGAGTTTTCTCTGGAACTTCCTGGAGGTATGGTCGACGATGGTGAGGAGCCGCTCGAAGCAGGAGTCCGAGAATTACTGGAAGAGACCGGGTTCGCTGGGGAAAACGCGCAGGTATACGCTTCCTGTAATCCAAATCCTGCGATTATGAATAACACGTGTCACTTCGTTCTTATTCAGGACGTGGTTCATCGGTCGGAAGTGAGCTGGGACGAGAATGAGGAGATGGAGATCGAGTTGATGCCGATGGATAAAGTGAAAGAAGCCTGTCGTCGGGGCGAGTTTATGCATTCGCTGACCTTAGCGGCTCTGATGCGTTATTTTGTGGCAGAGTAGAACCATAAAAGACTACGAGATTTGATGGGGGGCACGCGGTCACGCTGGTCGCATTGTCACAGTGGGGACACTTCTTCTCGGACACCGAGATGACGTTGCTCCAGAGGGCCAGATGAATCGAGCGTTGTTCGTGAATCGCTCACCAGTCTGTGTCATTTATAAGCGACCGCGGCACTAGAGGGACCAGCGAGCGGGATGACCTCGAATCGACTAAATCCTGCTTCCCGGCACCAGCCGAAGAATTCTTCCGCGGTGAAGTCGAAGGCATCTCCAAACTCCATTAGCATGGTGAGTGACATGAACAGGCCAAAGGTATTTTTGCGTCGCTCGTTATCGATCAACGCTTCCACAATTACAAAGGCACCGCCGTCCGGCAGAGCATCATAGGCTTTTTGGACCAGCATCTTCTTTTGTTCCAGGCTCCAGTCATGAAGGATCATGCCCATAGTGATGATTTCAGCAGAAGGTAGAGGGTCCGTAAAAAAGTCGATCACCTTCGTCGAGATGCGGTCGGTTAATCCTGCCTCCGCGATCTTGCGGTCTGCGATCTCGGTAACCTTCGGCAAATCGCAACTCGTGCACTGGATTTCGGGATGCTTCTTGGCGATGAGACGGGAAAGGAGTGCGTCCGCGCCTCCAATATCGACATGGGTTTTGTATTGATTGAAGGGAAACTTCTCTGCGAGGAGATCGAAGTTTAGGAATGACTGTCCATGCATGGCGTCCATGAACGTCTCCAAGCGATTCTGATCCTCGTAAAGGGACTCGAAAAACGATTTGCCAGTATGTTTAATCTCGCTTTGTGGTTCTCCCGTATGAAGCGCTTCGTTGAAGTCTGCCCAAAAACGAAAGTTACGCATTTCCCACAGCTCCAGACCACCTCCGAGGTAAGAGTCTTTGCCTTTTACAAGGTGGGTTTCAGTTGTGGCATTATTACAAAAGACCGCCTCTTCTCCGTCTCCCTTGCGGTCTAAGAGATCGATTGATACCAAAAGGTCTAACCAGTCTCTGGCGGGGCGTTCTTTCAACCCATATTCTGAACAGATTTCCTTAAGAGTCATCGGGCCCTCGACCAAACGCGTGTACAATCCGAGCCCCGTGGCTGTGAGGAGAGCCTTTGAGGTCCCGTACCCGGATGCGATGTTCATCAGGTGGTTAGGGTCTGGTTCTTTCATTTGACGTTATGGTCCAGCACAGAAGGCGTAGGAAGGCGAATGAAATTGAGTCAGTAGGGCTAACCTGGATCGGATTGAGCCATCCTTTTTCAGTGATTGCTCTTCTGGGAAGATTAGAGATCATCGAGCCCCGATGCACCGGCATGTTGACTTTATCTGGCTAGCTATGGAGAAGGGTCTCCACAGCGAATAAGTGGGGAGTGAATCACCTCAATCCACTTTCGCATTCTCTCCGCTGGAGCTGTTTCGGGGTTTTAGTAGTCGCCCTTTGCTGTAACGTTTCTGTCCTTTTTGTTCCCTTTCTCGACTTTCGTCAGGGTCTATCCACCGAGACTTACACGATTTTTCACACTGTTGAGATGCTTTGGGCAGAGGGTATCTATGCTCTCGCGGTTCTCGTAGTGGGATTTTCTCTGATTTTTCCCTTCTTTAAGCTTTTTGTTCTTTTCGCTGTCGTTTTTTCAGCAAAGCCGGGGCGCATCCGCTTGCGGATGCTCAACCGGGTGGAATTGCTTGCGAAGTGGTCGATGCTGGACGTCTTCTTGGTTTGCCTGGTGTTGACCCTCACCTCGGGCCAATTTCTCGTCAGCGCGACTCCCAAACTGGGCGTGCCGCTTTTCATTATCGCGGTAGTGCTCAGCATGATCGTAGGTCAAATCCTGGCCCACCGGCTTCTCGAGCGTTCGAAACACGGGCGTCAGCTAAGTATCCTCCAGATGAACCCGACTCCTCGAACTCGGTTGATCTTGGTTGGGATTTCCGGCTTCACGCTTTTAGGGGCGCTCACTTTGCCATTTCTGAAAATCGAAGCGTGGTTCCTCGTCGACGACTCTTTTAGTGTTATAACCGTGGTCCCCTCGCTAGCGGAACAAAAGTCTTACTCTGCAGTTTTCGCGACGGCTATTTTCCTGATCGTCTTTCCAGTGGTTCGTTGGCTGGTTCTGGCTGTTCGTTCATGGTATCTCTGGAAGGGCAAGGAAAGGGCGGCCGAAAACAGGCTTTTCCTTCTCGCACGTTACTGGAGCATGCTCGACGTTTTCGCATTGGCCCTCGGAGTTTTCCTTTTGGAGGGAAGGTCTTTCGTCCCTTCAGATGGGCAAATTGGGATGGCCCTGTTGGTCGGGGTAGTCCTGGCAAACGTTTTGATTGAGCGTCTTGTGGAGTCGGACCCCGAAGAGAAGATTGGAGCTCTCGCTGCAACTGAGGAGGTCTGACTGTTGGAGCAATGGACTCGTGCGTTCGAAAGCAAAATATGAAGTATCACAAAAACCATCCCCCTCATATCGTAAGAGCAAAAGAATTTGATGTGGGACACAATCCTGGCCAGGCCGGGCATTGCCTGCTCTACGGCAGGCACACTGCAGGCGCCCTCTCGTTATCGGTGTCGATTTTGAAAAAGGGATCAGAGGCCCCGCTTCATGTCCACAGCCGCGAAGATGAGACGTTTTACGTCATTTCCGGCTCGCTGGATGCTCGTGTGGGAGACGAGCACCATACCCTCTATGAAGGAGATGCCGTCTTCTTGCCAAGAGGTCTACAACATCGGTTGCTTTGTCTTAGTGAAGAAGCCAAACTTCTGATGTTGATCCACCCGCCGGGTCTTGAAAAGTTTTTTGACGAGGTGGATCAAGCCGTTTCGGATGGTCCCGCTTCGAAAGATCAAATGAAGTCGCTCTCGGAAAAATACGGGATCACAATTTTGGACGAATAAGAGGAGAAAGAAAGTTTCGCCATTTTCCAGATATTTAGACTCAAGCGGAATTGGT
This sequence comes from Verrucomicrobiota bacterium, assembly GCA_038744685.1. Taxonomy (NCBI): domain Bacteria; kingdom Pseudomonadati; phylum Verrucomicrobiota; species Verrucomicrobiota bacterium. The sequence continues at coordinate 224,870 of JBCDMB010000001.1, forward strand.
AGCTTAATGCCACTTCTCTGAGAAAGCCTCTAATCCTTGATCGTAAACAGAGCTCTCTGGAGGGCCCGCGTCCCCGCGGGCCGTAGTATCGGTGGATTTGTAGCAACGGTCGCCTGGACAGATGACTTGCGATCCACGTCTTCGATCATCCGCCTGCGCGGACTTTGGCCCTTCGACAGACTCAGGGCGGTGAGCTTCGTCGAGCCGCGAGCTCAGTCGAGTCGCGGATGCTTCTACAGTCTTTGCTACTCACAAATCAAAACCAGCGAACCGATGTCTACAGACTCAAACAACTCTTCCATATCCGGGTTGGAGAGGAGGATGCAGCCTGCGCTGGCGGGGTGGCCGAGTCGATTTTCATGGTTGGTTCCATGAATGTAAATGTAGCGGTCGTGTGAGTCGACACCCCTGCCCTGATTGACACCCGATTCGAGACCTCTAAGCCAAAGAATTCTGGTCGTGATTAAATTGCCGAACTGTTCGTCTTCCGGCATCTCCCAAAATCGTTTTCCCACTGAGACTCGTCCCTTAAACACCGTTCCCCTTGGCTCACCATCGCCGATTGCATCTGAAATCTCATGAAGGCCGATCGGCGTTCCTTCCGAATTCTCTACGCAGGAGGGTGGATTTCTTGAGGTCGAAATAGTGAAAGTGCGCCGAAGAGCCCCTTCCCGATAGAGATCGAGGGTCTGCTTTGAAATGCTGACTGTGAGCGAAACCGGAGTGGGGGTCGTTGACAGGGCGATGCACTTATCAATAAGAAGGGAAAAATCTTTAGTATGAATAGGGACGGACATGAGTAAGGGGAGCCGAGTAGGAATTGTAGGAGCGACAGGCGCTGTTGGCATTGAGTTGATGCGACTCCTGGAGAACCGCGCTTTTCCAGTCGAGGAGCTGCGACTTTTGGCCTCCAGTAGGTCGGTTGGTAAAGAACTCGAATTCCAAGGGGAATCCATTCCTGTGCGGGAAGCAAGGCCGGACGAATTTGATGGGCTCGATTTTTTGTTTCTCAGTGCAGGAGGAAGTCGTTCGCAGGAGATGGCCCCGGTGGCTGCGAAAAAGGGTGCAGTGGTGATCGACAATAGCTCGGTCTTTCGGATGGATGATAGAGTGCCACTGGTCGTGCCCGAGGTGAACCGTAGTGCACTGGAGCAACATCAGGGGATCATTGCCAATCCCAACTGTTCGACAGCGATTACCCTGATGGGTGCCGCGCCGCTTCATCAGAGCTTTGGGTTGAAGAGGATGATCTGCTCGACCTATCAGGCGGTCTCCGGGGCAGGTGCTTCGGGGATTGACGAATTGGAACGAGGAGTCGAAGCCTGGATGCAGGGCAGGGCTCCAGAACCCTCCACCTTTCCTCACCCGATCGCCTTTAACCTCATCCCTCATGTCGATCAGTTTCAGGACTCGGGCTACACGAAGGAAGAGGTCAAGATGCGGGATGAAAGCCGAAAGATTCTTGGCCTACCAGAGTTGCCGGTGTCCTGCACCTGCGTCCGCGTTCCGGTCTTCCGTGCACACGCGATCAGTGTCTTTGCGGAGTTCGAACGAGAGGTGGATGTGGCTACTGCGAAGGAAGCGATTCGCGCCTTCGACGGTGCGGAGTTGGTCGACGATCCGGCAGACTCGGTTTACCCCATGCCGCTGAACTATTCCGGAAGGGCCGCTTGCGGAGTCGGCCGCCTTCGTGAGGACGACGCCCTCGATAACGGATTGGCCTTTTGGGTAGTTGGTGACCAACTCTGGAAAGGCGCGGCTCTGAATGCACTACAGATCGCGGAGTGTTTGGTTTGAGGAAATGTCCCTAAGGCAAGTTTCTCACAGAGGCAGAGAGGCGCGGAGTAACCTCGCTACAAGGTTCTCGTTTTGGTATCCGTTTCGTAATCCTAATCGGAATTCGGGATCGTTCTCGATACTTCTCGATAGCGATACCGAGACCGAACGTTACTCTTTAACCTACCGAAACAGCAATTGACACCCTGAGGGTTGTCGAGTGGCCTTTGAAGGGGAAATCCCTATTTAACTTCTGCTTCCTGACACCCGAAACCCGACACCCAAAGTCCGTTCCCGTATCCCGATTTCAAACTTCCCTCTTCTAACTTCAAACTTCCATGAATGTTGTAGCGCGAATATCCTCTGAATGGCGTCGCCGGATGCTTTTGCTCTTTCTCATGATCTTTGGGATGGGCTGTTGGTTCCTCACAGATGGATATCTCGTCTGGCCAGCGGAGGCGGAACGTTATGCTGCGTTTAGAGAGATTGCAGATGAGATGATAGCCAGCGGTGACGCCGAGGATGAAGAAAGCTCGGTCCTTCAGCTAGCTTGGCAGCGTTTTGCCGAGGAGGCCGATTACCCGGCCGACATCCCTAAAGAACGCACCGATGCCGCGATCCGTGAGCAAAGGGTAATCGGTTGGTCGTTGGTTTCCGCTGCGCTGCTGTTTTTGGCGTGGGTCGCTTGGAACCACACGCGATCCGTTGTGGTCGAAGGTGAGGTGATTACTGGAGCTTCCAAAGAAAAGGTGAATTTCAACCAAATCGTTGGAATGGATCGAAAAAAGTGGAAGAAGAAAGGCATCGCCTACGCGATTTACGAAATAGACGGCAAACAAAAAAAGCTCACCCTCGACGACCATAAGTTTATCGGTTGTGAGGAGATTATCCTGGAAGCGGAGCGTAGAATCGAGGAGCGGAAGAAGGAAACGGTTGGGACGACAGAGCAGTCTGAAGCGGGAACTGGTTGACCTCCGACGGCAGCGTTCGCCTGAGTCCACAGTCACTCAATTCCGTTGAGCGACCAATCGTAGGATTGGTAACGGATCGACCATTGGTCGGCGTGGTGCCTCATGTCCATCGCGACTTCAGGAGGAGCAAACTCAGCAAGGTAACGGATGACTTCTGTATCGGAGGAACCAAAATCCTCCTCAAACCATGAGAAGATTTTCGAGATTCGCGCCCGCCGTTTGGAGAGGTCGAAAGTGTTGCGGGAAGTGTCCGCTAAAAACCGTCTTCCCTCTTCGTTGAGCTGCTCATCCAAACGATCCGGCACGTAAGCCTCGCTTCGCAAAAGCGGGCAGGAAACCGCCGCGCATACAATTGCAAAGTGGATGCGGGCATCCTCGAACTCCGGTCGGATGATGTCGTGCTCGATTTCGTTGAGTGTGTATGTCTCCCCGCCGACGTCCGCAAAGCGAATGTCCCACGCGGTTCGTTTGATCAGCCAGCCGATGACCATTCCTCCTGTCGCCAAATCATGGATACTATCTACCGGATAGGCATCGGCGATGAGTTTGAGGGTGTAGGCGTTGTAGGCATTGATCCACAACGCAAGCCTTTCCTCTTCTGTTGGTAAGGTGGCAGGGTCGGTCTCCGCGAGACTGGCTAGGTATTCCTCCAATCGGGGATCATTCGCTAGTGCTGCGTAGTCAACCAGCCCATCCTCAACATGAGTCTCTAGGACGGCAGTAAACAGATTGTGATCGGGTGCGGCCACCGAGAGGAGCGACGTTCCCCCAAAAAAGAGCAATGTGAGCCCTACGTGACGAATTTTTTGCAGCCAGACCAAGGCAAAGTGGCTCCACCTCTGAAACATCCGGAAAAGATCGAAGCTCAAGTGAGAAAGCGTAAATACTCTACTCATGAGATTTCAGAGCTTCGCAGCCGGTGGATAGTTGCGCACTAACTTCTCTGGTGACACTCCAGCAAGAAAGCGCAGAAGCAAAACGGCGTTGTGTAGTTGTTGCCTCCAGATCCCATGCGTTCGAAAACGACGGGAAGAGGTGGTTACCGAAGCTGGGAGTACATCGATAGGCCGGGTCTTTCGGGCCCGCCTCAAGAGATCGACATCTTCGAACAGTGGGATGGCGCGAAAACCACCCAATGCTTCATAGGCTGATCGAGTCACCAGTATCCCTTGATCGCCAAAACGGGTGAATACCGAATCGAAACGAGTCCACCATGCGCTGAAGCGAAGGAAACGGCTCGCGTCGTCAAATCGTAGTTGAAACATCGCCAGGCGTGCGTTGGCGCTTGTCATGTAAGCCTTCGCGGCCTCGACGGCTGCTTCATCCAGTCGAGTGTCGGCGTGGAGGAATAGCAGCCAATCCACATCTCCGGCCTCACGTGCTCCGGCTCTTAGTTGAGACCCACGGGATTTGGGTAAGTCGCGGCATACTTTTGCGCCAAAGGCGGATGCCAAATCGCCGGTATCATCAGTGCTGCCACCATCGGCCACGACTACTTCAGCATCGGCCCAACCTTCGCGGACCGAAGCCAAAGTAAACGGAATATTCGCTGCCTCATTGAGAGTAGGGATCACAATGGCGAGACGGTCTGACATGTTACTTGGATTTTTCTGGCGAAGGGCTGATCTCCAGTACCAGATCCCGAAAATCGCCTTCTGCGTAACCGTCGGTGTTATCTGTATCCACCATAATGGCGACAGCCGTTACGACCGAGGGAGACTCTCCGAAGAATTGTTTGTAATCCGCCAAAACATCACGGGATTCCTGCAACCATTCCGCTGGGTTTTCTGTGGACTCGCCGTTCCGCATCACAATGTGGGCGACGAGTTTCGTGTAGGGGCTCGCGAAAGTCGCTCCCACTGGTTCGCGGGCAGACCAGACATAGTTGATCGCCCGCGTTCGCGTCGGAAAGACCGAGGTCTCAAAAACGACAAAGACCCGGGCTGCGAAATCGTCGCCTGCCTTTGTGCGCTCGGAGACTGAACCGTCGAGCTCGGATCGCACCCGCCAAGACCAAGCCAATTCGATTTTCGTCGGGTCTTCGACATCAAGTCGCCGTGCCATCGCCCGATTGGCATTGGTGGCCTTTCCAGTGACCTCTACTCCGAATTCCCCGTCCTTGATCTCGTATTCCGTTGATGCGATGAGAGGAAATCCACGAGTCTCCCAAAGCTCCTCGAACTCCTCCGCAGTTGCTCCAAACAGCTGGAGGGAATCCCCACAGAGACGTTGGGATAGGAGAAAAACGGGGAAAAGACAGAAAAGAAAGCTGACTGACCTCATTGGGCTAGGATCGTCGGCGAAATCGAAGCGATTGCAAACGGTGGAGCCATTCACCGCATGCGCTTGTAGAACGGAATCAATTCTTCTGTTCCCAGCCTCTCAGCTCGTAGTATTTTTCTTTGGGCTCTCCTGTCCATCCATTGATGCCATGCTTTGGCAACCACCAAAGATGGATGACAAAAACAAACAAGAGCATTGCTCCAAGAAATACGAAAAACCAGATTCTCCCTATCGTTGCGGAAATCAAAAGGGAAAGGCCTAAGAAAACGAGGAATTTGGCCAGCCGTCGCCACTTTGGAGTGCCTTCCTCAAAATGGCCGAAGAAAATGTTCCCAACCGCAAATAGGCTAGAAACAAGGGCTACTTCAAACCACATATCATTTCTCCGTTGTCACTGTTTAACTTCTGCAGAACGCAACTTTCTTAGTGAAGCACAGCGTTTTACGGCTGTTTCTTCAACGGAATTGAACGCTTAATGACTCACAAAGACCTCCGGATAGATAGCGAATAAGCCCATCGCTGCGAGTAATAGCAAAGCAATGGCAGTGGCGTCTTCCATAGTAGCAGATCGGAATTGATTGGAGAGAGTGAAACGAGAAAAACTCAAAAACCACATCATATTTTTGACCCCTTTGTAAGGGATCACGCTGTAAATTCTTGGTGGGCAGCTAGGTGTCGTGCCCGATAGGTACGGGGGGTGCAGCCAAAGCGACGTTGAAACTGATTATTGAAATTGGAGAGGTTGTTGTAGCCTCCAGAAAAGGCGATTTCAGAAATGGAGGAGTCGGATTCAATGAGCTGTTGGGCGACATTGGAAAGGCGAAGTCCCTGAATGTATGAGTTGGGAGTGCAGCCAATGCGTTGACGAAAGTTTCGGTGAAAAGAAGATTCACTCATACCGGCAAGCTTGGCGAGTTGGGCGTTGGTAAGAGAGCTGGTGCTGTTTTGGTGAATGTGAGCGAGTACCGTTTCGAGTTGCTTGATCTGTCTGTCGGGGTTCTTCAGATTGTATCCTTGGGAAGCGAGAGCTTGGGCATCTATGGTCTCGTTAGCGACGTACAGCAGGTTAAAGAGATGAGCGATAGCAGCCATGCCTGAAAAGGCGAAAACATGATCGAGTTGATCCGAAATTGTGCTGGCGGATATCCCTTGCAGAAGGAGCCCACGGGACGCGCGCTGGTAGATTCGGTTGATCGTAGGTGTTGTCTCGGGGAGATGTTTGCTCACCTCGAAGATCCGATTGGAGTCGAACTGAAGGCAACGAGAACGGGATAAACGAGTGCCTTTTACGTTGATAAAAGCATGAGGGAGATTGCTCCCGAAAAGGTAGATTTGGCCGGGTTGAAATTCGCCAACATAATCGCCAACAAGAACGCGACCGGTACTTTGATCGATCCGCAGAACCTCGAATTCAGGATGTCGGTGATAGGGACAATCGAAAGTTTCCTGATCGAAGTCTCGGCAGCTTAAGGTCTCGGATTTTTGATCGAGGATTTGTTCACGAATCGCGCGCATGGTTTTTGATTATTTTCCGCAGCCGGTCTTCCAGCCCGCCAAGGAGAGCCGTCGTCTTGCTCAAACCCAAAATTGCTCTCGTCAGGTCCAAAGGAGGTTAATCGAAGTGCCCTACAGCTGACTTTTAGTAGCGGATAAGCGTATCCTATCATAATATTGGCTAAAAAGTAGCATATTTGTGAGATTAATGGGAGAAAAACATTAGTTTTCGCTCCTAAAGCAGTAGAGAAAGTTTAGGGGATTAGTATACTCTCTAATACCATTGCACCGCGCGGGTCGCGGCCCGCGTAAGAAAGAGTAAGCCCTACTACCATGCCCGATCATCCTGACCCATTTCGCAAAGCTCGTGCCCGGGAGGGAGTTTTGAACGTCGATTGCGACGGCGAAAATGTGCCGCTCGTGCTCCGCCATGAGGATGCCAAGGAGACGGCGAAAGACTGGCAGACCTTCAGCAGTGACAATCCTCTGATGTGCGTTTTGCACTCGGAAGCGGATGTGCGTGGAGTGAGACAGCTCCCGCTTGAGATCGACCCACCGGATCATGCTGATTTCAGGGCTTTAGTGCAGCCGCTCTTCAATAAGCCGAGGGGTGACGCTAAGTTTATCGCTGCTATTGAGCAGATGATCGACGGGATGGTTAGAGAAGCTGTTGGTCTGGGTGAAATTGAAGTGGTGCGAGGATTTGTTCTTCCGATGCAGAGTAAGGCACTTGCTCTTTTACTTGGAATGCCGGAATCCGAGGCGGATGTTTGGATCAGTTGGGGTCTGCATGTGTTCCACGACCGAGATGACGACGCGGGTGATGGGCACTTGCTGGAGCAGTACACTGGGAGCCGTTTCAAGCAGGCAGAAGAGGAGCCTGGAAACGATTTTTTCAGCTACCTCAACGAGGTTGAATTCCGTGGTCGCAAGTTGACCTTTGATGAGAAGCAAGGGTTCGCGAACGTGACCTTCGCGGGAGGGCGAGATACCATCATAAATACGGCTGCAAGCATTTTTGCGCACCTTGCCGAAGATCCCGACTCGCTGTTTTTCCTAAGGGAAGATGAATCACGAATCAATCTCGCGGCAGAAGAGTTCGTGCGCTACGTAAGCCCACTGACCGCGATCACCCGAAAGTGCCCGCACATGGCAAAATTGGCAGGGCAGGAAGTTCCTGAAGGGGGACGGATTGCGATTTGTTGGCCCTCCGCTAATCGGGATGAAGCGGTATTTGAAGAACCCGATGAGCTCCGTTTGGATCGGGATCCAAATCCCCACATTGGCTACGGGTTTGGCCGTCACAATTGCCTCGGCGCGCACCATGCCCGTCTTCTGTTTCGCACCCTGATGAAGTCGCTTTGTAGACATGTGGAGCGCATGGTCCTCATCGAAGCCGAACCGAAGATGGAGAAAGAATCTTCCTACGAGCGGCAGGTCGGTTATGAGTCTGTTCACGTCCGTTTCTTCTCGCGCGATGCGTGATCAGATCTACGCCTGATTCCCCTCTGCACTGCTTAGAGACTGCGATGAACGGCCCAGAAAAGGCACCCTTTACCGATGAACAGATTGCTTGGCTCAATAACCACCTCGCCAAGCAATTTAGCCAGATTGCAAAACAGCTTGCTTCCTTTCCGCTTTCCGTTGGCGAGGAGCCGAAGGTTCCCGTGACCATTCTATGGGGTTCGCAGACGGGAAATGCAGAAGGACTCGCGACTCAGATGGCGACTGCATTATCGGAGGGTCGCTTTGAACCATCTGTAAGTGAGGTAGCCAATTACGATGTCGCAAATTTGTCTTCAGAGGAGAATCTTCTTGTGGTGACCAGCACCTACGGTGATGGCGAGCCACCCGACAATGCGGTTGATTTCGTCGATGCCCTTTGTACGGATACAGCGCCGCGAGTTGAGGGACTTCGATTCTCCGTCCTGGCTCTAGGCGATTCTCAATATCCTGACTTTTGCGGAGCCGGTAAGAGGATCGACCAACGTCTCGCCGAACTGGGAGGAGAGCGCTTGTATGAGCGCGTGGATTGCGACGTCGATTTTGATCGACCTTTCGAGGTTTGGAAGAAGGGGGTGTTGGACGCCCTTGGAGCAGGAGCTGCGACATCCAAGCCTCGGGTTGCTCCAGCGAAAAAGGAGTCTTTTGGAAAGAAGAGGCCGTTTCCTGCACCTATTCTCAACAACTATGACCTCAATCGGGAAGGTGCCTTCAAGTCCACTCACCACATTGAACTTTCACTCAATGGCTCCGGCCTCGAATACGAAGCTGGAGACGCGCTCGGCGTCTATCCGGTAAACGACGAGAATGTGGTCGATGAGATTATCGCTGCTCTATCTTTTGACGCCGAAGCTGAGGTGCCACTCCCTGACGGTGGAGAAGCGCCCTTGCGGGAAGCTCTGCTGAAGAACTACGAGATCCGAACCCTGAGCAAGAAGCTGATCACCGTTTGGCAGGAGCGTAGTGGTTCGGAATCGCTCAAGTCGCTGATCGAAGAAGACAGCAATGAGGCATGGGAAGAGTTCTTTTTTGGGCGTGACTTGGTTGATCTGGTTATCGACTATCCGGCGAATTTTCACAGTGTTGAGGAGTTTGTGGGCGTTTTGAAGAAACTGCACCCGCGGCTCTATTCAATTGCCTCTAGCCCGCAAGCTCACCCTGGAGAAGTTCATCTTACGGTGGGAGTGGTCACCTACGAGACATATGGTCGTTTGAGGGGAGGAGTCTGTTCGACCTATCTGGCGAACCGAAGCAATGGTTCTCTTCCGAGTGTCTTTGTGCAGCCCAACAAGGCTTTCCGTCCTCCCGCAAATGATGATGCCCCGATGATTATGGTCGGGCCGGGAACAGGGATCGCACCCTTCCGGGCCTTTCTGGAAGAGCGCGAGGGCAGGGGAGCGAAGGGGAAGAATTGGCTCTTCTTCGGGAACCCTCACCGCGCAACCGATTATCTCTACGAGGAGTCGTTGGAAGGTTGGAGGGAGAATGGTCTTTTAAGTAAGCTGGACCTCGCTTTTTCACGTGACCAGACAGAGAAGGTGTATGTGCAGCACCTCATGCTCGAAAGTGGAGCAGAGATCTGGGAGTGGTTGGAAGAGGGGGGCTACTTTTTTGTGTGCGGCGATGCTTTGCGAATGGCCAAGGATGTGGACAAAGCACTCCACCAGATCGTGCAGGTTTACGGAGGAAAATCGGAGGACGAGGCGCAGCACTACATCAAGATCCTCAAGAAGGAAAAACGCTACGCCCGCGACGTTTACTAAGCCCGTTTTCTATGCCTATCCAAGCAAAAGCAGCAATCTCCGATGGTGAGGGGTCCTTCTCCATAGAAACTATTGAGGTGAACCCGCCGAAGCGGGGTGAAGTCCTCGTTGCAATCCAGGCGTCTGGCCTTTGCCACACTGATTACGATTCCCTGACCTGGGGCTTTGAACACATCATGGGGCACGAAGGTGCGGGTTTTGTGGAAGCGGTGGGTGAGGGTGTCGACCATGTTGAGGTGGGTGACAAAGTCCTGCTGAACTGGGCGATTCCATGTAAGGATTGCTTCCAGTGCCAGAACGGCAAACAGAACATTTGTGAGGTAAACTCGCAGGTCACTGGCAAAGATAAATTCGAAGGCATGGCGCATCCAGAGGCCAGTATTTGGAAGGGCAAACCGGTGAAGCGCTCGTTCAACATCGGTACGCTCAGCAGCCACACGGTGGTGAAGAAGGAGGCTGTTATTCCGTATACTACTGAGATCCCGTTCACTTCGGCTTGTATCATAGGTTGCGGTGTAATGACTGGTTACGGTTCGGTTGTGAATTCTGCCAAGCTAGCTGCGGGGAGTAGCGCCGTTGTGCTCGGAACGGGTGGCGTGGGACTCAACTCGATTCAGGGAGCACGTATTTCCGGCGCGGCTAAGGTCATCGCGATCGATGTGAACGAGGAACGTCTCAAAATGGCCAAGCAGTTTGGTGCCACCCATACAATCCTCGCTTCGCGGGAGGACAAGAGGCTGATGCAAGCCTCGGAGAAAGTGAAGCAGCTTTGTGGTGGCCGTGGTGCAGACTACGCCTTCGAGTGCACGGGAGTACCTGCTCTTGGTGCTGCCCCACTAGCGATGATCCGCAGCGCTGGCACAGCGGTGCAGGTCTCAGGCATCGAAGAAGAAATTACGATCGATATGAACCTATTCGAGTGGGATAAGGTTTACATCAACCCGCTCTATGGTGGCGCGATGCCCGAATTCGACTTTCCGAAGCTGCTCGAACTCTACGAGCACAAACAACTCAAGCTCGATGAGCTGATTACCCGCACCTATCTCCTTGAGGACTTGCAAAAGGCCATCGACGACATGATGGCTGGCCGTAACGCAAAGGGTGTAATTTCTTTTGAATAAGGATTTGAAACCACGGATCACGGATCATGAAAGATGCGAAGACATCCCATTTCCGCACGACTGAGATCGGTGAATTTCCCTGTACTCGCGGCACTCATAAGGTGGTCACGGTCAAAAGTCCGGCCCTCAAAGCGAGGGCAGATCTTTCCATTTTCGTTCCTGAGCAAGCCGAAGGTTGCATCGACCTTCCGGTCGTCACTCTTCTGCACGGCGTTTATGGAAGCCACTGGATCTGGGCTTTGACGGGCAAAGCCCACGAGACTCTACAGGACCTAGTCGATGAGGGTGAAGTGTCACCGATGCTACTGGCTTTACCCTCTGACGGACTCTGGGGCGACGGCAGTGGCTATGTTCCTCATTCCAGGCAGGATTTTGATGCGTGGATCTCGCAAGATGTGCGGGAAGCGGTCAGTGAAATTACGGGCAACCGTAGTAATACACCGCACTTCATCGGCGGTCTTTCGATGGGAGGCTTCGGTGCTTTGCGCCTCGGGGCAAAGTACCCCGAGCGGTACAAAGCCTTCGCCGGGCATTCCTCCATCACGTCGATTGATCAAATGTCACTCTTTGTTGAGGAGCCGATTGAAGCCTATCCGGAAGTCAAGGGTATTGAACGAAACGTTTTGGACGCGATCATGGCCAACCGCGACCGTATTGGCCCTTTCCGTTTTGACTGTGGGGTAGATGACCCGCTCATCGAACACAACCGAACGCTGTCGAGGGCACTAGATGACGCGGGCGTGGAATTTACCTACGAGGAATTTCCCGGTGGCCACGAGTGGCCCTATTGGGAAGAGCATGTGGTAAGTACCTTCAAGTTCTTTGCAGCGCAGCTGTAGCTGGTTTTTCCATGCTAAAATTCAAGCGTTCTTTTTCCGCCTATCCCGCTGGGATGCGATTGGACTGAAGGTCGCGGCGCTACAGGGATTGAAACGTATCTCGATAAGAATCCAATTCCTGCTTCCTTCCCCTTCACTCCGTGAACTTCTGAGGACGCGGGCGCTGCTACGATTCTCCGCTGCACCACAACTACCAAACCTTTCTGAGTGGTCACGCGATTTGAAAACGACTGGAACTTGGAGATGTTATGTCAGAGAACCGCAATTTCAATGCAACGAATCTTGACCCTTACCTTTTCACTGTTTGTCGCAGCGGGAACACTCGTCGCGGAAAAACACCCGGAACTTGGCGACGTCGAGTGGCTCCGAAATTACGATCAGGCTGTCAAGGAGTCTGCTGAAAGCGAAAAGCCTCTCCTTATTCTCTTTCAGGAGGTGCCCGGGTGTGAGGGCTGCGTGATCTTTGGGCAGGACACGCTTTCTCACCCGCTCGTTGTCGATGCGATTGAGAATGACTTTGTGCCTCTGGCCATCCGAAACAATATCTCTACCGGTCATGATCGGGAAATCCTCGAGCGATTCGAGGAGCCCGCTTGGAACTATCAGGTCATGCGCTTTCTTGATACCAAGGGTGGTGACATCATTCCGCGAAAAGATCGTGTTTGGTCCATCGCGGGAACTGCCGAACGCATGATCCAAGCGTTGGAAGTAGCGAAACGACCGGTTCCTGATTACCTGCACTCCATCGTTTTGTCTCAGCCAGAGGCCCCTCTCAAGACAGCTGTTTTCAGCATGTATTGTTTCTGGGACGGGGAGGCCAAACTGGGCGGTATCGAGGGCGTTGCGGAGACTGAAGCAGGTTGGCTTGACGGCCGAGAAGTTGTTCGCCTTCGTTTCGATCCTGCAGTGATCGCCTGGCCGGAGCTGGTGCGAACTGCCCAATCCCATGGCTGTGCTAAGCACGTCTATGCACCTGACGCGGAATCGCTTAGGGAAACTCCTGCAGCCATAAATTCTCACGCTGAGCTCCTGATACCCAAGGCATACCGCAAAGCTCTCGCAAGCGATCAGAAGCGCCACTTGCAGTTTTCCAGCCTGAAAAACCTTCCTCTGAACCCAGTCCAGCTTACGAAGGTCAACGCCGCTCTTGCCAACAAGGATCAGGCCGCGATTGAGAGATGGCTCAGCCCAAGCCAGCGCAAGAGTTTGCAGTAAAGAGCAAAACCTTGAAGGAAACTGGTCTCTCAGTCTCCACCAAATGTGCAAACGACGTGAACGTGTTCACTCGGAGGAGTCGAATACGGTGATCCTAACCCTTCATGCATTTCTCGGATCAGCAGGGGGCGGACGAAGGATCCAGAGACTGCGTGAGTTATGGGGTGGAATCCAACTCCTTTACGGAAATCCTGAAGAACAGATTGCTCAGGGAAGAATCGAAGGTTCTTACTTCATGAGCGATCTCGGAATCTCCTGATTGATTTAAGTGCGTTCGGCCGACGAGTGACGAGAGGGTAAGACACAACTGCCTTTCAATTCCGAATACCTACTTGCGAGACTGCCTCTCCCTTACAGAGAGCGGAATGACCTGCCAGATAGTTGAAAAAGGATACGACTGCCAAAGAACCTTTGCTATTTAATCGGTAGAAGGTCGAACTTCACTTTATGATGAGAAAGCTGGAACGGAAAATGTAGGGGGTTTACGGTAATGCTGAATTCCCCTGACCAACTTATGATTCCGAGTCTTCCTTTCAACATCGCTGATTTATCCGCAGTAACGTCTCAATACGAGCACGCTTTCCACTGTCCTGCTTGCCCAAATGACCGATCAGACTCAAAGGGACAGAGGTTCGAATTTGGGTTTGTTGAATTGAGGAAATGAGGGTCCTTCACCTGAATACACGGTCCTCTGGTGGTGCGGCTCGCGCTGCCATACGGTTACATGAAGGCTTGAAAGCGGAAGGGGTTTCATCCCGTTTCGCGGTGGCTCCCAATTACCAGAGGGACGGATTCGAGAGTCCGTTGTGTCCTGCACCCGATTCGAGATGGATCGGTCCTTTCCGGCGGTTCTGGCAGGATCGTGAGACCCGGAAGCGCTATTCGACCCTCGAACCTTCTACGTTTCATCGGGACTGTCGAACCAAGTTTCGGCCCAATCATCTTGAGCCTTTGCTCCCGGCGGATGTCATCCATCTTCATTGGATTTCGGATTTTCTCGATTGGGAAACCTGTCTCCCTTGGTTAGCGAAGCAAGCTCCTCTTGTCTGGACCCTTCACGACATGAATCCATTCTATGGAATCTGGCATTACGCGCCAGACGTGCACGAGCAGTCCGGACCCATGCAGGAATGGGAAAACGAAGTGCGAAAGATCAAATCGCGAACCCTTTCTAAGATTGATGCGGATCGAATCACCTTGGTGGGTCCATCTCGCTGGGTTGCCGAGCGCGCGAGAGAAAGCAGCCAGATGGGACGTTTCCGCACCGTCTCGATTCCCTATGGCTTGCATACAAGGGTGTTTCGACCGATCAACAAGTCGGTCGTTCGAGAAGCACTTGGTATTCCGAAAAACTACCGAACCGTTGGATTTATGGCTCCCGTTCTCAAAGATCCACGCAAGGGTTATAACCTTCTGCTTGAGGCACTCTCTCATTTAGCTGAGAAGGGTGATGACCTCTCCCTGATAACTGTAGGTCCGGGAGCTAAAGAATCGCCCGATTTCCCGAGTTTAAACTTAGGAAGAGTCGGAAGCGATGACCTCTTGCGGCTCTTCTATGCAGCCATTGACTGCTTCGTTTGTCCTTCGCTGCAAGAAGTTTTCGGTCAAGTCATTACCGAAAGCATGGCCTGCGGGACGCCGGTAATTGGATTTGAATCGGGTGGGATTCCAGAGATCATTTGCCCGGGCGAAACGGGATGGCTTGTCCCGACCGGAGATACTCGTGCCTTGGCTCAAACCATTGAGAAAGCGGTGTCCGACCCCATTCTTCTCCGATCCTATGGCCAGAATTGTCGTGGCGTTGCCACTGAGGAATATTCGTTAGGCAAACAGGCGTCTGCCTACCAGAAACTGTATGAGGAAATCCTTGAACGTGTATCCCGGTCCACCCTTGTTCCACGAGAGAAGGTTTGAAAACCTGAGGTTAGGATCTCGCAGGTTCTTGCTAGTCCACCGGCTCTGTAAGCTTAACGATCAGTCAGCAGGAAACGGCCTACCGAGGGTAGAACGCTAACTCTAAAGACAAGGCCATTCTTCTAAGCTGATCTCGAATTCTGTCACCTCAAGAGGTGGATTAATCTTTAGTCTGTATTGCTTTGAGAGGTGATCCCCCTTCAAATCCTTCAAACTGTAGTCTCATCGGGTTTACTTTCGAGGAAAGCTCTTCCGTTCGATCGTTCTGGATCGTCTATGATTTCAATCCATCGGTTGCCGTGTTCCCGGATCGTTTCCTCAGTCGCACTGTCGGCCTGAACCATCCAAACAGGGATCATGTAGTTCATTTGGCACAGGTTTGCCGTCAACTGGAACGGACGAAGTAGATCGTAGAGGGTGGCGTAAATATCAAAGCCACTGTAGAATTTCTGCTGACCGCCCGCCGACAGTATCAACTGGAGGTCCTTCCCTTGAAGCTGTTTGCCTTTGTTTCCGTAAGCGAACCCATAGGTGAGAACATCGTCCAACCACTTCTTCAAGAGAGGCGGACTGGAATACCAGTAGAAAGGGAACTGGAATACGATTCGATCGTGCTCACGAAGAAGCTGTTGCTCTCGTTTCACATCCATCTGAAAGTCTGGATACTCTACATAGAGATCGCGGCTGGTAGCGATCTTTCCGGATTTCTCGAGCTGCTCCTTCCAGATCCGATTGACCCGTGATTCTTGAAGGGCCGGATGGAAGACCAGGTTCATGATTTTCATCGTGGTTTCTTCGTTTCGACTTTCTCCTCCGGTTGGAATCCGAAGTGTTCCAACGCAGCTCGCGCTACGGGTTCACCCATCTCCTGAACAAAGTGATCGGCTTCCGGAACTTCCATTGGCTCAGGACACTGCTTAATCATGTCCCGCATGTGGAACATCACTTTGGGTCCGAGCATCTTGTCCTGCATGCCAATCGCCATGAAGCTCACACCATTCCATTGTTCGCTCTAAAACTGAATCGCCTTGAGCGAGGTGCTCACACCGGGAAAGTCAGGTCGACTGGCGACTAGAGAGGGGAACTTTCTGACCCCGGCTTTGTATGATTTGTTCGGGAAGGGTGCTTCGTAAGCCAGTGCCTCGGCATCGCTGATACCGGGTGCGTGACGTTTGAAGATCTCATAGATCGGCGTGTCTTCATCACTTTCGATAAAGCCTTTCCACTCTTTAAACGCCTCGTTCACCTGACCGGTCATGATCCCAGTATTCATGATGAGTAGTCGTATAAAACGGTCAGGCATCTCATGGGGAAGGGTGAGTCCGAGGACACCACCCCAGTCCTGACAGACAAGCGTAATGTTTTTCAGATCGAGTGCTTCGATGAAACGCAGCAAAAAGTTTCGGTGAAAAAGAAAGGTATAGACATCCTGATCAATGGGTTTGTCGGATCGACCAAATCCAAGGAGATCGGGAGCGATGACCCGGACTCCAGCAGATGCAAAAATCGGGATCATTTTTCGGTATAGATAACTCCAGCTTGGCTCTCCATGGAGACAAAGGAAGATCTCTTTGGAATCGGGATTTCCTTCGTCCAGATAGTGAGCGCGGAGATCTTCGTATCCAGGCAGCGTTTCGATGTAATGTGGCTTGAAAGGGTAATCTGGTAGCCCTTCAAACCGTTCGTCAGGTGTGCGTAACTTCCTCATAAATCTAATGATTTTACAATAGGTCAATTGACCTATTTTCAAGATTTAGGTCTATTGACCTAATCTGTCAAGTGTGTTGAGCTCATCTCATTAAACCGAGCCTCACTCAAAGCATGTTCGCAAAAATCGAGATCGGTATCGCCATCGAAAGCACTCGAGACCCGAGTTCGATCCAGATACCGAATCCCGAGCATGTTCTATTTGAGTAGCGAAGTAATACCAACCGTATGGAAACCAAACATCAGATCATTAGATCCGCTCTGGTAGTCCTGAAGGAAGAGGGCACAGAGGGTCTGACACTCCGGAAGGTCGCGACCCACGCTCAAATGAGTCTGGGGAACCTTCAGTATCACTACAGAAACAAGTCAGCTCTTTTTGGTGGCCTTGCAGAGCATTACTTCGATGAATGCAGTGAGATCCTTCAAGGCTACGTGCCGCTCAGTTCCGAGGAGGATCTCTCGAAACGTCTTAGACACCTGATCGATTTCATCCTCGATCACTTGGACCATCTGACGGATATGTGTCGTATCTTCCGTGAGCTTTGGGCGTTGGCGACGCGGGATCGACAAATCAGTTGCCAGCTTTCCGACTACTACCGGGTAAGCCGGAGAGAAATGGAGTCTCTTTTTCTCGAAATCACTTCTTCACCTGAGGGGAGTCAGAGAATTGTTACACTCCTTCTCCCATACTTTGAAGGGTTTTCGATTACCCATAATGCTCTTGGACAGAGCAAAGAGCAGGTTGCTGATCTTCTTACGCAGCTCGCTTTTGGTCTCGGCAAATAATATCTACCAGAATTCGGTATAGTCGGCTCGGACAGCTGTGCTGCAAGGACTCGAGGGATTGAGGCTTGAATCTAATGACGTCGACTAATCCACCTTGCGCCTCAGCATGGACGACTGACCCAAACGAGTCGATGGAGTAGAGACAAACACCAGAGTGTTGTAGCGAAGGTTTCCGATTGTAAGTCACAGCACTATCACGTTCTGTAACCGATTGAACTTGTGGGACTAGTGTTGTTTGAGTGCTTGGAGGCTAAGTGGACGTAGCCTCGTGACTCGTGTGTTCTTTCTGTTCTAGGGTTAGATCAGGCCATAGAGGAAGTATAGAACGCACCGGAGCCTGAAGTCTTTTGTCATGGACGCAACGCGTTCCATTTTCGCCTCGCGACTCCAATGCACTTCTTCAAGAGCACCGACGTCTTAGAGGGACGTTTTATCTTACAGTTGAATTCCTTTTCCCATTCCAGCGCCCGTGAAAATTTCTTGTGAAAATCGTGAACATACTGCTTCGAACCTCCTTGAAAGTGTATCATGTTAACCCGTAGCCATCGCCCTTCATGAAATACGGAAACGCTCTTCTCAAGTCCATTGAATCGATACAATTTTGACTGGTAGTCACTAAAAAGGTGCATGTTCAAAGATCCGTTACTCATAATTGGAGGAATGCTGACATGCTTAAACGTAGAAGCTTTGAATTTATAGACCTCTGCACCTGTGCCCTGGCTGTTTTCCCAGAAGTCTAGCAACGCCCACATATCACTGAAATGAATTTCGGCCCCCGAAGGATGGGTTCCCTTCCAGATTTTCGGGTATGGCGAAGGGCGATTTCTTTCAATGCGTCAGTTTCGTTCGAGTAGAGTTCGGATAGATACCTGCAGAACTCTTCGATTACCCCCTCATTTCGAAAAAAAAAGAAATTCCGGAGCGCCGGGATCGATGGTTTGTCCGTAGTGAAAATCTGGATACTCATCAAGAAGAACCGCCGGAGGAGTGAGTAGAAAATTGTCTGTATCGAGATACAAGAAGTTCTGTAACCGATAGTGCTTCGCCAGATTTAATAAGATAAACCACCTTTCGAAACAGAATCTCTCATACCGCAAATGATTGATTGAAAAATGTTTATAATTTTGGACGAAGGCTTCATAGGAAGTGTCGGCAGCGACGAGTGTATCGATTGATACCCATATGCACTGACCGAATTCTTCTGCAATTTCTTTGTTTGAATCATTGCCAGCGAGGAAGATATCGCTGTCAGGAATCAACCGACTCAAAAGATCGAGGTTGTACCTCAAGTACTTTTGATGACCGTTGTGAATGAGAACGATAGACCAATTCATAGGAGCTGTGGGTTTCAGAGATGTAAGTCGCACTCTGGCAATCGACAAAGTAACAGGCCAGAGAATTGATCCGAGAAATGTCTGATTACGGGTCGAATTCCCTCTGTGCGCCAGGTCATGTGCACCTACCGAGAGAGGAGGAAAGAACAACAGCAACTGTGTCTTTTTATCACGGCGGCACTATAAGAAAGTCAGAAGACCTTCGGTTTCCTCACCTGTTTTTGAGGACACTCTATTTCCAACCGCGTTTAGAGGACAACAAAAGCTAGGGTAGGTCTTCTCTCGCAGACCGCTAAATGCAGTTGGCCGGTTCGTTCCCACTCACCTCGGACATCTCGCGGAAGTCCTACCCGTTACGTGTCGGCGCGGGTGTAGATCACAAAATCCGCCCTTTCAGCGTCTTCGGTCCGAAATGAGGTCGGGTCTTCGACTGGCCGAATGCTGATCGTTGATATCACCGGAAAAGGGTCGAGATGACGGAGTCGTTGGAGGACTCCACCGTTTTGAGCGATGTGAAAGTCTCCGGCGATGAGAAGGACCTTTGGATGTTTCGCTAGGGCCATTCTGACCGACTCAGCCATCGTCGCATCCCAAACTTGCTGGGCACGGAAGAAAGACTCTATGTCGAGACCTTCGCCTTCTTCCTTACCAGCGACGGCGTGCCCACCCATCATTTCGAAAAAGCGGGTCCTGTAAGTTTCTTCGTCAACGTCATCACGAGGGATAGCGAAAAGCGGAAGAAGTGTGTTTTGATCAATTTCCGAAAGGACTTGGTGTCCGGCAAAGCGGGAGAGACGGACGTAGCTTCGTGGGGAGTTAGCCGCAAGGAGAGTCGCTCCTTCTGGAACCCGGTCTCGGACCGATTCGACAATCGGAAGGTACCAAAGACGCCAGTTTTCCTCGCCTCCCCATCCTCGGACATCGGTAGTGGCTGCTAGAGCATCGGAATCGATTGCTTGGGCAAGAAAGAGGTCGAGGAAGACCTGCTCGTCGCGCTCAAACATTTCCATCGTAACCGCACTGTTTGGGAAGCCCGCCAATAACTCTTCGACCAGTCTTTGTTCCAACTCGTGCGCTATTGCGTCATCGTGTCGTTCTCCCACCAAAATGATCTGAGAGGAAAGCACCGAGCCGACCATCTGGTTCCACGAAATCTCTCCACCAGTGACTCCGTCGTAGATGACCCAATCCGGGAAAACAGGCTCGTCCTCGGCGACGTGTCTGTGGAGGGTCTGGCAGCCGAATTGGAGGGTAAGCAAAAGGGGGAGTATGGAGCGAGTTAGGATTTGGAAGAAGATGGGCATTGGTAGCGGGAAAGTTGGGGGAATGGAGAAGTGGTTTGGATATTTATCCGCGGAGTGTGACCCTCTTCTTACGTGTGAGCAGTCACTTTAGTCGCTGATGTGGAGTTTGTTTCAAGCTCGTTTCTTTTGGGCTTCTTATTAACTCGCTACTTAAATAGAACATACTCGGGATTCGACACCGGGTCTCGAGAGCATTCGATGGCGCTACCGATCTCGATTTTTGCGATTATGCTTTGTATGAGGCGCGGTTTAATAAGCCATTGCTCCTTCGATTTCGGCACTCCGCTACACCTTTACCCTAAGTCCCGTTTGGCTTTCCTTTTCGTCCCTTACGATTCTTTTTGGCAAAGTTTTGAGCCATGCGCGCCACGCCCTCCGTTTGATTTCCAGTAGGCAGCCGTCTACTTCTTCCCGGCGTAGGCGGATGTTCTCGTTCGCGATGTTCGCTAGGTCGTCCATGTTATAGAGAAAAACTTGGTCGAGTATCCCAGCGCCTGCTTCGACGTCGCGTGGAACTGCAACATCTACCAAAAGAAGGGGTGCGAATTTACGCTGCCGGGACACCTGATTGACGACTTGCGCAGTAAGAAGTGGATGGGATGATGCTGTGGAGCAGATTACAATGTCGAATAAGTGAAGTTTCGACGGGTATGTCTCAAACGGAAGGACGGCGCCTTCAAAAGAGATTGCCAGTTCTTGTGCCCTTTGGAAAGATCGCCCTGAGACGGTAATATCCCGGGCACCTCGGCTTGAGAGGCTTTGTGCTGTTTTCTCAGCTACTTCCCCGCTTCCGACGAGAAGAACTCGGGGGCCACATACATCTCCGAAGACACGGGTAACTAGATCAACTACGACGTTTCCAATTGTGACCTGCCCCTGTCCAATTCCGGTGTGAGTGCGGGCCCATTTGGCTGCTTGAAACGATCTTTCGAAAATGGTGCCCAGCTTGCTTCCAGCCCATCCGTTCTTGCGGGCTTCCACCAAGGCGTCTTTAACTTGGCCAAGAATCTCGGTTTCGCCAATCATTTGTGAATCGAGTCCCGAAGTAACCGAAAAAAGATGCACAAGCATGTCGCTGTTGGCGTGTACATATGAGAGATCTTCGAGAAGCTCAGGAGGCTGATGAGTAGTCTCCGCAAGCATGCGAAGAATGGCGAAAGTGTCTGGCTCGCGCGACGTCGAGAGGTAGACTTCCACCCGGTTGCAAGTGTTGAGCAGAACGACTTCGTTTACGGAGGGAACTGTAAGTAAGCGTTCGGCCAGCGAACGAAGATTGTCCGGTCCGAGAGAGAAAAGTTCTCTCACTTCTAATGGTGTTCGGTGGTGCGAAACCCCGACAACCAGCAGCGTGCGCGGAACGCTCATTTTGATAGGATGACCGGACTCTGGCTGGTTGTTTCGGCAAATTCCCCGAGGTCGTGCGAGCTTTTGACCGGCCAAAGGCTGAAAAGTGCGAAGACATAGAGGGCGAGGAAAGTGACAGCAGCTCGCTGTGGGGAGATCCGGTCTCGTTGCCGCAGGGTCCAGACAGCTCCGTATCCGATCCAGAGAACGAAAACAGCTAGTAGTTTCATGTGCAATTCGCTCCATGCGTCCTCGAACCACACCAACAAACCGGACGCAAATGCGAAGGTCAGGATCACGAGTCCGGTCGGGAGGAGGCGACGCGCAAGATTGTCAACCTTGACGATTGAGGGAAGGAAGTAAAATACGCGAGACTTCCATTTCTTTTCGAGGGCGTAGTACTGTAGGAGGTAGAGGGCTGCGACTGAGGCGAGGAGTCCAAAAATACCGTAGCTAAAAACGGAAAGGGCTGCATGGAATTCGATGAGAGGATCACCTCCAAAGAGCTTTGCTGTGTGAGGTCGATCCCAGCCAGGCATCAGAAGTGACACAATACCGACGACCGACACAAACGCAGCCGATGCAGTGCCCAGAAGGGTCACCCGAAAGACAGGCCCAACGATCAAGAAAAGAAAAATCGTCGACCAGAGCACAAACTGAATAATTTCAAAAGAGTTTCCGAGGGGACAGGCACCGATTTCGAGGCCCCGTAGGTAGAGTCCGGCGGTTTGTAATAGAAAGCCGGTGACAATGATAGGGTAAGTGATCGAGCGCGCATGGGGACGGCGGTTGAAAAGGCGGACTGCAGCGTAGACAACTGCGAGGAAGTAGGCAGCCGTTGCCAACCAAATCAGCAATCGGTCTGGCTGGTCCATTTACGTAATTGTGGAAGGAGCCGCTTGCTTTGGACTCTGCTCTGAGGAGAGGACTCCATTTCTCCAGCGATTGATTCGATTCATCAGGACCTCGATCCAAGCCGGGTGATCGTTGAGGCAAGGGATTTGTTCAAACCATTCTCCGCCAGCTTCTTCAAAAATCTCTTTTCCTTCCATTGAGATCTCTTCCAGAGTCTCGAGGCAGTCAGTTACGAACGCCGGACAGATAACCAGTAGCCTGCGGATGCCTTCTTCGGGAAGTGATTCAAGGGTTTTGTCCGTGTAGGGTGTAAGCCAAGGATCCCGACCCAGCCGGGACTGGAAGGAGATCCGATACTGGTCGCTTCTGAGTCCAGCCTTCGCCGCCACCTTGTGGGCAGTGGTGAAGCATTGGTGGCGATAGCAGGTCGCGTGCGCAGGATGGCAATTCTCGCAGCAATCTTCGGACTCTAGACAGTGGGCATGAGAGGGATCCGACTTTCGTAGATGGCGTTCTGGAATTCCGTGAAAGGAAAAGAGCACGAGGTCCGGTTGTTTCGTCAGATAGGGACGCATGACCGTCTCGACCGCATCCAGGTAGTCGTCGTCCTGATAGAATGGTTGGAGAAGTGTCGTATGGACACCGGGAAGTTCCTTTTTGAGGCAGCTCATCGCCTTTACCACAACGGTCTCATAGCTGGACATCGCGTAGTGGGGGTATTGTGGCATGATGAAGAGGTCTGTTACTCCTGCCGCTCTGATCTTCGCAACCTCATCTGGGATTGACGGTGAGCCGTAATTCATGGCGAGAAAGACTGGACAGTCTTCCCTATCGAGTAGGTCGCGCACGTTTCGACTCGTAACGATCAGTGGAGAGCCTTGATCGGTCCAGACACGGCTGTAGGCTTCCGCCGAATTTTTTGGTCGGAAAGGGAGAATGAATGCGTTCACCACCATCCATCGAATTGGCTTTGGTGCGTCAAGAACCCGGCCATCCATTAGAAATTCACGGAGGTACCTGCGGACGTCTCCGACTTCGGTCGAGTCGGGAGAGCCCAAATTTAACAACAGAACACCGGTTTTTTTGACCATACTTTACGGTGCCTTTCCGCGGTTAGGTGTCAATTCGCTGGAGGCAGAATCCAGCCGCCTGTATCGGGGGGTGCAACAGGCTCCGGTTCTTCGATTACCTCGGTCACTTCTTCCGTTTCTGGTTCCGGCGTTGGTTCTGGCTCTGGCAGAGCTTCGGCCGCCATCCTTTCCGTTTTCATTCGAACCACTTCAGAAAGCGCAGAATTATATTCGGTTCGTAGACGATCGATTTCAGTCAGAGCCCTCAGCTTTTCGTCACGCTCCTCGTTTAGAGAGTCGCGCAACTCCTCCATTTCAGCGGATGCTTCTCCATCGCCACTTTTCTCTTCGAGTGCGGAGCGGAGGTCTTCGATCTCATTCTCCATGTTTTCGATTAGAGCTGCGAATCGAGCCGACTCGTCTGTCCGGATAGCAGCTTCATCAAGGTCACTTCCCAGAAACCGTGCTCCCGCCTCACTGTTCACCAAGGCAAAGAGGATTCCCCAAGGGAGGAGAGCAAGCACGAGGATAACCAACAACAGAAGATTCTTGGAACCATTCATAGGTGGGTTTTTACGTCCGAAAACGGAAAAGGTCGAGTCGGAATCAGATTCCGAAAAAGTCCCGAGTATTTCGTTCGCTGGTGGAAATGACTTCTTCGAGGGAGCACTTGAAAAAGTCGGCGCAGAATTGGGCTAGAGTTGCCGTGTGGGCGGGTTCATTTCTCTTTCCTCGAAAAGGCTCAGGCGAAAGATAGGGGCTGTCGGTTTCGAGGATTAGCCTTTCGAGACCATTCTTGGCGAGTGATTCGCGGACTGCTTCTGCGTTTTTGAAAGTGATAATCCCTGTGAATGAGCACCGTGCTCCAAAGGATTCCACGGCTTTGAAGGTTTCCGGGCCTTCAGCGAAGCAGTGAAAGAGTGCTTTCTCTCCCGGGAAATCTACTGCCGATAAGACTTCAAGACAGTCCGTAACGGTCCCTCTCGAATGAATCACCACGGGGAGATTCAAATCCTTCGCCAGCTGCAGTTGTCTTTCAAAGGCTTCTCGTTGGAGTATTTGGAACGAGTTTCGTGATTCTTTGGGTAAACGCGTGTAGTCGAGTCCAATCTCACCAACCGCACAGGGTAGCTGCCCGTTGGACGACTCCCAATAGGAACGGATCTTTTTGATCTTCTCCCTCTGATTCTTGTCAACATAGGATGGATGGAGGCCAACGGTCCAGTGAACCCTACCGGGATAGGTGGAAGCCATCGTGCGATGACTTTCCCAGTCGTCCGTATCCGTTCCGATCGCAATAATCCTTCCGACTCCCTGAGTCTGGGCTCGATTCAACCATGCGTGCGCCTCTTCGGTTGGACTCCCTCCTTCGTTGGGCGGGTGGCAATGGCTATCAATCAGTGGCATCTTCCGCACTCTTAGCCAACAGCGATGGAAGGTAGACGGTGACTTGATAATAGCCCCGTCTAGTGGTGATTTGGTTCTCGGGATCCGCAATAAACTCGCGAATGGTAGCGTCGAGAGTCAGGTCTCCAGTAGACTTAACCCGAAGGGCGGTGGGTCGACTGATGTTGGACGTCTGGTCTATTAGAAAGACGCCCGGGGACACGAATGATGAGTCGCGGGCAACCTCTTCTATCGAGGGCGGCACGGCGAGGTGAATGAAAGAGATTTCGTCGGAACCGAGATCGAGAATTCGAATGGTCATGGATTCACTCTGCGGATCAACACCAGGTGTTTCACTCCTTCCGAAGGACTGAAGCGAACTAGCGTTTTGCTCGAGGATAAATGCCTGAGCATTTTCATCCACCTCCTGCTCGGGAACCCACTCTTTCCACGAATCGGCAGCTTTCAACGAGAGGAAAGGAGGAAAGAGACTGATTTCGCGGGAAATGGATAAGGCACGAAAATCTTCCAGTTGGGGACCCGGTCTGACGCGATCCGATGAAATCAGTAAGGAGAGAGGATCGAGCAGAGAGACAGACTCTGAATCGCCTCCTTCAATGAATGACAGGGCTTGGGCTGGAGTCTCGGCGTGCTCAGGTGTTTCGATTTGAATACGTACGAAGAAAAACACCGCCACATGGATGGCTACTCCGACAACGGCCGCAAAAACCGCGATACCGGTTGGCTTGTTGAAGGTGCGGTATCGCTCCATCTAAGCGATCAGTTCGATGAGTCAGCAGGGCGAGCTGCCATTTGGATCTGTTCGAAGCCGGCTATCCGAGCCTCTTCGTAGATTTCGACCAATGCCTCGAGGTCGGTAGACTGGTCAACGAGAAGAAGTAGTGTCGCGTTTCCATCGGGGGATTCTTCCTTCAGGTCTTGGAGTGCGGTCCCGAGCCGGGAAAGAGGATAGGACCCTAGAACGGTCACCACATTACCCTTCCAAATCGTTGCAACGGCCTCAGTGCGAACACCTAGGAGAACCTCGTTTTCCGGAAGGGTGGGAAGATCCACAGGAACACCGGGACTAAAGATTACGCTTTGTGAGAGAAAAAGTGTGAGGAGAGCAATTAGTCCGATGTCGGTAAACGGAACGGCATCAATTCGGAAACGAGGCGCAGTCAGTCGAGCCGCCAGATTGAATGGCCTCGTCAGAGATTCAGCCTCGTAGAACGAGGATTTGAGATCTTTTTCTCGCGTTTTCACGAATCCGCTTCCTCGTCGGTCATTTGGACTGAAGCGCCTGTTTTCATCGCCTCGATCCACTGTAGTAGATCGTGACCTACGGACTCCATGTCGTGCACAACAGCACGGAGGCGACCATAGAGAAAGTGATGTGCAAGGTGTGCCATAATTCCGATAGCCAATCCGGCAATCGTTGTAAGCAGAGCTTGTGCGATACTCCCGGCAAAGTCTGCTGGGTTCGCGTACACGCCCTCGTTTTGAAAAAGGAAAAACGAATCGTAGCCGGCAAGAATAGTTCCAAGGAGACCAAGGATTGGGGCTATTCGAGCTATCGCGGCTATTGTACCCACTCGACGCTCTAGAATCGGGATCTCAATAAGCGCGGCGGATTGAACTGCACCTCGAATCCGATCAATGGGCTGGTCATAATTGAGGAGGGCACCCTTTACTACATTGGGAATGGGTCCAGGGGTTTCTTCGCACACGGCAAGGGCTTCCGCCAGTCGACCTTTTCGGAGCAAATTCTGGATACCATCAACAAAGTTCCTCACCTGAATCTGGCCTTGATGGAGAAATAGAGTCCGCTCGATAAAAAAGATGAAGCCGATCACACTGATCGCCAGAAGTGGCCACATCACCGGTCCGCCTTGGCGGAAGAGGGAAAAGTCAAAAGTCTCCATAGACTGCTATTCGGTTTCAGTAGTTTGTAGTTCGGTTGCGCGCAGCTTGGCCCTCGCAAGCACGCTTCCCGGAAGGTTTCGCTTGTCGACGATCTCCAAGAACTGTTTTGCCTCTTCGGGAAAACCATCTTGGGCGAACCAGATTGAAAGCTCGAGGAGCGATTTGGAGAGCCAGAAAGCAAGAGCCGAATCTTCCGTCGTTGGTTGGTCAATCAGGGGGTTTACGGTTTCCCAGAGAAGTCTTCTTGCCCTGAGAGGTTCGTTGGCGCGCCTGAGGGTTTCTGCTCGTTTCAGTTGGCTTTCCAGAAGGACTGCGGGTGGAAGGTCGGGCACGGTCTCCACCTTCGCCAGGATTGCCGCTGCGTTTAACAGCTCTTCCGGTGATGCCTCTGGATTTGCCAACACAGTTTCGGCGGTTCCAATCTCGGCAAGATATTGAAGCGGGTGATTGGAGAAGAGATTCGCCGTATTCTGGAAAACGAGTCTCGCGCTGCTAAAGTCACCGAGAGAACGGAGAATCTCACCCTCCTTGAGTCGCGCGTGGATCGCGAGTTGGTGCTGTGGAAATCGGTTGACCAACGTTTCCAAAAACCGAATGGCCTCGCTGATCGATTCAGGGGTTCCCCGTGATTCTGCGATAATCGCAGCTTCATAGAGTGCGAGCGGGGCGTAGTCACTCTCGGGAAAACGGTCGGCGAGGTTCACGAGACGCTGTTGAGCTTCTCCCGTAAGATCGCGGCCAGCAAAATAACGGGCTTCAAAGAGATAGCTCAAAACTGCAGCTCGGCGATCGGGGAAACGGTCGCGAAGGTCAGCCATGATTTCGGCTGCATCTTCAGGATTGCCGGATTTGAAAAGAATTTCTCCTTTGAGTAGGAGAGTCTGAGCGAGCAGCGGATCTTCTGGCTCGTCCGCGGGTTCGACTTCCTCTGCAGCTTCGGGTTCCTCCTCCACAAGGTCTTCGGAAAAGGGAGATTCGTATGAGAACTCAGCAAGAATTGCTTCCGTTGTAGCCAGTGCCTCATCGTTCTCCCCGAGGAGTGAGAGAGTGTAAGCGCGGAGCCAGTCAAAATTCTGGCGTGCCCCCGTTGGGATCTCTCCGTTCGTTAGGATGGTGTCAATGTTCTCCAAAGCGAGCTGCGGCTCTCCATTCTGTATCAAGGTGCTTGCCACGTTCCAGAAGATACGCCGGTTCACCTCCGGGCTGATCTGTTCTCCGACCTTCACATTCTGATTAATCCATTCGAGTGCTGCTTCAATCTCTCCGGACTGGAGTAGGGCGAGTGTGTACTGGAAAGCAACTCCTTCGCTTGGCGAAAGATCCCACGCATCGCGGTAGGCTGCCGCCGCGAATGCGTAGTCTCCATTTTCGTAATACAAATCGCCTGCGAGTTGATAGTAAAAAGGACGATCCGGTGGTGGTAATTCGGGTAATATTTCCAGCAATCTTACGGCAGCGGTTCGAAGTTGGGGTGGGTCCTGCTGCCAAGCAAGAAACGCGTAGGCGAGTTGGGCCGATAGTTTAATCGGTGTGCCGGGGTACTCCTTGAGGAGGGAATCCAGTAAGTTGATCGCTGTGGACGCGTCTCCGGTATCAGACAAAAGCTGGGAGCGTGCGAAGATAAGGCGATCCCGGATCGGGTGGTCCGGCCGGGTGTCGACAATCGTTTCCAGAATTTCGGCCTGGCTGGGCTTGGGTTCCTTGATCTGCCTAAGGAGGAGATTTAAGGTGATGCGGAGAGTATCACGGTCGGTCCCGGACCGAAGGATTTCCCATAAGGTCGCCTGACCTTCAGTGGTGCTCAATCCACGAAAAACGGCCAGCGGCAATAGGATCTCGTCTGCGATTCTTGAATCGTCGGCTTCAGTCTGGAGGACAAACTCTTCGAGAAATTGGATGGCTTCTTCAGATTGTCCGAGTCCCATCAAGACCAGAGCATATTCACGGGCGAGCCTCAGGCGCAGCGGCAGTGCAACCGCTTCTTCGAATTGGTTCTTCAGCGATATTACGGTATCTTCATCGACTTCGCCTCGGAGGATATTCAGGCGGGCCCTAATGGTATCAAAGGTATCCCGAAGGAAAGGGGAGGTTGCAGATTCCTGCGCCTCGTTGAATAAATCTGAGGCCCGCGCCGGATCATTTTCATGGTCGGCCAAAAGACCCTGAAAGAAAAAGAACCAGGCTTCGTCGTCTCCAGAGAGTGACCCTTCCGGAACCGATTCGAGTCGATTCCTTGCCTGAGCGGTGTTGCCGAGAAGGAACTCTGCCATAGCCCAGCGAAGTCGCCTGGGTCCACTGTCGAATTGAGGATTCCCTCTCGCAAGTTCGAGGGCGTCTGCCGGATGGTCTAGTTGGATCAACGCAGTGAGGGAATAGAGGAAAGCCTTCTCCTTCTCCTCCTGGGAAAGCAACTCTGAACGAACCAGAGGATTCAGGTACTCGAAGCCAAGAGCAGGAAACCCGGTTTCTACCGCTCGAACTCCATTCTGGAGTTCCCGGGAAGCCTCAATCCGTTCTGCTTCAGGGTTTACTTGGTCTAGAAGATCTTCGGTAGTGGTGCCTGTGGCGAAAGACAGGCTCGAGAAACTGATACCCGTGACAACCGAGAAGATGTTGCACACTCTTGTCATACAGTCATCCAAAGAAGCCTTCACTGACTTTTTGTCGAAGAAGAAACAAATGCGCTGAGTTCATTGATCATGCGGGAGGCAGTCTGCAGATACGAAGCCCCAAAAAGATTCAAGTGGTTGAGTACGTGGTAGAGATTGTAGAGGGATTCTCTGCTTTTCCAGCCCGTACGTCGCGGGATTCTTTCGAAGTAACTCTGGAAAAATTCTGCAGGAAATCCTCCGAAAAGATTCATAAGGGCGAGATCTGTTTCATAGTCTCCCCAATAGAAAGCTGGATCAAACAAGACGGGTTGGTTGAATCCGTCTGCAGCTGCGTTTCCCCCACAAAGGTCTCCGTGAAGTGGACTCGCTACGATCGAGTCTCCTTCGAAGAATAAATCCAAGCCATCGAGGATGACCTTACAGGAAGGTAGGCGAAACCCGTTTTCTTTCGCTAGATCGAGCTGGGGCTGAAGTCTACTCTCTCGGAAGAAGCCCTGCCATTTTTCGGTCGGTCTATTCAACTGCGGAGTGGTTCCAATAAAGTTGTCTTCTTCGAAACCGTGGAAAGGTCCCTTTATTTGATGGAACTCGGCTAGACTTTCTCCCAGACGTGCCCCGGAAACCGGATCTAGAGGCTTGATGTCAATCCACTCGAGAATAAGAACGGAGTCACCCTCCGCTTTGCCCCTTCCAATAACTTCCGGCATTCGAAAGGTTTTGATCCCTGCCATAGTTTCCAGACCTATTTTTTCAGCTCGAAGAATAGGATCGTCCGAAAGAGGAGCTTTCTTCACGAAGAACGGATCTTTTGTGGTTTCGATCTTACTGCCTCCATGAATGCAGCCTCCTGTTGTGGAAGTAACACGGAGCACTTCCACTGGGTGACCGACCAAGTCTTCAAGTAATTCGGCGAGAGACTGCATCGCCTTCGATTGCCCAATGAAGAAGGGGTTCTATGCCATTCTCAATGATATCCAGAACGTGATCGAATCCTCGTTCACCACCATAATAGGGGTCCGGAACCTGAGATACATTCGGAATGTCGACCCAATCGGAGAATCGGCGAACTTTCCGTATTTCGTTTTCGTCTTTTGCCATGCCGATGATATCCCGATGGTTTTCATCATCCATCACGATGATCCAGTCAAAGTGCTCGAAGTCTTTGGTGACAAAGCCACGGGCAGTGCTGGTAAGGTCGTAGCCTCTCGCCCCTGCGGCTTGTCGCATGCGAGGGTCTGCACTGCTCCCTGCATGGTAATGGATCGTGCCCGCGGAGTCGCAGTCAATCTGGCCATGCTTTCCCAGTTCTTGAATGCGGTGTCGGAAAACGCCTTCTGCGGCCGGTGAGCGGCAAATGTTTCCCATGCAAACAAAGAGAATGCGTATCGGGGCGATGTTTGAATCTTGGGTCACGTTTTCGGAAGTCGCGAAGGGGGGTAAAAAAACTTGGAAAACCTGTAAATAAAATGCTGCTACTGTCCAGTTTAGTGTAGGCCGAGAACCTCCCTCATGCGGTAGATTCCCGGCTGACGAGAGAACACCCATTTGGCGGCGGAGAGAGCACCTCTCGCGAAGATGCTGCGGTCTCCTGCGCTGTGGGAGAGCTCGACTCTCTCGCTCGGACCGCCGAACACGACCGTGTGCTCTCCGACGACGTCGCCGCCTCTTAGCGAGTGAATACCCACTTCCTTGTCCGGTCTCTCGCCAGTGATACCGGAGCGGCCATGTTTTGCGGCAGTCGAGTCCCATCCCCGACCTTCCAGGATGGCCTCGAGTAGATTCTCAGCGGTTCCGCTGGGGGCATCTTTTTTGTATCGATGGTGCATTTCCACGATTTCCGGATGGTAGGTCTCGGGGAGAAGGCGGGCTGCCTTCTCGGTAAGAAAAATAAGTAAGTTCACTCCAATCGAGTAATTTCCGGCCCAAACCATCGGAATCTGATCTGCGCAAGCGTGAATCCGGGCGCTTTCCTCCGAGTTGTGCCCTGTCGTGCCAATTACTACCGCTTTTCCCTTTGTTGCGCAGAGTTCCACCAGGTCAGGCGTGCTCTCATGGGAGCTAAAGTCGATCGCCACATCGCAATCCTCCACACCGCGCTCGGGGTCGGAGCCGATATCGCATCCTGCGACAATCTCACAGTCTTCTTCGGCTGCAAGGGAGGCAATCGCTTGTCCCATTCTCCCCTTGGAACCGTTCAACAATATTCGGGTTGGCATGAGAGTAAGGTACTCGTGAAGAAAGGATTCGATCAATCCCAATCGAAGAGATCGAATCGGGCGAAAAAGGATTTTTATTTCCCCCGTAACTGTTACACTCTCTTAAAATGTCGGTCAGATTCGGTCCTCTTCTCCTGCTTCTTATCCTTACTGGTTGTTACACGGTTCCTGAAACGGGGCGATCCACCTTTACTCTTCTCCCGGAGAATCAGGTGACCGGGATGGGGCTTTCCACCTTTGAAGACATCAAACAGACGTCTCCCCTGATTACGAGCGGTCGAAACTACGAGATGATTCAACGAGTGGGCCAACGGATAGTCGACACGTTGGGAAGTGATTTTGCGGGCACCGACTGGGAGTTTATCTACATCGACGATGAACAGGTGAACGCATTTGCCTTACCGGGTGGAAAGATTGCGATTTACGATGGACTCTTCGATGTAATCGATAGTGAGGATGAACTCGCCTTCATTGTCGGGCACGAGGTAGCCCACGTCACGGCACGCCACTCGAACCAACGGTTGTCCCAAGCAATGGTCATCGCCGGGATCGGAATTGGGGTGGGAGTTGCCTTCGATGACTTGGATCGTTCGGAGAAGCAGCTCGTTCTGGCTGCTTATGGAATTGGAAGCACAGTCGGCATGGCTCTTCCTTATAGCCGTTTGCACGAAAGGGAAGCCGATTTCATTGGGCAGTTATATATGGCCCGCGCAGGATACAATCCGGCGGTGGCTCCGGGAATCTGGATCAAGATGGCAGAAGCTTCGCCGGGTAGTCCACCCGCTTGGCTCTCGACTCACCCTGCGCACAAGGACCGGGAGCAGGAACTTCTTCAAAGCCTTCCACGTGCCGAGGAGGAGTATCGGAATTCCCGTTACGTGACCGGCGAGCGGTAACCTGCGGAAAAGCGGAGATGAGATGACCGGGAACCTAGAGCGGATTCGATTCCTTTCTTCGTGAGGCGACGCTGGAGGCAGAACCACGGATTTGTTTGTAAAGAGTACAGCACCAACCGAATTTCCTTTTTTAGTTTTTACGTAGGATGAGGGTTCAACCCTCGAAAGACAGACTTCTACTCAGCTATGCGTATCGAAGCACAAAGCCCTGTTTTGACAATAGCTTACGCATTCCGTTGGCTGATTTAAAACCGAAGTAATTTGCACTAACGAACGGCCGACCTTCGCCCAACTACTAGGCCCGCGCCAATCAAAAGGGAGCCGATCACCAACGAGAGCCAATCTGGCTGACTTCGGTTTAGAAGGATCGCGATGAAAACGCCGAGTGGAACGACAAGGTTGTTTGATGCCGCCAGAAAACCGGTGGATACGCGACTTGCTCCGAAGTTCCACAGATAAAATCCGGCTCCCGAGGCGGCGATTCCGAGATAGATAATGATCATCCACTGGGAAGGGGAGAGGTGGGGTGGTGAACGAAAGGATCCCATCAAGAGACCGGCGACGATCGTGAAGGTTAGAGCTCCAGCGAAGAGGAGTCCGAACACCTCCTTTTCCGTCACGCTCGGATGTCTGAATTTCCATTCCCGGAACCAGATTTGCCCTCCCCCAAAAGCGATGTTGGCGATCTGCATGAGAAGAAAGCCGGTGAGAAAGTCACTGCGTGGCATCTCATCTCCTTTGATAATCGCGGCACCAACTACCGAAAGAACTGCTGCCAGAAAGAG
Organism: Verrucomicrobiota bacterium; assembly: GCA_038744685.1. Taxonomy (NCBI): domain Bacteria; kingdom Pseudomonadati; phylum Verrucomicrobiota; species Verrucomicrobiota bacterium. The sequence continues at coordinate 257,970 of JBCDMB010000001.1, forward strand.
AGGCTTTTCGAGGCGGCGATGAATCGCGGAATTGATGCCTGCAATCCACAATGGCGTAAGGACACTGAACAACGCCACCTGCCATGCTTCGAGAAATCGGAACGCAGCGAGGTAGGATACATACATGACTCCAAACTGGAGGACACCGATCGCAGAAAGCTCACAGCGGGTTCTGAATGGAAGCCCCTTCAGGCGGAGCAGCGGTAGAAAACACAAACCCGCGACGACCAGCCGGGCGGAACCGATCAAAAATGGATCCACGCCTGCTAGGGCTTTTCCAATCAGACCGAAAGAAAAGGCCCAAATAAGAGTGACGGCGGCAATTGCGCCAATCCCTGAAGCCGAAGAGGAGGCGTGACTCGTTTTCATCCCCGGGCTCAATCAGCCCGTTCTTGTAAACTGGTCGGTTAGAAGCACAACACTCTTACTCGTAGCTACGATACGACAGGATCTTGTCGCGGGTAAGAGAGCGGTATCTCCCCGAATAAACTGGGTTGAAGAGTCCTCATCGATCAGACTGCCGGAGACTACGTGAATGAGTAGCGGTTCCGTGGATTCTTCGATTGCAAGTTCTGAACCGTCCTCAAGGTTCGTCCTGCGGATACGAAACTCACTGCAGTCCGCGAGAGTTGTCGTGCCGAAACCGTCAAACGTTTCGTCGGCCCTCGGCTCGAAGTCATCGAAATCAATACTCTTCATGGACTCCTCAATGTGCAGTTGTCGCGGTTTCCCATCCAAGCCGACCCGTCCCCAGTCATAGACGCGGTAGGTCGTGTCGGAGTTCTGTTGGATTTCCAGAATCAGGTTGCCACCGTCAATAGCGTGAATTCGACCGCTTTCTACCAGGATCGACTGGCCTTGCGATACGGGAAATCGATGCACGCAGTCTTCGAGGGTTTCATCGTGTAGCGCTCTTTCGAACTCCTTTTTCGTGACCCCTCGTTTCAAGCCAACGATGAGGCTTGCACCGGGTTTAGCGTCGGCCACAAACCAATTCTCGGTCTTTGGCTCTCCATGAAGCACCTTTGCGACGGGAGCAGGAGGATGGACTTGCAGGCTGAGCCGCTGTTGGCAGTCGAGCCATTTGACGAGGATCGGAAAAGGCTTTGCTGGGTCCCAGCCAGAACCCATGACCTCCTCAGGATTCTCCTCAATCAGGTCGCGGATCGTGGTGGACTGAGAAGACGAGGAACGAATCTCCGAGGCGTCGTCTGCGCGATCAACGATGTCCCAGCTTTCGCCAATCACTTTTCCAGCGGGTAAGGTTCGGCCCAGTGAAGACTCTAGCGAACGGCCCCCCCAGACTCGTTCTTTGTAGATCGGGTGAAAGAGAACTGGATTCATAGTTGCCATTGCGCTACATAAATCGGTTTGAATCGAGCTGAATGTCATCCACGCGACAAAAAAATGTGAAGAAGGTGCAGGCCACCTTCACTCCAAGAGTCTCCAAGGTTCGTCCGATCAAGGGCGGTATCTTTATTACAATTGGGATGTTGTTTGCTGTGGCTCTTGTCGACTATGAGCCTGCTCAGCAGGGACTGGTTCGTGCCTTTGCCACCTCGACCGAAATGTCGGAAACCCCCAATTTGGTCGGGAGTTTTGGGCGGGATTCCGCCTTCCTTTTTTTGTCGGGATTAGGGCTGGGTGCCGTCTTTTTGCTTTTTTCAATTATCTGGATCGGTGTCCTCAACTTGGTTCGGAGAGCCCACTTGGTTACGGGTCCACGGCTCATCGTTCTTGCCCTGGCGACTTTAGGTGCGTCGGGCCTGGCAAACGGTCTGCAATTGTCGTGGTTGCCTAACCTTGAGTCGTTCTTTCCCGAGAACTATTTCCCAAGAGGCCCGGGTGGGTTGGCCGGTTATTGGCTGAATGAGGCATTTCTGTTTGAGACGCTTGGGACATTTGGAAGTCTTTTTCTTCAACTCTTGCTGGTTTTGCTCGGGATCGGTGCGTTGTTCAGCGATCCTTCCAGAAACCTCTTTGAGCGTAGTTTTCAGAAATGGTCGGAACGTCGAGCCGATAAGAAACTAACCGCGGCAGAGAGGAAGAAACAGAAGGCTTTGCAAGCGGAGGCAAAAGCTCTTCGAGAGATGGCGAAGCAGGAAAAGCGTCTGGAGAAGGAGAAACGGCGTTCGCAGAAGTGGGAGCAAAAGAGGGAGAAGGAGAGCACAAAAGCGGCAGCAATCGCCGCAAAACGCGAGACCCCGACGATCGAAGAAGGGCTTATGGGTAACGAGTCTTCGCCTGCTGATGTGACGGCGGTCGACAGTAGTCTTCTCTCCGGAGAGATCCCTACCCGAAGCCGAAAAACAGTTTCGAACAAGCGGGTGAAGTCGGCGGTCTCATCGAAAGAAATTGTCGATCCGGTATTACCGACAGATCATCAGACGGATGGGGTCGCGAGGGTGAGATCGAGCGCGAAGTCCGATCCTGAGCCTTCCAAGTCTGGGAGCGGTGGGTTTAAGATCGTCGCCGGCGAGAAGGTAGAGAAGGCAGAGACTCTCTTCCCCGCTAGAAAAGGGAACTACCAATTTCCGTCTCTCGATCTTCTTCAAGAGCCTTCTTTGCCTCATTCTTTTGAGGCGGAGAATCACGAGGAGACGGCCGTTGCTTTGCAAAGCACTTTGGCTGAGTTTGGAGTGAAAGTGGAGTTGGGTGAGGTTCATACTGGACCCGTAATTACTCGGTATGAAGTCTATCCTGCGCCCGGAGTGAGGGTGGAGAAAATCGCCAACCTCGCCAAGAACCTTGGTATGAGCCTGAAGGCGCAGTCGGTTCGCATTCTGGCACCGGTTCCGGGAAAAGGCTGTGTCGGGGTAGAGGTTCCGAACCGGCGACCACTTGCAGTCTGCATCCGAGAGATCATTGAGTCCCGTTCGTGGGTCGATGCGAACGCCGAGATTCCTGTGGTGCTTGGGAAGGAGGTAAGTGGCAAACCGTTGGTGGCCGATTTAACGAAGATGCCGCACCTGTTGATCGCTGGATCCACCGGATCGGGGAAGACGGTCTGCATCAACAGCGTCATTGCTTCTCTTCTCTATCACTCAAGTCCGGAAGACCTGCGCTTCATCATGATCGATCCCAAAATTGTTGAGATGCAGATCTACAATTCCCTCCCGCATATGTTGATTCCGGTAGTCACCGATCCGAAGAAAGTTCCCGGTGCGCTGAAGTGGTTGATTTCAGAAATGGAACGTCGTTACCAGGTGTTCGCCCGTGCCAATGTGCGGAATATCGCTGGCTTCAATGCCAAGATTGCCAAGAACAGAGAGGAAAAGAAGCGAGCCGAAGAGATGGAGGCTGAAATGTCTGTCGAAGAAAGGACAGCCCTTGCGGAGGCTAGCGAGGAGAGTGACGATGGTTTTGAAATTCCGAAGGAAAAGATTCCCTACATCGTCTGTATCGTGGATGAGCTGGCTGACCTCATGATGGTGGCACCTGCGGACATTGAAACAGGGATTGCCCGTCTAGCCCAGTTGGCCCGTGCGGCAGGCATTCATTTGATTTTGGCAACTCAACGGCCTTCGGTAAATGTGATCACTGGGGTAATCAAGGCGAACCTTCCGAGTCGAATCGCCTTTAAGGTGGCATCCAAAATCGATAGCCGAACCATTTTGGACGAGGGCGGGGCGGATTCCTTGATTGGTAAAGGAGACATGCTCTTTATTCCTCCCGGGGCACACGCACTGGTGAGGGCACAGGGTGCGTTTGTTTCTGATGAAGAGATCAATGGTGTGGTGGAGTATTTAAAGGTGAATGGTCCACCCAATTTTCTCGAACAAGTGCAGGCGCAAATTGAAGCCGGTGACGATGAGGGAGGATCGGGTGTTGAGGGTGATTTCGAAGATGACTTGGTCCCGCAGGCCTTGGAAGTAATCCGCTCGAGTAAAAGGGCATCCACTTCAATGCTACAGCGACGATTGAGGATCGGTTACAATCGTGCAGCGCGGATCATGGAGATCCTTGAGGATGAGGGTTATGTCGGCCCGGAAAATGGCTCCAGCCCGAGAGAGATCCTCAGGGATTTGGATTAGAAGCCTTTCGGTCGGGCAGCGGACTCAAGTCCGCTGCTTCTGCCACTTAGTGAAGGAGAGTGGGGATCTGAATCGTGAGTTTTTACTTCGGTAGCTACTCCACTGGACGGGACGAAAGTCTGCGGTCCTGGATGCAGTTCTGCTGGTTTCAGTAGCATCCCGCCGTTAGGCGGATGATAGCGTCTTTTTTGGAATTTGTCGGTCTGTTCTAGTCATCAGTCTCACGACTGATGCTACGGTTCTTTCGGCTGGATTGGTGACCGGAGGTCCCCACAGCCTTAGCTAGATCCTCGCAAAAAAGAACCGATCGCGATCAGAAAAGTCCTTTTCCACCCAATAGTCGGAATAGCCTGAGTCCTTCGCAGACGCCTGGAGCTTTTCGCGATGATTGATTCCGGTCTCGAGTGCAATTAGTCCTGGATCGTTAAGGAAGTTCCTTGCTTGCTGCAGGATTTGATCCAAGTCTGCAAACCCTTGCTTATCGGACACGAGCGCTTCCTTTGGCTCGTGATCCTTTACCTCGGGTTGGCTGGAAGTCCACTCGTCCTCGGCAAGATAGGGTGGATTGGAAATGATGAGATCGAACTTTCCTTCAATATGGTCGAACCACGAAGATTGAAGCCAACTAACCGCGAGGTTAAGGGAATCGCCGTTTTTCTGTGCTAGTGAGATTGCCTCCCGAGAGCGGTCCACTCCAATCACCTCCGCTTTTGGGAAGGTGCTTTTGAGAGATAGTGCGATTGCCCCAGAACCGGTTCCGAGGTCGAGAATCTTTTGCGGAGGTATTGAAACATGAGCAACGACTTTTTCGATGAGTTCCTCCGTCTCCGGTCTGGGAATGAGAGCACCGGGTCCACATTGGATATGGAGGTTTCGAAAGGGCTGATGCTCGAGAATGTAGGAAAGTGGCTCTCGCCTCGCTCGACGCGCCAACCTAGGCCTTAGCTGAGAAAGGACCTCTTCTTCCATTGGACGGTCGAACTGGAGATAGATCTCCATCCGTTGGCAACCGAGCGTATCCGCAATCAGGTGCTCGGCATCGAGCCGAGCCTCTGGTATTCCCTGTTTGATGAGGAGTTCTTCGGACTTTCGAAGAATCTCAAGAAGGGTGTGCATGATGGCTTAGTTGATCCCGGATTCTTGAGAATCGAGAGCAATGGCAGCTTCAGCCCTTTCCCGGATATCAGCGCGGAGAAGCTCTTCGAGAAGATCAGCAAGCCCTCCCTCAAGAATGGATTCCAGATTCTGGCTGCTCCAATTGATTCGGTGGTCGGTGAGTCGGCTTTGGGGAAAGTTGTAAGTGCGGATTCGTTCGCTACGGTCCCCGGAGCCTACTTGGTTGCGGCGGTTGGCCGCATATTTCGCCCGCTCTTCCTCTTCTTTTTTCTGCAATAGCCGTGAACGAAGGACCTTCATTGCTTTGGCCTTGTTTTTGATCTGAGAGCGTTCGTCGGCACAGCTCACAATCATCCCGGTCTCCTTGTGGAGGATTTGAACCGCAGAATCCGTTGTATTGACTCCTTGCCCTCCCGGACCACTGGCCCGCGAGACGGTGACTTCGATTTCATCCGGATTGATGGTTAAGTCTACTTCCTCCGCTTCCGGAAGGACGGCGACCGTGGCGGTCGAAGTATGGATTCGCCCATTGGTTTCGGTGGTCGGAACGCGTTGAACGCGATGAACCCCACTCTCGAACTTTAGGAGGCGATAGACCTCTTCTCCACTCACCAGAAAAATGATCTCCTTGAATCCTCCTGAGTCCGAGGGGCTGGAACTCATCGGCTCAATCCGCCAGCCACTAGCTTCTGCAAATCGACTATACATACGGAACAGGTCGGAGGCGAAAAGTGATGCTTCTTCTCCTCCTGCTCCCGCCCGAATCTCCATCACGGTGTTTCGGGAGTCAGCCGGATCGGCCGGAACAATGAGGAGGGTGATTTCTTCTTCGAGCTTTGTTTTTCGTTCCTCGAGTTCTGGAAGTTCAGCCTCTGCCAGCTCCTTGATTTCGGGATCCTCGTCGGTATCCCTCAGGAGTTCCTTTGACTCGGTAATCTGTTCATCCAGAGAGCGAAACTCTTCCGAAAGCGCGAGCAGTTTGGTGATGCGTTGATGTTCACGGGCGCATGCTGCCGCTTTACGACTGTCACCGAAAATGGATGGATCGGACATTTCGCGATCCTTTTCGGCAAGCCGTTCGCGGATGGAATCGATACTGGGGAGGATGTGCATGAAAAAATTGAGACCTTGAAGTTGGGAAAATCATTGTCGCATCAGGGGAGTGGTGCCAGAAAGAAAGCCGCAGAATGATTGCCAAAAAATCAAACCTACATGGACAAACGGTCATTGCGTGTGTTTGGGACTTCGACAAGACGCTAATTCCCGGCTACATGCAGACCCCACTTTTTGAAGCATACGGGATTGATGAGAAGGCTTTTTGGGAAGAGGTGAATGAGCTGCCTGCCCTCTACGCTCAGCGAGGTTGTCACGTTTCAAAAGACACGGTCTATCTGAACCACCTTTTGAGCTATGTGAAGAATGGCCCTTTGAAAGGATTGACGAATCGGCGCCTTCGAGAATTGGGGAAAGAGCTGGAATTCTACCCCGGCCTTCCGGAATTCTTTAAAACGGTCAAGAATATGCTTTCCGCTGAGCCCGACTTCAAGAAACACGGAGTTACGGTAGAGCATTACATCATCAGCACCGGTCTGGCTGAGATGATTCGGGGAAGTAGCATAGCACCTTATGTTGACGGTATTTTTGGATGCGAATTCATCGAAAGGCCCTTCCCTCCGGGCTATACAAGTCAGAGTGAGCTCGAAATTGAAGAGGGCGGCGAAGTGAGCCAGGTCGGCGTGATGGTCGACAATACGATCAAAACAAGGTTTATCTTTGAGATCAACAAAGGGACGAACAAAGACCCGAGTATTGACGTAAACGCGAATGTGTTGCCCGAGGACCGTCGAATCCCTCTCAACAACATGATGTACCTTGCAGACGGACCGAGTGACGTTCCCGTATTTTCTGTGGTGCGGAGAAGCGGGGGGCTGACTTTCGCTGTCTATGATCCGGAAAGTGAAGCAGAGTTTGCCCAGAATGATAGCCTACTACAGGCGGGAAGGATACATAGCTATGGACCGGCTGATTACAGTGAGGGAAGTAGCACGAGTATGTGGATTAGGATGCACGTGCGGCAAATCGCAGCGCGTATTAATGAGGAGAGAAAGCAGGCGATGGCGTCTCGGGTAAAGGAGCCTCCGAGGCATCTTCACAAAGAGGTTTTAGAGGAAGTGCCGAGCGATCCGCAGAGGTCTTTGTTCGAGGAACAATCCGGGGCTCCTGTTGAGTAGAGCCTCTAGTCCATAGTTGAGTGCGGTCCTCTCGATCAATCAGGTCTTTTGCTCGGAGTGGACAAAGTAGAGCAGATCACAGACCTCCCGAACAGCACCGAAGCCACCCCTTTTCTGGGAAATCCATTTTGCGACGCCAAGCACTTCAGGAGAAGCGTCGTTCGGTGCCATCGGATAGCCGACCCGTTTCAGTAACTTCAAGTCGGGAACGTCATCACCCATGAATGCCGCTTCCGAAGGCTCAATTCCTTGGGAGGCCAGAAACTCTTCTGCACAAGCGACTTTATCCTCTACCGCAAGAAAGACGTGCTCAACACCTAGTCTTCGGCAACGTTCCCAAACAGGGGTGGAGGGAGACCGGCTGATAACGGCGATCGGAAAGCCAATCGACAGGAGTCGGGTAATTCCAAAACCGTCTTTAATGTCGAACCTTCGATACTCGTTCGATCCTTCGCTGGGTAGATAAACCCCTCCATCGGTAAGAACGCCATCGCTGTCCAAGAGTAGGGCCTTGATCCCTGGCCAGTTTATAGCATTTTTCTCTGGGTCGCTCACAAATCCGGACCCAAACGAACATATGGCAAAGTTTCGACCGCAAAAACCTTCTATACTGGATTTTTCTGAAGCTGAGTTGCTTGAGAAGTTCTCTCGATTGGGTATTCCAAAATTCAGGGCCGGTCAGGTCCTCGATTGGGTGTTCCGCAGGCAAGTCAGTTCTTTCGAAGAAATGACCAATCTTCCCCAGATTTTACGATCCACCCTCCATCGGGAGATTGCTGGGAATCCGGTTGAGAAGGTGCTGTGGAAGCAGTCGGGAGACAGCACTCACAAACTGTTATCCAAGCTGGAAGACGAGTCACTGATCGAAACAGTTCTGATCCAGGCGCCAATGGTGGGCGTGGGTCGGGATAAGTCACGTTCTACAGTCTGTGTCTCCAGTCAGGTAGGCTGCGCCTACGGCTGCAAGTTCTGCGCTTCCGGTTTGGCGGGGTGGAAAAGGAATCTAACCACTGGTGAAATTCTGGGCCAGTTTCTTCTCGTAGGAGATCGAGCTAGGGTAGATGGGCAAACGTCAACCATACGTGACGATCACGTTCCCTTTGACAACATTGTCTTCATGGGAATGGGTGAGCCTCTAGCGAATTTTGATGCAGTATCGAGGGCAATCTTGGCACTTCACTCGAGTTGGGGTTTTCATTTTGGGGCTCGGCGAATCACCGTTTCAACGTCAGGACTCGTTCCAGAAATACGGAAACTGGCAGACCTTGGGGTTCCGATCCGACTCGCGGTTTCCTTACATGGCGCAACTGATGAAGTGAGAAGCCGGATTATGCCGGTCAATCGCAAGTACCCGATTGCGGAACTGATTGAAGCGGCCCGTTACTTCCGGAGTCAGCACAAGCGGATGGTGACGTTGGAGTACATTCTGATCGAAGGGGTGAATGATTCCCTGGAGCAGGCGAAGCGTTTGTCTGAGATCGCGTCGGACCTCCACGCACACGTAAACTGCATTCCCTACAACCGGGTCGAAGGATTGTCTTGGACGCGACCAAATCTGGTGCGACAAAAGCGTTTTACTCAAATTCTCCGCAAGAATCGGGTGTCGGTTACACTGCGCCGGGAAAAGGGGCACGATATTAGTGCTGCTTGCGGACAGCTCAGGCTACAAAGGGAAAAAGGGCTAGCTAGTTCTGTTGGATAACCACTTGACCAGATCGTGTAGAAACGCCGTTTCGCCATGAATTCTGTCGAGTGCTTCAGAGGCGGATTGGGTCAGCCGATTGGCCTCATCGTGTGCTCTCTCAAGGCCGAGGAGTGAAACGAAGGTAGTCTTTCCGTTGGTGGCATCCTGACCCGCGGTCTTTCCAGTTGCAGCTTCCGAGGCGGTAAAATCCAGAATATCGTCGACCACCTGAAAAGCCTCTCCGAGGAGATATCCGAAATCAGTCGACGCATCGAGACCGTCTTGCGGAGCACCTCCGATTCGTGCCCCCATTCGGCAAGACGTTGCGATAAGAGCCCCGGTCTTTCTGCGGTTGATCGAGTGGAGGGTTTGGGCTGTGATGGCAAGATCCTCATTCTGAATGTCTTCCATTTGGCCACCCACTAGCTCGACGCTGCCAGCGGCTTGGGCCAAGTCTGCGACCAATTGGGATGAGGTCTCCGGTTGTTTTTGGTAGCCGATCGCAAGGATCTCAAATGAGAGGGCAAGCAAGGCGTCCCCAGCTAGGATTGCAGTCGCTTCGTCAAATGCCTTGTGGCAGGTGGGTTTACCACGCCGCAAATCACTATCGTCCATTGCGGGGAGGTCGTCATGGATCAACGAATACGTGTGTAGGCACTCGATTGCTGCTCCAGCGGGAAGCGGCGAAATTTCGGACCCGAAACAGTTAGCGAAAGCACAGGTAAGGATGGGTCTCAGTCGTTTTCCTCCCGCTTGGAGACTGTGCCTCATCGCCTCGTGAAGCATCACGGGAGGGGTAGTGCTTTTTGGGATCCAATGGTCGAGTTCTGTTTCGATTTCGGACCTCAAAGAGTCGAATTCATCGCTAAAGCTAAGACGTTTCACGCTGCTCAGTTTTGTGGTCAAGTCTTGCAATTTTTCAATCTGCTTACCAAGTTTTCGGGTTTTTTACGATCATGCCAACCTACGACTACGAGTGCAGCGTCTGCAATTATGAGACAGAGGTCTTTCAATCGATGAAGGACGATCCTTTGCGAAAATGTCCAAAGTGCAAGAGGCTGAAACTGGTCCGCAAGATTGGTGGAGGTGCTGGACTGATTTTCAAAGGCTCTGGGTTTTACGAAACGGATTACAAGAGCAAGAAGAAAGAAACCAAGGACGGGGGATCGGATTCAGGAAACAAGCCTTCTGAAAAAAGTGGAGAGTCTTCCGCGAAAAGTTCGCCAGAGAAGAAGGCCGATTCGACTGCCAAATCCAAAGACAGCTGAGCGTTTTCATCCCATGGTATTCTCATTTGGAGGAGTGATTTTCAGATTGGTTTCTAGCTCTGATTCAACCCGTTCATCCGAGAAGCACTTTCCTTCTACGGGGGTCGCCTCCAAAGGTTGAGTGGCGACTGCACAAGCGACGAAGTCTTCATTTGTAAAGATCCCGTTGGTCGGATCGAGGCCGATCCACCCTGCGCCGGATAGGTAGACCTCGGTCCATGCGTGCATTGCCTCGGCCCCCTGCAAATCCCCTGTCTCAAGGAGGTAGCCACTCACGAAGCGGGAGGCGAAACCAGCCCGATTGAGTAGACCTTGAAGAAGAGCAGAGAAATCCCGGCAGGATCCGGCCCCGCGGTCCAGCAATTCTGCAGTAGTAAGGATCCCGGGCTCATCCCTTGGTTCGTAGATCAGTTTCTCGTTTAAATCGCCTACCAAGCTGGCCAAAAAGGAAACGGTGTCCTTTTCCTTGGGTAGAAACTCGGCTGCTGCTTCAGATAACCTAGGGTCGGTTTCCCCTGAGGCATCTAGGTAGGGAGCAAGGGCTCTTTTTTCGGATTCGGAATAGGTAACCGGGAGCTCTAACGCATTCTGAGAAAGAAGAAAATCAAACGGATTTCTCTCTGCCTTCCGCAATAGGAGTCGATTGGTAACGACGAAAGAGTCTGTGTCGCCCAATAGCTCATAGGAGTAGACGGGGTTCTCGAAAGCGTCCCGCACAAAACGGAAAGAACCTTCGGGTGTCGCATTTAAATCCTGTTCATACTGACGGAACCTGGGCGTCAAACGGATTGACTGTAAGGAGAGGCTTACAGGGATGCTGTACCTGTATTCGGTTCGGTGAACTACCTCGTAGAACTCTTGTTTGTCTCCTTTTAGGATGCGGTCCATGGCTCCTCGGCGATTTGGTTGCGGGAATTTTCGAAGCGCGAGAAGAGAAAGAAAAAGTCTGACAAGCGATTCGTGTAGGAAAGCACGGAGGGTTGAACGGGAGAAGATTGATTCAATCTGCTGAGGGTCCTCTCTGCCCTTCGGATCACAGTGCGAATGACGTGTGAAAGCGCAGCAGTTTCGCAACCGCCTGGAAGAAGAAAAAAGTTTGGTTTTTCCCCAACTAATTTCTCCGTTTCATCGATCCAGGATTCGACTTCTTTGGTATGCTGCTCTGAGAAAGCCTTTTCGGATGTGCTGTTGGGAGCATTCGCGACCACTGCCATCAATTCCATTAGGTTTCGTTGAATCTGTGCCATGTGGTTTTGCATGGGATGCTCCTTATCCATTCTAACCCTTAGTAAACCAATGAATGAGCAAGCCTCGTCAAAAGTGCCGTAGCAATCGACACGGTTTTCGTCTTTGCGAACCCGAAGGCCTCCGATCAACTGGCAGGTGCCTTGATCGCCTTTTCGAGTGTAGATTCTTGACCGTGCCATGGTGCCCAGAGATGTGAATTTCCTCGGTCAAAACAGTCAAGGCCTAGATTGTCGGGCACTGGCCTAGATCATTCGGTAAAAGGCAAGGAGACAAATTACCCTGGAAAGCGTTTGAGACTGTCTTCGAGTCCACCGATTCGGCTTTCTGCCAGCCACACACTGGAAAAGTCTCTTTTGATCTCCTTCAATTCATCGTCGAGATCGAACGCATCCTTCATTCTGCGATTCATTTTACCGGCGCACCGATGTGCTGCCCACAGATTCATTCTCTTCGCTAATTGAATAGAGGGATCAAGCTCGTCGGTCGGGATTGCGTTCATCCATTCGCAGACTCTCTCAAGTTTCTGGATGTCGACAAGTTTCGATAGCTCATCGATCTTTTCGTTTGAGCTAAAGAAGGCGGCGTGGAGAAAGCTTTGGTTGTGATTCGGATAAGGGAGCATTTCGTCGACTCTTCCGAGGTTGACGATGGCCTGTCCATGACCAGGCCGCTTACTCGGGTAGAATACTTGGTCGATCAGACCGCCCAAATCGTCTGTACCCCGATTTCCTGACCACGATGCCAGAGCAGCCAAGACCAAGCTCGGAAAAAGAGAAGGTGTCGCCTGCTGATGACCACCGTCACCCCAACACGTAAGAACGAGTCCTCGTGCACCTTGATTGAACCCATTGGTCGCAGCCGATTCGATATTTCGGGTGGCAAACGAGAGTCTTCCTGTAAAGCTATTCCACGTTCCGGATCCTGGTACTACTTGAAACCTTCCACGGAAGCCTGCCTTCGAGACAACTTCACACTGTTCGGCAAACGGATGGTCAGGATGGTATCCCCAGATCGCAGGAATGACGTTTTTCGGGAGTTTTTCGACGAGCTTGGGTCTTTCGAGAATGATGTCAGCCCAAAAGATTGGCTCCTTTCCGAGGCTGGTCGTGATTTCGAAAATCGTTTCGAGAAACGGCAGATAGACTGAGTGTTTGCCATGTTTTTCTACCATTTCCCGAGAACGTCCCTGACCGAGTTCCCACGGTTCGTCTCCTCCGATATTCGCCTTTTTCGATCGGTAGATCGGGAGGACCTCATCGAGAATCTCACGCACGAAGTGTTCGCTTTCCTTTGATGGGTAGAGCGTCGTGCCATGATCTCTGGGTCCAGTGACTGGATGGTTAAATCCGTTGGGACACTCGGCGAGGTGCTGGTAATCTGAATGCCGAAGCCATCGCTCCATATGACCAAAGCAGTTTTGATTGGGGACAAGTTCGATCTGTCTTTGGGCGCAGTGTTTCTCCAATGCCTGGACTTCGTCTTTTGTCAGAGGAGAAGCCTCTTTCCAAACCGTTTCATGTTTGGCGAACGCGAACGTGTGCTCCGTATATAGCTGGAGTTGATTGTAGCGGAGGGCGGCTAACCAATCGACCAGCGCGAATAGAAATTCCATCGTTGGAACGCGGTCACGGCTGATATCGAGCATGAATCCTCGTTCGGCAAACAGAGGATTGTCCTGAAAAATGGCTTCCCGCCGAAAATAATCATCTTTTTGCGAGCCTAAGAAAGCCGCTGCGTATTGCTGGCCCGCTTCGGTTTCTGCTTTGATCCGTGGCGGTGAGTTCAAGCTGCAATGAAGCCGGAACCCGTCACCGGTTACCGGCGGTAACTGGACCTTTGGTGCATACTGTTCCGCTTCAAAAATCATGCTTCCATGAGGTTGGATTCGCATTTGTCTGTCAACTGGCCTTGTTCGATCCAAAGGAGGGTAGTCGAAGTGCCCTTTAGAGAAAGACGTTTCCGTTCGAGAGATTGTCTCAAGGCCTTGCAGGCGACGATTTGCTGGACTGATTCGCAATGGAGCGGCATTTATCGGGGAAGATGCTCAAGGCGAAGAAAGACCGGTTCCGGACGTGGATTCTGTTCCGCTACTGTCGGTGGTCTATGAGGAAGAAGTTTTTCTCCGTGCGTCTTTATGTGGATCGAGCCGCGTTTCAGGAGGCTCAAACCTTTCCTCTCATTCTCTACGGGAACCACTGCTACTGGTGGGATGGACTAATGGAGACTCTGATTTTCGATCAGCTGATGCTCGATTACTACATCATGATGGAAGAGAAGAATCTTCGGCAGTTCCCATTCTTTCAGAAAACGGGTGTATTCGGGGTCGATCTTGAGAGCCGGGAAGGGCGTAGTCAGGCACTTCTCTATGCCGCACGACTCCTCAGGAGTGACAGTCTTCGCAGAACTTTGGTTATGTATCCGCACGGCAAGTTGGTCGAAGATTTCGATGAGTGGCCGGAGTTCCATGCTGGTTTGGAGGGACTTCTTCGCTTGAATGAACAGGCAAAGGCAAGACCGATGGCCAAGAAGATCCACGCTGGTCGTTATCCTTTACCGGAGGCGGTTTTGCGGATCGGTAGTCCGACAGAGAGTAATGGTTTGGAAGAGGGTCTGCGTGAGACGTACGGAGAACTCATGGATGATATTCGCGACAGTCGGACTGAAGATCGTCTTTGGTTAATTCCCCCACCGAGAAAGTGGCGTGGAAATACCGACTAGAGTTGTCTCGTTGGAAGGATAGGAGCGGCGACTTCAGTCGCCGAACCGAGGCCATGTGCGAAAGAGTCCTTTCGACTCAAGGAATCCCTACAAAAACACTACCCAAGGCGTGCCAGCAGCTTCCTCGTTCACAGAGTGCTTCGGCCGAGAAGAAAACGAGCACTCCTTACGATTCGGTGGCCGCTTTTGCGGGGTCGTAACCCGGAATTTTTCCTTCATCGAAATCGATCATGTCGCAAACGCAGTCGATCGTGCCGATCATATCGGGACATCCCATGTTGGTAAGGCTCTCAGCGAGGAACTCCCGACCCGCTTCGGTTCTTCCCTTGTGAGTGACCTCGCGGTTCCAATCCGCGACTCGTAAATCGTCCGGAAAAATCTCCATGAGGAGCTGATCGAGCTTCTCCTGATCCTCACCGGCGTCTTGAACGGCATCAATGACTTGCTGCGGTTCAATTCCGAGATGAAGGCAGAGAAAACGATCGAATCCACGGCAGAAATTCTTGTGGTATGATTTGGGCAAACCATCCGCGAGATGCTTCCGAATCTTCGCGATGAATCGCGGCAAGTGAAGGAGGCCGCAGGGGTGTGGCTCGTAAGGAGAGGGCAGGTCGCGTAGAATGACCCCTGTCGGTCCGAGAGGTTCCTCGTCTGACATCGAAAAAGGGTTAGGAAATCGCTTGGACAGCAGCTACGACCGTTGCCGCATTCATTCCGAGCTTCTCCATCACCTCATTTCCAGGAGCGCTGATTCCGAATCGATCAATCCCAACAACCTTTCCGTCGATTCCCACATAGTGGAACCACGGTTGAGAGATCCCTGCTTCGATGGCGACTCGCTTCCGGCACGAACTTGGCAAAACGGATTCTTTGTAGTCGCTATCCTGACGCTCGAAGACCTCGAAGCATGGGAGGGAGACCACCCGCGTTCCCGGTCCGATCTCTTTAGCGGCGGCAACTGCGTGCTGAACCTCGCTTCCCGTTGCGAGGAGGATGACCTCGAGATCGGAAGTTTCCTTTACGACTACGTAACCGCCTTTGAGCGCGCCCTCTCTCTTTGCCTTCGCAGAGCCTGGGAGCGAAGGAATGCTCTGACGGGTAAGAATAAGGCCGGTAGGTCCATCGGAGCGAACTACGGCGGAGGCGAATGCAGCAACTGCTTCTTCGGCATCACCAGGACGGTAAACGTCCAGGAACGGGATCGCCCGGAGAGCTGCGACAATCTCGACTGGCTGGTGTGTCGGACCATCTTCCCCTACACCAATGCTGTCGTGGGTCCACACGTGGAAGTTATGCAGATGAGAGAGTGCAGAAAGGCGGACTGACGGACGCATGTAATCCGCAAAAGTCGCAAAGGTTGCCCCGCTCGCGAGGAAAAGGCCGTCGTAGGCGAGCCCATTGACGATTGCACCCATCGCATGCTCCCGAATTCCAAATCGTAGATTGCGTCCCGTAAAATTCTCCCGCGTGAAGTCTCCCAGTCCGTCCAAATAGTTCTTGGTCGAACCATGAAGGTCGGCACTTCCACTTACAAGGTTTGGAACCTGAGCTGCAATCGCATTCAAAATCTTCCCCCCGGAAGCACGGGTGGCGACTGCTTTCTCTGCGTCGAATTCAGGGATTTCTCCCATCAGAGTCTCAGCGGAAGGAAATACTTTGCCTTCAGCTGCTTCCAATTGTGTAGCTAGCTCATTGTTGGCTGCCTTCCAAGCTTCGAACGTTTTTGTCCAAGCAGTATATGCGGTCTTCTTTTCGACTGCTTTATCAGCGAAGAACTTCCGAACTTCTTCAGAAACATAGAAAGTCTCGTCGGGCAGTCCGAGACCCTTGCGTGCCTCCTCGGCAAAACTAGCACCACCTTCTCCATGGGCCTTGGCGGTTCCCTCTACTTGGGGAATTCCTTTACCGATTAGAGTCCTGCAAAGGATGAATTTTGGATGACCATTCCGCGATGCCTTTGCTTTTTCGAAGGCGTCCGCGAATGCCTGGATGTCCTGTCCATCGACCTCGAACACCTCGTAGCCGTAGGCACGGTAACGCTCGGCAGTATCTTCGCTCTGGGTCTCTGCTGCCATCGCATCGAGAGTCACACGGTTTGCATCGTAGAGGAGGATCAGGTTATCGAGTCCAAAGTGACCGGCAAAGGCCGAGGCTTCGGCGGCAACTCCTTCCTGGAGACAACCATCGCCCGCGAGGCATACCACATGGTGGTCGAAAATTCTGTGTTCTTCCGTGTTGTAATGGCCCGCAGCCATTTTTCCGGAAACGGCCAGACCGACTGCGTTTCCTACCCCCTGACCCAGGGGCCCTGTGGTGCATTCTACGCCGGGAGTCTCATGAAACTCAGGATGACCCGGAGTGATACTGCCCATCTGTCGAAAATTCTTCACCTCATCGAGAGGTAGGTCAAAGCCGCTTAGGTGCAGCCACGCGTAGAGGAACATACTGCCGTGACCGGCTGAGAGAACAAATCGGTCCCGATTGAGCCATCGCGGTTCCGTGGGATCAAAAGAGAGCCCCTCACTAAAGAGATAAGATCCAATTTCGGCGGTTCCAAGTGGAAGTCCGAGGTGCCCTGAGCTGCAGGCATGGACTGCGTCAATAGCCAGGCCCCTGGCCTGTGTTGCTGCGGCTGCGAGAATATCGTGGTCGATCGGCATGATTGGCAAAGTGTGAATCGAATTTGGAGCTTATGAGAAAAGAGCTGGAACCGACTCAGGGGCAATCCTTCTTTTTTCCGGAGAGTGCTAGTTGGGTAAAATTTTCGTTGATTCGCAATCAGAACACCGTATTGGTCGAGGTTTGTTTTGCCCAGTAGCTTAGCGGTAGAGTCCCGAAGACTTTCGGGATTGATCACTGAGCAGGAAGGCATTTTTGACAGTGACTTTGAAAAACCCGGCAGCTCAGCGGTAGAGTCCCGAAGACTTTCGGGATTAATCACTGAGCCTTAGACAATTTCCGTAACCATTTCATGCCCAGTAGCTCAGCGGTAGAGCAGGTGACTGTTAATCACTTTGTCGTAGGTTCGATCCCTACCTGGGCAGCCACTTTAGACCCTTCCTAAAAGAAGGGTTTTTTTATGCCCATGTTTCACGTCTACATTCTCGAAAATCCCGCCGGTAGGTTTTACATCGGCCAAACCTCGGACCTGAAAGCTCGAATCGCCGACCACAACAGAACTGACGAAATCGAAGGGAAGTTCACTCGAAAAAACGGGCCGTGGAAGCTGATCTGGTCTGAGGAGCATCCAGACCGTAGGTCGGCAATGAGACGGGAGAGGGAGATCAAGTCTTGGAGATCCTCCGCGATGATCCGTCGAAAACTACTCTCAAAGTAGCTCGGAGGCCCAGTCCCGAAAGCTTTCGGGATTAATCACTTTGTCATATTCCGCTTTCTCGGGACTACCTGTGCACCCACAAAAAATTTAACCTCTGTTAAGTCTTTCGTCGTTCATCAGATCTGTTCGTTGCATTTGGCGAAACTTGGACGTAAACGGCGCTGGCCGAAGCAGCTCTTTCAAATTCAAGCCTCCAGTTCACAAGATACGATCAAGGCAAAGGTTGGGTATTTGGTCGGTATGCTGCTAACGCAAACTCTGACAAAAGTACTTGATTTCAATGTCTGGCCCTTTAGGTTGAATCAACCTTTTTGGAAATGCCAAACCAACTCGCAAGATCGAAGATACGCAAAACCGTAGCGGAACACGTTGCGGTCTTGAAGATGCTTGAGCTGATTGCGAAGCGGGAGTCCAAGACTTCAACTGATCTACTCCGTGAGGCCACCCGAGATCTCATCCGAGATCACGCCAGGGATGAAGACTTTGCCAGCAGGTTGCTCCAGGTGTATTGTGCTTTCGCTCCTAGGCTTCCTTCCCGCATCCAGAAGCCCAGCGATCTTGTCCGGTTCAAAAAGGAATGCCGGGAGTTTGATGACATTGCGGTCGACCTTGGACTCAGGGAAGCATTGGATATTCAGGAAAGGAACTCCGTCCACGGGATCTCCGAACCACCCGTGTTGATTTCGCAATTGTAGTTAGGGATGTCTTTGTCGGCTTCAGAGGGAAGACCCCTGGAAGACTTTTCCCGCTACTTGGCGACCGAAGAAGCACCTTTGGTGGTCGGCGGGCAGGCCGTAAATCTCTGGGCCCTGTTTTACAGAAGGGCGACGGAGGGGCTGGAGCCTTTCGTTTCAAAGGATGTGGATCTGCTGGGTGATCGAAAACTGCTGGAGGAAGTTGCTCGGCTCGGCGGGGTGAAACCGCATTTCTTTCCGCTAAAACCTCCGAGTAACGAAGTCGGATATGCCGCACCAGTCGATGGATCCGATATGCCTTTGGTCATCGAAGTGCTACGATGGGTAAACGGTGTGAGTAGCGAAGAGTTGCTTAGAGATTCCGTTATCATGGGAGTAGGGCCTTCCAAGATTCCGGTGCGCCTTCCATCCCCGGTCTATCTACTGAAAGCAAAACTCGCGAACATGACTTCGATTAGCCAAGAGGGCCGTCAAGATGCCAAACATCTGGAAATCCTTTGGCGGGTGATTCCGGCATATTTCGACCAAATGATAAAGTCATTGACCGACGGAAAACGCACGGAACGGGACGTGGTGAACCTCTTGGGCACCTTGCTTGAAATCGTCACTTCTTCCCCGTCCCCGGCGATTCTCGAACAGTTGCAACTGAGTTCCGATGATTTGTTCAGCGGGTTACCAAACAGCCGCCACCATAAAATCGCTAGCTTTAGGAAGCATCAACTAACGCGGGCATTTTCTAGTGATAAAAAATGATCGTACCACGAAGTGCCGCACCTGCGTCAAATAGTGCAGAAATTCCTATGGGGTTTCGATTCGGAGGCTGCCCTGTCGATCCGCAAATTGAGGTCGGTTGATTCAAATCACATTTCCCGAAAAGGTCGAAATTCCCTTGTAAACAAAGGCTTTTAGGTCGTTAACTGCTATACGGCCATTGGATGCAGTAGCAGCAATCCTTGGTGCGACCAGCTCCAATTTCTTCAAGTGATTGTTCAGCCAGCGAAAAAAGTAACTTCGGCGAAAACTTTGATCTTCCTCATTCCGAAACACCTTCTGCGGCTGCAGGTTTTTTCCTTGCTTTATTCTCGATTTAGACGGTAAACACTCCGCTCATGTCACGACCTCATAGCCCAGCTCTTTGTAGCCTGCTCTTCTCTTGCGGTACATGCTCAGAGTAAGGGGGAGGTTTTCGTCCACGTAATCGAATATGCGGATTTCGCTCTTACCATCGGATATCCGGTTGAGGCGGCCTGCGTATTGAATAAGCCTGCCTTTGAAAGAGATGGGGGTGGCGAGAAAAAGTGTATCGAGACCGGGAAGGTCAAAGCCTTCTCCAATGAGGGCAGAGGTGGAGAAGATGCAAAGGGATGAATTGGATTGGATCGCCGACTCGATCAACTTCATTTGTTGGCGGTAGTCTTTCTTTCCCATGCCACCTTGAGGATGTGCGATGTTGCAGGGATGCTGGAGGCTCTGTATAAGTTGATTGTGTAGGAGGTCGAGGTGACTCTTTCTGTCTGAGAGCACTATAATGACTCGGTTCTCTTCGATTTGACCAAGGATGTCTTCAACAATGAGTTCATTTTTTGCTTCGAGGTTGATCAGCGTTTCCCAGACTTTATGAAGTAACAAATCCGCACTGGCTTCATGAGGAACGCCCGTCTCGCGCATGTAGACGATCTTTCGCACATGATCGGTTGCTTGTAAATCGAATGAGTGACGTATTGGACCGCATTGCTGGTAGAGTATTTTCTCGAGACGATCTTTGCGTTTTGGGGTTGCTGTAAGACCAAGGATGAATCGGCAGGAGCACTGTTTAAGAAGTGCTTCAAATGAGACGGCTGGAACGTGGTGGCATTCGTCAATGACGAGAGCCCCATAGTTTTTGAAAAGGGATCCGGCACTATCGGAGGAAATCAGTGTCTGCATCATCGCGATGTCGACCTTGTTTTGCATTTTCTTTTTTGAGCCTTTCCAGACGCCGATTTCGTTCTTCTCTAGATCGAGGAACGAGGTGAGTCTCTCGACCCATTGGTCGAGAAGATTTTGTCTGTGAACGAGAATGAGCACCGGTTTCTTCCAGAAGGCCATCATCGCACACGCCATAACTGTTTTTCCGGATCCGGGAGGAGCCGACAGGATTCCGATGTCGTGCGCTTTAAGGTCTTTTATTGCAGATTTCTGTTTGGGCTGCAGTTCACCAATTAATCTTATTCGAATCCCTTTAGGAAGAACACGACGGTCATCGATTTCAGGTCTTGATCCCGAAAGCTCAAAACAGGAAATAGCATCGTCCAGACATCCACGCGGAAGGATAATTTTGTCGGGATGAAGCTCCCCTGAGAAAATGTATTTCGGGATTTTGTAGGTGGAGAATCGCTGTTTTTGTTTTTCGTAAAATACCGGATTAGGGAATGTTGCCAGTGATTTTAGTTTGCCGATAATGGCCTTGGGTAGATTTGCCGTAGGAATAACGAGCTGGCTGAGCTGAATGATTGTGCTTTCGCTCTTGTACGAGGTGGAAAGGTAGTCTTCTCGACTAAGTTCAAGAGCGAGTTCGTCGGCTTCGAGTGAAGTGATTTCCTTGTCGGTTAAATC
The DNA here is from genome assembly GCA_038744685.1 of Verrucomicrobiota bacterium. Classification (NCBI taxonomy): domain Bacteria; kingdom Pseudomonadati; phylum Verrucomicrobiota; species Verrucomicrobiota bacterium. Next base: position 278,896 of record JBCDMB010000001.1, read on the forward strand.
ACCAATGTTTTTGTCGATTACTTCCTGGATACTCCATGGATATAGAACATCCGCCTTCGCCAGAACTTCCCATTGATCCTGATAAGGCTTAAAATCTTCATCGACAAAGACAGTGCAGTCTTGCTCGCGTCGTTTCATCTGCAATGGGAGCGCGATTAGATTTCCGAAACCACCTTTAGGCATGAAGTCCTGATTCGGAAAGAAGCGGTCGTAGCTATCTAGTCTCAAGTCCGGATTGAGAGCGGTAGCTTTTGACAAAACCAAGTTGCCCAGTCTCCGAGCGAGTTCGGCTTTCACAGGGTTGGCAAAAAAAATCCAAGCATGGCAACCAGTGCCGGATCGGGAGATTTCAATCAGTGGCTCTATTCCGAATGAATTACAGGCATCTCTGTAGGAGTTGGAATCTTCCTTCCAGTTGGCCTTGTCAAAATCGCACGCAAGAAAGATACAGGTATCATCCGGTCGTATGCTGTATGTCCCGACCGTGATCGTTCCCATCAAGTGTCTCCTTAGAACATCCTGATCGAGCCGTTTGAATTTCGAGACGCCATATCGCTTGTAAATTTCTGTCGGCTTCAGGTAGTGACCATCCTCTCGGATCCTTTCATAGACCGGAGAGTATCCTTTTCTGCCAGTTTGCGGATTCTCCCACAGTTGCGGATACAAATCTTTACGGGCAACGAAGCGTTGTTCGAATAATGCTATTTTATCCTCTGCGGTCTTTGGCATCTCCTTCGTCTCGAAGGCAAGATGTGGCTCAAGTGTGTGTGTCCTGTGGAACTCAAGCTTCCGCAGCTCAGCAAGGAGATCTTTTCTTTGGGCAGAGTTTTCAAAAAGTGCTTCTTTCAGCGACCGTATTTCGTCCTGAATTGATTCCATGATTCATCTCGCTTGTTGCACTAGACGGGGAATCTAACTTAAAATTGGTAGTCTTGGTCCAACCAGTAGAGCCAATCATTTACAGCTTCGCTCGTTTTACCTGAAGAATTGATCGGCTCGATCTGCTCAAGAGGCATAATGATTTCACCATCTCGTGTTTTGATGGTCACCCACATCGAGTTTTCGCAGTCTTCCTCATCTGCCATGGAAACAACTGTCACGGTTTCATTCTCGGGAAGAGTGTTGTATTGCGATGATCCGGAAATGCGGGCATCAAAAGGAAAATTCAGATTGTCCTGGAGGTAGTAATACCAACCCATCGCGACTTCTAGCTCGTTGTAGCAATCCACAATGATCTTGTAGGTAATGCGCTCCTCGCGTTCTTGATCCGTGATAGGCATATTGTCTATTTCAGTAGCACCTCGAAAGGGTATTCATTCTCTGGAGGATTCTCTTTCATCCAGCGATCTGTCTCCCAATGGCGACGGATGTCTTTGCTCTGCTCTCCCACAGTGATCAGTCCTACATCTTCCATTCTCGAGCGCATTCCGGTAAGCTTCGGATATCTGGATACGATTGCTTCAGCCCGTGCGAAATAATCTTTGATCGAACTTCGGTTCTCCGCCAGATACTTGAGCGCCTGAAGTGTGAGTGCAGCGTTCATGTAGGATTTGGTCTTTTTCTCTTCAATCATCTTCGGCACTGCTTCCCACATGCGGTCTTCGTTTTCACCAAGCACTTTGAGGTAATCCTGTTTGCGCTCCTCTTTCGATTGCTGGATTGCCTCCTCCTTCTGACGGCGTATCTCGTCCGCTTCGGATATCAATTGGGCAGCAGACATAGTCCGGACCGATTTCGAATCGGGTATTGCCTTCCTCTGCGGTGCAAAATTCGAGAGTTTCTTCCGCAGTCTTGACCGGACGGTGATGGGATTTTCGGCGAGCAGACATTCGAGAAAACTGTCCCTCTCCTCGCGAGTCAGTTTGGACAGATATTTCTTTAATCGAAGATCGGTTTTGGGCTTCTTTGAAAGGTTACCGCTGTGCCTGCAGCAAGCTTCCAATAGTGACCGACTCAGTCCGATGAAATGAATTAGATCGGTGTGGACCTCCTGTAACCGATTGAGGCCCTTCGGAATCTCAAGGGAAACAGAAGGATCGACGTGCCCCAGCTCTACTGCGCGCAACCACAGCAGGTAGATTGAGCGTAGGTCGCCTTCAACGATATCGGTGTGAAAGCTCGTGAAGGCAGAGGTACTGACGCTGTGACCGTCGTAAAAATGATCACTTTCATCAAAAAATGAATACTCGACATAATTTTCGGTGAACCAACAATTGAAGATGATGCTGTCACGCTTTGGTTCGACAGTGATGCAATCTAACTGGGCGAATGCTCGGAGCTGGTTAACATCAACTGCATCGCTGTCGAACCGAAACGCGAGCCGTTGGTCACCCCAGTTTGCTATGTAGGTGAAGACATCAAAGTATCGTTCCAACACATCAATAGGATCGTGTTTGAAATCGCTGTAATGGTATTCGACAGAAGCACTCGTCTGGCTAACATCGATGTGGGAAGACAAGGCAGCGACCGCCTTGCGGCTCTCCATCGAGAGGCTCCTGTTTACCGTATCAAAGAGACAGTGCTGATACTCGCTCATGCTTTGTTCGTATTATCAACTCGAACAGAATCAAACAGCGATAGAATGTCCTCACATTGAGGGTAATTCGTATGTGTCGAAACGGTCCGCTTCGATGTCGGATCGCAATAACCCCAAGCGGTCGTGCGGTTCCTTCTTAAAATCTGGATTCTTGACCGTGATATTCTTGCCGACCGGATCATCTTTGCTTCTGTAAAAGAGAAGAAAAAGATCCCCATCTTCTACCGCTAGCAAATAGACAATTCGCCGCGGTCCGTCTGGAGTGGATGCGTAAGCTATAACTAACTGTTTTCGCGGAGGCAACTTGCTTCCCTTGATGAGGGTTCCCAAGTCGATTCGCGCTGAACGAAGGAGGATTTCCAGATCAGAGGAGTTGATTCTTCTACGTTTGAATTCCCGCATTGCGAATGCCTTCGGTAATGACCAGGTGCATTATCGCTTTCGCTTCTTCCATGCGGAAGCAACAGCATCCATCTTCGTTTGGGTCTCCTTATCCACGGGAAACATTTCGACTGTCTCTCGGGGTGCTTCCAGATCAAAGGGAATACTTCGGGTTTGGACGACTTTTCGCAAATAGATGCGGATCGCCGTAGACGTATCCATTCCAATTTCGGAAAACACTTGGTCCGCTTCCTTGCGTAGCCCATCCGGCAACGTAATTTGAAGATTTTTCATTCTAATTATATTAACTCGGCAACGATCCCGCATTTCTTAGGCGAAGGTCAATTAAGTTTGGGAACCTCCGGCAATTCGGCGTTAGTCATCTATTGATTCAAATGATCGAAATCGTGAGGGATTTTCTCAGGTTCTACTGGCAATTCTCCGAGGAAGAACGACGACAGTTTTGATCGAAATAATCGAAGCGAGATTCTACGGTAAAGGGGAGAGCATAACTTGCACCGGTTTTTTCGGATGTTAACACCTTTGTCGCCACTTCGAACAGTTCGCCTTTCAATCTGTGATTGGCCAGCCACCTCTGGGCTTCTGTAACAGAAGGGACATTTTTAGTCCGTGTTTCACGTTTACATTCTCCAGAATCCGAATGGTCGCTTTTAAATTGGTCAGAGAACATCAAGGCACGAGTCGAAGACCACAACAAACCGGAAGACGCTCAGTAAAAGTTCACCCATAAGAATGGCCCTCGAAGTTGAGCTGGTCTGAGGAGCATCCAAACCGTAGCTCAGCAATGAGGAGGGAGCGGGAGATCAAGTCTTGGAAGCCTGCGGTTATGATCGTGGTGGCCGCAACTCTTGAGGACTGGCTTACCGCAATGCTTGAGGTAGCAAGTCTTCCGGGCAGTCCTGCCAGGCTACCGGCCTCGTGAATCGGTAGATCGCAAGGGTGCCGACGCTCGTGCTTCGGCCATCTGCGGTGGCGGGGAAGGGACCGCCGTGGACGATGCTGTGACAGACTTCGACTCCTGTTGGAAAGGCGTTGAAGACTAGGCGCCCCGCCTTGAGTTCGAGGGCGGAAACCAGTGGAGCGGCGGTGGACCAATCTTCTTCGTTTCCGTGGAGAGTTGCGGTCAGTTGGCCTTCGAGTGATTCGACCGCTGCGAAGAGTTGATCCTCGTTTTCCCAAGTTACCAGAAGGGTCGATGGGCCGAAGACTTCTTCGAGCATTTCCGGATCCATTGTGAAGGCTTCGGCAGTGGTTTTGAAGAGCTGCGGACCGGCATGGCTCTCGCCTGGGCCTGTGTCTGCGTCGCTTCCGTAAACCTTCTCAACAGCTGCGTTCGCTTCCTTGTGAGAAACGCCTTCCGCGTAGGCTTCGCGAATGCCTTTCGTCAGCATCGGGCAAGCAGGAGTCTTGGCTAACTCGGCCCCCAGTTTTTCGGCAAAGGCGTCTGCCGCCTCACCAGCGGGTAGGAACACTAGACCCGGATTGGTGCAGAATTGACCGACGCCCAAAGTCACCGAGCCGCTCAAACCTTCTGCGATGGCGCTCGCTCGTTCGGAGAGGGCACCGGGGAGAATGACTACAGGGTTGATGCTGCTCATCTCGGCGTAGACTGGGATGGGTTCCGGACGGGCTGCTGCCACTTCCATCAGAGAGCAACCACCAGCACGGCTGCCGGTAAAGCCGACGGCTTTGATCCGGGGGTGTTCGACCAATGCTTTACCGACCACCCGACCGCTCCCAAAGAGCATCGAAAACACGCCTTCGGGAAGACCACATTTCTCGGCGGCTTTTCTCACGGCTCCAGCCACCAGCTCCGCGACTCCGGGGTGGGCGTGATGCGCTTTCACGATCACGGGACAACCCGCAGCCAAGGCGGACGCAGTGTCTCCTCCGGCAACCGAAAATGCGAGTGGGAAGTTGCTGGCGCCAAAGACAACGACAGGACCGATCCCCCGTTGCTGGCAGCGGAGGTCGGGTTTCGGAAGGGGTTTGCGGTCCGGAATTGCCTGATCAACCCGAGCCATGACCCAGTCGCCATCGTCCAAAAGATCGGCAAAGAGCCGAAGCTGTCCACAAGTGCGCCCTCGCTCTGCCTGAAAGCGCGCGGCGGGTAGCCCGGTCTCGGCGACCCCTCGCTCAACTAAAGGCTCTCCAATCGCTTCGATTTCGTCGGCAATCGTGCGTAGGAAAGTCGCGCGCTCGCTATCCGGGAGAAGGCGATACTCGAGAAACGCTTGCCAGGCGATTTCGCAGGCACGGGCAACTTCTTCCGCCGTGGCCCCGTGAAAGTAGGGTGCGAGCGTCTCGCCGGTTGCCGGGTTAACCGCGTTGAAAGTGTCACCGGTTTCTTGGCCGCGGGCGGCACCGATGAAGGAAAGTCCGTTGAATGAGGTCATAAGTCTTTATGGATCGTTAAGAGATTTTCGTTTCTTGAAGGCTGGATTTTGAAATGTATTCGATGAGGTCGGAGATGCCGTAGTCCCAACGCTGAATCCGGTCGGTGTGGTTGACCCAGTTCACGAGCCGGCCCAGCTCGGGAGAAGCAATTTCAACCCGGTCGCCGATCTTATGGGTGAAGCCTTGGCCCTCTTGCCCCCGATCTGCGGTAGGAGCGAACATGGTGCCGAGGAACAGCACGAGACCGTCCGGATATTGGTGATGGTCACCGATTGCCTGAGCAGCGAGGTCTTCGGGCGGGCGACTGATTTCGGCCATTCGGTTGCGTCCGGAATCTCTGAAACCATCGGCACCGGTGATCGTCAGTTCGATCTCACTATTCTTGACGATCTCCAGAGAAAACCCTTCGTCGAAGAGCCGGAAAAACGGGCCGATGGAGCAAGAACCGTTTTGGTCTTTCGCCTCGCCCAGGAGTAGGGCACTCCGTCCTTCATAGTCGCGCAGGTTGACGTCGTTCCCAAGGGTCGCCCCGACGATCTTTCCGTATTTGGAGATGGCGAGCACAACCTCGGGTTCCGGATTGTTCCAGTTTGAGTCCGGCAAGACACCGATTTCGGCACCGTAGGAAACGGAGGCCATTGGCTGGTGCTTGGTGAATACCTCTGCGTCTTTTCCGATCCCGACTTCCAAGTATTGCGACCAGATTCCGGCTTCTTGAAACCGCTTTTTGAGGACATCGGTTTCCGGCGAGCCGGGTTTGACGGTCGATAAATCGGAGCCGAGGGAGTCCATAATGATCGCCCGGATCTCCTGAGCACGGCCAGCGTCGCCGCCTGCTTTCTCTTCGACGACCCTTTCGAGGAGGCTTTTGACAAAGGTCACCCCGCAAGCCTTGGTCGCCAGAAGGTCGTTGGGCGCGAGGAGGACAATGGACTCTTCCTCCTGCAACCGCGATGCCCGGTTCGCGAACAAGCTGTTTTCCAATAACTCGTCGAGCGGAAGGAGCTCGGGGAGGGTGCCTGCCGAGCGGATCGAGTCGACCGGGTTCTCGCTGTTCACCAGCTCGGTCATGGTGGGGTAGATCCTGGAGAGATCAGAGACCGTGCCGTTGCTCACACAAACCACGCGCGGACCGGCAAGGCCGTTGTCGGCCTTGGAGGCCGGTACCCAAACCCGTCCCACCCAGGTCCCTTGGGATCCGTTTGCAGGCAGAACGTTTTCCGGACGATAGCTCGTGAAGGTTGGATTGTCTGAAGATGTTAGTGAATCGTTCATTGGTTTCTTTCCTCGGGATCGGAAGAGGCTTGTCCTCCTTTGAAGGAAAAGCCGCCATCGCAACGGATGTCAGTGCCCGTTATGTTGGCCGCGTCGTCGCTGGCGAGAAAGACGAAGGGGGCGGCTACCTCCTCGATCGAGCCTACGACACCGCGTGGATGGTTTGCATCAAAGGCCGCTTTAAGGGTGGCTGGATCCTCGCCACTGTCGGCAATGAAACGGTGGAGCATGGGAGAGTCGACGGTTCCCGGCGAAACGCTGTTGACCCGGATACCCAGAGGGGCCAATTCCATCGCCTGTCCTCTCGCAAGACCCATGAGAGCAGCATTGCAAGCGCCGTAAACGGCATGGCTGGCGAAACCCACGTTACCCGTGACACTGGCCATATGGATAATGGATCCCCCGGAGGTTTCGCGCATGTGAGGAATGCAATACTTGGAAAAGAAGACGGCCGATTTGAATTTTGCGTCCACACAGAGGTCGAACTCGTCCTCGCGCATGTGCTCGACGTCAACGACGGGCATCACTGCGGCATTGTTGACGAGAATTGAGACCGGCCCGAGGGCTTTGAAGGCGTTGGCAACAAAGTGCTCAATGCTTTCGATCGATGAGATGTCGAAGTTCTCCCAATAGACCTGCCGACCGAGTTCCTCGATCAGTCGTGCGGTTTCTTTCACTCCGCTTTCCCGGCGGGCGCATACGGCGAGATCTGCTCCTTCCTTGGCCAACGCCAGTGCGATGCCACGGCCGATTCCGTCGCCTGCGCCGGTGACAATCGCGATTCTTCCTTTCAATTTCATATCAGGGGATCCTTTGGTTGCTCGCTAAAAGGGTGCTGGGTTACCAGTCGAGAATGGCCCCGTCCTTGGCCCGGATGGTCGTGGAATGCATGACCTCCTGTTGGAAAGGATGCTTTGCGGCCTCTTTCTCGTCCACGGTGATCCCCAGACCCGGAGCTTCGCAGGGCAGCCAGTAGCCGTCTTTGGTCTCCAGTTGACTCTGAACGACGTCCCACCGCCACGGAACATCGGTCAGCATGTCTTCCTGAATCAGGAAGTTGGGAGTCGACAGGGCGAAGTGCAAGGCTGCCGCGTTCGCAACCGGGCCCAGAGGGTTATGGGGAGCCACGCCCATCTGATAAGCCTCCGCCATGGCGGCGATTTTCTTCGCTTCAAAAAGGCCGCCGCAGTGGCAGAGATCGGGCTGAATCACATGGCAGGCACGTTGCTCAAAGACCGGACGGAACTGCTGGCGTGAGACGAGACGCTCACCCGTTGCAATCGGGACGCGCGTCGATTGCCTCACTTCCAACAAGGCTTCGACGTTCTCGGGAGGGACGGGTTCCTCGCAAAAGTAGGGGCTAAATTCTTCAATCGCGTTGATATACTGCACCGCCATCGCCGGGTAGGTCCTCCCGTGGAAATCGACCATGATGTCGATGGAATCCCCCAACGCATGGCGCAACGCGCCCATCATTTTAGCAAAGCGCTTCACCGTTGCCGGACCTTCGAGCGGTTCGCTGTAGGGAACAAATACGACTTTTACGGCGGTGTATCCGTTATCCACTACCTCCTGGGCCAACTCGATCAACGGGCCGACCTCGAACGTTTCGTAGACCGCTTTCATGTTCCCTCCGCCCAAATGGGTATACATGCGGACCTTGTCCCGCACACGCCCGCCAAGGAGTTGGTAGACCGGCACGCCTAGATCCTTACCGCGAATATCCCAGAGGGCCTGTTCGATCGCTGAGATCGCACTCATGCCGATCACGCCGAGCCGCCAAAACGATTGGCGATACATTTTCTGGTAGAGATGCTCGATCCGACTGGGGTCTTCTCCGATGCACATCGGGGCCATGTCTTCGATCGCGGCGACCAACGAGCGGGATTTCCATTCGAGAGAAGCTTCTCCCCAACCGATCAAACCGGGCACATCGGTTTCCACCTTGCAAAATACCCAGTTCCGCATCTCGGCGTTTACCACCACTGATTTTATCGCCGTAATTTTCATAGCGTGATTCAAAAAAGCGTCCGGTTACTGGACAGATAAGTAGCGGACCGGGAAGGAATCGGATTCTTCCTCGACGAGGCCTCGTTGCACCAAATCCTTCAGGTGTCCGTTGAAGGCATAACAAAGTTCATGATTGATTTCAGCTGGCCAGTCGCCGAGTTGCGGACCGACTTCGTGACAGAGCTCAGTGAGGCCCATCCCGTCATCCGAATTTTTCAGCGTTTCGAGAATCGCAGACTCCGCTTTCTCGACAAATTCACGGCTTCGGCGACAAAAATCGCTGACCTCCTCGCCTCGATAAACAGGCCAGTGGCAACCCGAATAGATTTCCGGCTGCAGCTCCTCGATGCGGCGAATCGAATTCAGGTATTCCGGCACCTGCAGGTAAGTAGGGCAGAGGGCTGGGGCACCTTTCAGATCCAGATAAACCTCGCCGTGGATGGCATCTCCTGCGAAGAGAGCCCGGTGGCGTTTGTCCCAGAGGGCGAGATGGCCCTTGCTGTGGCCAGGGAGGTGGATCACCTCTACGATCCACCCGGGTGAGACTTCGATGAACTCACCACCATCGTAGACCACATCTACTGGCTGCGGTTTGCCCAGAGCGTTCATTATCCAGTCGCGGGTGTCATCGTCGTAAAAGTGCCCGTGCTTCGCTCGGTAGGCATCGTAACGCTCCGCATAGATCACGGCTGGGTCGGACACCTGCGCGGCATCCGCGCGCCCACAGCCAATTTTCGCCTGCGGAGCGATCTTTTTCATGTCAGCATTCCCCCCCTGATGGTCGAGATCGCAATGAGTGATGACGATATGGGTTAAATTCGCAGGGGACAGGCCGATTGCGCGGAGCGCAGGGACAATCACTCCTTCGACGTCGCTTGCGCAACCCGTGTCGAGGAGAACTGTGCCTGTCTCTCCAGCGAGTAGTGGCAGGGAAAGAGGACGTCCGCCCACCTCGGCTTGGATTAAATAGCCACCTTCGAAGACTTCTTCTACCGGAGTTTGGGTTGATGACATAAGCAGTGGGTGAGGAATTTGTGCAGGCCGACAGTTTACATCAGTGTTGGACTATTGAAATGACAGGAATACGCCTAAATATAGTAAAAATTCGCATCATCGTGAAATTCCCGTCTGCTGATTCTTATGAGTAAGAAATCGCTGGAGCTGGCCTACTGTTATGGGGGCATCTCCCAATACGAGCCGGGAGAGGTTCTCGGACCGCGTAAGCTGACTGACTACGAAGCTGTGCTAATTATCGAGGGATCACCCCGGTATGAAACGAATGCCGGGGTTTCGCTTCTCAGTCCGGGAACTATACATGTTGCCAGACCGGAGACGACCGAGACGTTTTACTGGGACGACAAGCATCGGACGCGGCATGCTTACTTACACTTTGATTTGGAATCGATTCCGGATGATTGGGATTCACCAGACAGTTGGCCGAGGTTTCATTTAAAATCCTCTCCAGTAATGATCGAGCTGTTCCGGCACATTCTTGAACGGGCCGTCCGACACTCCGATTGGCCGGCACGGAAGCCTGGGCGTGGTGACAACCGGATCTTCGAGGCCTTTCTCGGACTCTATGTCCATGGTGTCCAACATCATCATGGAGACTCGGCTCCGGCGTTTTCCCAGCCTGTTACCCGAGCCGTCCAGTTTATTCGTGAACGCTTGGACGCCCCGCATTTTGTGCCGATTTCATTGGATGAGCTGGCGGCCGTCTCCCATGTGACTCAGAAGCACTTGTGCCGGGTTTTTCAGCAGGAGCTTGGCGTCTCGCCCATTAAGTCTTGCCGCCTGATGCAGTTTCAGTTGGCGATACCGCTGTTGGCGCGGTCCAATTTGATGATCAAGCAGATCGCGGAACGCTGTGGGTTCCCGGATCAACTGCAGTTCTCGCGCAGCTTTTCCAGGACTTTTGGATATTCGCCGAGCGAGTGCCGGAAAAAGATTCTGAGCGGTGCGGCTCCTCCTCGCATCAATCTACCTGCGATCTTGATGCCACGCCTTTATTGGTGAGGTAGCCAAGGCCTAACATTAACTCCGATAGTGTAATCTCTATCTACGGTAGAAACTTGTGGTTACGTTTTCGGACTGTTTCCTACTGGAGGTAATTCTGTGAAGTCTGGCTCGCCCCCCGTTGAGTCGAATTGATCCGGTGGGGTCTCGATAATTCCTTCCGTGCGCGGAAGACGACCCTCCAGCAAAGGGTCTGCTGTCTCGGACATCCAACGTTCGAGAAGGTAGGCGAGTTCTTTTTTGAGTTCCGCACAGTCCGGATCCATAGCGAGGTTACAGGATTCCTGAGGATCGAAGTCGAGGTCGAAGAGCAACTCACCCGGTTCAGTCCTTTCGGCCAAACCTCTTTCGTGAAGGTAGCGTTTGGAAAGGCTGTTGTCTATATTGGGGAGGATCGTTTTATCGTAGTCCGTATATCGACGGATATACTTCCAACGATCCGTCCGCACCGCTCGTCCTGGCTCTTGGGAAGCATGGAAGTTCACCTCAGCGAAGACTGCATTGCGGGTATTTTCCTGCGCCCCATTTGCCAGTCCGAGAAAAGATTTTCCTTCTAGCCAGTCAGGTGGGTCAACACCGAGCCATTCGCAAATCGTTGGGAAGATATCGATCTGAGAGACGAGCGAATCGATGACTCTGCCACCTGAGAAACTGCCTGGGCCACGGAGGATTAGGAACACTCCTAGTCCGTGGTCGGTCAAACGGCATTTCATATGGGGGAAGGCAATACCATGGTCTGTGGTGCAGACGACTAAAGTATTCTCCCGTAAGTTGTTTTCCTCTAATGCGTTTAGCACCTGACCGAAGGCCTCGTCGGTGCTTCGGATACTGGATTGATAAAGAGCGAAATCACTCCGAGTGATTGGATTGTCTGGAAGGGTGGGCGGAGGCATGACGTAGCGGGAATCATTTGGTGGTGCCGTTCGAGGGAAGTCACCGCCAGTTCCGTTCCGATGGGGGGCGAAAAGACCTACATCGAGAAAGAAGGGGCTGGTCTGGCGACGAGCGAGAAAACTCCGTACCTCCTCAATCGGTTTTTCGAAATCTGTATCAAGAGTCAAGATCTCATCGTAGCCCCCTTCTGATGGATTCGCGAAAGGCGGGATAGCAATATGTTGTTGCCCACAAAGGGCGGTCCGGTAGCCGTGTCCGCGCAGGAAGTTCATCAGCGTCTTTCCATAATCGCGGAGGGTCCAACCTCGGTGCGCCAGCCCCAACATTCCTGCTGAATGGGCTGACTGGCCAGTCAGAAGGCAGGCCCGAGAGGGCGAGCAGGTAGGGTTACCGCAAAAAGCCTTTCGGAACAGCACTCCGTCTTCAGCTAGCCGCTGGAGGTTCGGTGTTAGCACACTATATCCAAAAGGCTGGATGTAGCGGCCAGCATCGTGGCAGTGAAGATAAAGAATGTTAGGGTGAGACTTAGCTTTGTTGTTGGCCATGGTCGACGCGCGGCATCCCCTCAAGGATAGCGCTTCCGGTAGTGTTTGGTTCGTTCGCAGAGGCAGGCGCTGAGACGAGAATGCCGATCAGTAGAGAGTAGGGGAGGTGGATTCTTAGGTTCATCGTTTTAGTAGGCTGGCTTCTGGTCAGGAGGGTAGCCGAACGCCTTCGGCATCGATCCGGACTGGTTCGATTTCGCCATTTTCTTTGTAATTCACGTAGCAGATCGAGGATTCTCGAAAGTAGCAGGTTTGGGTCTGGCTCATATCGTTGCAGATAAAATACCACTGACCATGCCACTCGAAAAAGGAGCCGTGCCGGTCGAAGGTGGAAAGGCGACCTTCCCGGCGACAGTAGTCGAAGGCGGAGCAAAAAAGCTCGGAAGAATTGTCGAAGAAAATGTCTTTTCCCGTGTAGCGGAAATCCTGCGCCAAATACTCATCCTGCACGAATGATCCTTTGCAAACGTAGGGTCCGTAGACGCTATCGGACATCGCGTAGTAGCAGCCCCACGAGAGGTAATAGATACCGTTCCGCTTGTGGAGGTAAGGTTTGTCATCGGTTTTGCCAGGGGCGACCGGGCCTTCTTGACCTTGAATCGTAATTACACGGCTTGGCTCTGCGAGTGATATCATGTTCTCGTCTAACTTCGCGATGTGGTAGTCCCACGCTCCGACGACGATATAAGCGCAGCCGTCATCATCGATCAGGATGCCGGGATCATGGGCGCAGCCTCCTGTATCGTCGCTGGAAATGATGGGCTTTCCGAGGGGGTCACTCCAAGGGCCTACAGGAGTGTCCGAAACGAGGACGTGCGTCGCAAAGGAGCGGTTCGAGAGATACCAGTAGAAATTCCCGTTTCTCTCGGCTGCGTCGGTCGCCCAGCAGTCTCTGAAGTCATCCCCAAAGCCAATTTCCTCGGGGGTTAGGGTGTGCTCATGAGTCCACTTGATAAGATCAGGAGACGACCAAATCCACCAGTCTTCCATCTTAAAGGTTGGGTTATTGCTCGACTTGTCGTGGGTGGCGTAGAGGTAAGCCCTGTCGCCAAAAACACGGATATGCGGGTCACAGACTCCACGACCAGGGAGGAGGGGATTTCCAAAAGTGGGTTTTGTTGATTCCGTATCGGGAGGGTTTTCCAATAGACGAGTGAGATCTCACATAGACTTATTTCGTTGCAATAAAAAACGGATTTTTCCGAATGTCTTCGTAAAGTTGAGGAAGTTACACTGATTCAGGCTGACCCTTGCTTTCTCCAACCCATTGGTGAAATTCCGATTCGGCGAGTGAAAGCGCGATTGAGATGCTTATTTCCAGAAAAGCCACATCGGATAGCCACGTCTTCCAACGGAGAGTAAAGATCTTCGAGTAGTAGTGAACGGGCCTTTTTGACACGGAAGTCTTCAATTATGTCGTGTGGTGCCTCTCCGACGTGATGGATGAACCTACGATACAGTGTTGCTTTGGAAAGTGAAAGGTAGTCTGCAATGTCTGTCACAGAGATTGGCTGTGTGAAGTTAACACGGATGAATTCTACTGCCTTACGGACGTCGCCATCATCAGAAGTGAAGACCTGAGAAGACTCCCGTTCCACTAATTTCAGAGGTGGAACATTCACTGAAATGTCTTTTATCGGCCTCCCTCTCATCAGGCGATCTAGCATCTTTGCTGCAAGATAACCAACAGCCACCTCATTTGGATTGACGGAGCTCAGTGAAGGAGAAGTGCGTCTAACGACTTCGGGCTGATTGACCGCTCCGACCAAAGCCGCATCTCTCGGGATTTTTACCCCAGCCAGGTTAAAGGAATCGATTACTTTCTGCATGCCTACATCTTCAGTGACAAAGATCCCGAAAGGAGGTTTCAGATTCTCCACCCAGTCCTTGAAACGAGTCGCTTCAACCAAATTATTCAAGGGTGCTCTCTGTCGAAACACCTCACAAGTGCGACCGGCTTTCGAAAGTGTCTCCATGAATCCAAGTAAACGAGTGGCTTGGTACCAACCACCTCCCCTTCTTTTAATACAGGCGAATCGAGAAAGCCCCTTGCTTAAAAGATGTTCTGCAGCAGAGACTCCATTAGCGTATTCGTCCCGTCGAACTGTTGGAATACCTGCTTCTTCAAACCATGCCGAGACGTTGACCGCTGGTCTTTTTTGATCGCTGAAAAAGCGTCTGGTTCGATCGTCGGTTACGCGAGCAATGACGCCATCCCAATTCAGAAGGTGGAAAAATCTCATAAAATCGTCTGAGGCAGTGCCGTTGAAAACGAATTCCCAAGAGGTGTTTTCCTCTACGAACCTCCGGATCCCGTCAAAGATCGACACCCTGGTTTCAGGAACAATCGGAAGGTTCAAAATGGCTATTTTTTTCTTTGCTGGCATTTGCTGTTTCAGAGAGCTTTTTCGGTTTTGACGTGCTGTAGGAGCGGAGAATCCGGATCTTGGAGGTGGGTATAGAATGAGTAGAATTAGTCAGTTGGAGTTAGTACTTGGTAGAATGCTTTTTTTGAGACGAAATAGCCTATACATGAGACAATTTTAATATCTTAGGCCGGATGGTGTCCAGCCTCAGTATGGGAAAGTCAAATAGCAGCCGCCTGCGGTTGTTCCTGTTCACACTGTTATCTCCCAACTATGAAAATCTCCGAAAAACTAAGCGTCTTATTGGCTTCTTCACTAACAGCGTCCTCTATCTCAGCGGCTCCCATCGTTTTTAACGACTACCAAACGTTAGGGACTTCCGGGGGTCAGATTATCTCTGGAGCTTCTACCACTGGGGCTACGTTAACCTACTCTGGTAACGGCAACGGAGCAGATGGAATGCAGGCCTTGTTCGACTCGCCGATCACATTTGTCAATGTGGGTGACCGTCTAACCTACAGCTACACCGTTGGTTCTATCTCCTCCAGTGTTGATTTCGGGGCGAACAATGCATTCAGGAGCGGGGTCAATTTTGACTCGGTCACTCCCAACGAGTTCAATTCTCTTCACTATACTACAGGGTACGGTGACATCAGCAACGATGTGAGAATGGCGTTCAATACCAACGCAAATCCCTATTCGGGTGGCACGAATATTGTCCCCACCGAAAACTACAACACCTCTCTTCGTCTGCAGACTGGGAATACAGTAGACTTTACATTGGTCCTGGAATTAGCGGCGATCAACGGACCGAACGACTTTGACTATACCTACACTGGAACCATCGGGGTAGGCAATGCCAATGAGCTTACCATAGTTCGGTCACTTACCGGGATAAAGTCGGATAGTCCCACAGGTATCTATCATCTGACGAATAGTGCTGCTTTAGATATTTTGGATGATACTTGGACGATAAGTAACGGATCTGCGGATTTTACAGCTGTCCCCGAGCCCGGTGCTTTCAGTTTTCTGGGTGGTGCTTTGTCTCTCGCTTTGGTAGCCATGAGACGTCGGAGGTAATGCTCTGGAAGAAGGTGTTCTGTCGCGGACCACTTGGTATCATTGTGGGACTCTTCTTTTTTTCCTAGGTCTTTACCGCTTAAGAAACCGGGGGAATAGGCCGAAGACCTAGCAATTTTGCACCAAAGACTAGGATTCACTAGGTGCCGGGTTCACTTTAGCTCCGCTCCCTGCTCGACCAGGTTATCTGATCTCTTCTTCGGTCAGATTGTTCTGTGGATGAAATCGCATGTCGGGTGGGCGCATCCTCAAGTCCCGCAGTATTGTGCGAGAAAGCACTTGTCTTATCCGTATGATTATGTAGATCAATGCTTTGGCAATCATCCCCGAACAAGTTTCGGCAAGTGACTAGTTTTGTAGAATTTGCGACATGCGCGAGCATCGGATGCTACTGTTTCCTCGTCTTCTTCGAGATCGTTTTCAGTAGAGGTAAGAGTTATGGTGTCGAATAGCCCGTCATGCGGGAGATGTGACTTTCCAACGGTCTTGATGAAGTTTGGAAAAATTGATCTACTGCGAAACGGAGAGCGATCGAAGAGTTTTGACCGGTAAACACTTACCTCTTAGACCGAGAGTAACTGTTGTTTGTTACCTGCCTTCCTCTAGCTTAAACTGACCCCTAATTATTCGACTTGGAGCAACGCCTATCACCCGTTTGAAAACGCGGGAGAAGTGATAAGGGTCATCGTAACCGACCTGAGCAGCAATTTGCTTCACAGGTAATCTGTTGCGCAGCAGAAGTTCAGCGGCTCGATTCATTTTTAGGCGAGAAAGGAGTTGGCGGGGTGATTCTGAATCGAATCTTTTGAAGAGTCGCGATAGATTCACGGGTGTCATCCCGCAGTTCTTCGCAACCTGAGAGACTGAAGTAATCTCAAGATAATTTTTGATAATATACTCGTGACAGCGTTGGTAGCTTAGGCGCGCTTGCGATGAGTATCCGGTCGACTTCTGATCTTCCCGAATTCTCTCGATCAGAAGTTCCAGTAGCATTCGGCAAAAGCGTTTTCGACGGTCTGAGGGTAGCAGTTCTGTTTCGATAATCTGGTCGAAGATATCGTGAATCCAACGGCGGTAGACCATTTGAACTGGATTTCCACTACCAAGAGTGCTTCTTTCCATTAGTGTCTTTGCGTCAAAGCCATCGAAATCGACAAAGAATTTTGCCAGATTTTGCTTTGATTTTGCTCGTAAGGAGTAGTGGACATCCGGTCCGTATGCGAATACTGCGCCTGGTCCTATGGTCCATTTTCCATGTTTAGTTCGTAACTCCCATTGACCGCTGACGATATACTCAATGGCGAACCAGCGAAAATTAGTGCGCTCGAGAAAGTAATTTGGCTTACAACTAGAAAATCCAGCAAACGTAATATTGACGGGGTCGGAAGGTCTTGGCGAAAAGTCGACCACTACCATCCTTTCGGAGAATGACATTTTGCTGATCGCAGGCGAGGTAGTGATAGAATTCACGAAAAGAATGTTAAGAACGTCCATTAAGTCGTCAAGTTGGTCCATTGGCTTGAGGCGAGAATTGGATTAGGGTGTGCGGTGTACGATAAACGCTCCGCTTTCTGCTGTTAATCCCCGTCTAAAACCCAACTAAAAGTTCCGTCGAACCAACAATTCATTTTTTTGGATCTGACGAAAAATCAAGTCACAATCCTACGTTAGCGACACTCACTTTTACAAAAAAGCTTATGCTTTGTCGGACACATCCGCGGGTTAAATTGGCAATAGTAAAACTTAATATTTTTCGGAGATGAAAATTCTTAAAATAACGCAGGAAAGCCTGATTGTGTTTATTACATCAGTTTCGTTCGCCTGTCTTTCTACATATGCTGATTCGAGTGTTAGACATAGTGTCTGGAGTGGAATTGGCAGCGATGTAGATGCCGACGTAAGTTCGGTGAGTCTCTCCGGGTTCACCGTTCAATTCAGAGACGAGAGCGACTCTCGTTCAGACATTGGAATGAGGACATCTTTCGGTCCAGTCACGCTCAGGGAGGGTGAGAAACTGCGAATGTCGTTCCGTTTGGAGGGCGTAAAAACTTCCATAGGGTTCAACAACTCATTCCGTTTTGGTTTTCGTAGTGAAGAGGGAAACGGAAGCACTGCGCACGCGTCGCTTGGCTACGGCACGCCTGGGTTTCGGACGGATTCGAGATTCGGCGGGCTCGGTGACTCCCGCAACCAATTTGGTATGGGAGAGCCGTTTAGTAGCGTGCCGCTTGGGGGAGTCTCCGAAACCGTCTTCACGGGTAGAGAGCCTGAAATCGCTTTGGAGCTAGAGCTTCTTGGAAAGCATGAAGAGGGGGGTGAGGAATACCAAATGACTTTGACTTGGGACGGGCAGACGAACCGATCTGACAAGTTTGTTCGGTTCACGAACCGCTGGGATTCTGCTTACATTTTAACCAATAACGAGGAGTTACAGATCAGTGGTGATGGCTACACGGTTGCTGATTTCTCGATCGAGCTAGTGGAGTAGGTAACGTTGGCGGGCTGATCGACCAAGCCGTTTCAAGGGTAGAAGCGGATCAGGACTCAGACCAAATCGGAGATTTATCACTTTTTTATAAGAACTCTACAACTAGAACCGTGAGAGACAGGAACAGAAAGCTACTTTTTGTGGTTCCATTGTTTGCTGCATCGGCAATGCGGTTTTCGGTAGCAGCTGAACCTTACGATCGGCTTCCGGGTGAACTTAGCGCTGACGAGATCCTGGATGGCGTCTATCCGTATCCGCCCCCTCCAGTGGTTGATTGGCAGCATGATGACGATGGTTTTGCTTTTGACCGGTTGACGGCTGTTCCTGAGCCAGGAATACATCCACGGGTCCTTTTCAGCCCGGAGGATATTCCTCAGATCCGGGAGCGACTTGAAAACACGGAAGATGGACGTGAGATGCTAGCTACTCTACGCAAACGAGTGAATGAAAGCATTTTGGCTAGAGGTACTTGGGAGAACGAGTTTTACGAGGCATTGGTCGAAGGCGATATCGACGAGGCGAAAAGAGTCTGGAACGAAGACAACAAGCCGAACTCAAGGCCGGGCCACTACCAGCCTTATCTTCTCTACGAAATCGTCCTGCATGCTTTCGATTGTCTCATTCATAACGACAGAGCCGCGGGAAGACGTTGTGCCGCAGCGGTCGCGTCCTATGCGAAGATGATAGAGCCGGCGATTGAAGAGCAGTTCTCCGTTGGGGAACTTTCGGACGATGTTTGGCGGGTCAAGGTGACTGGACCGCATACTGGATCTGCGAAGGAGGATCAGGGGGTGCGGAAACTGGTCGGGTATCACTTACTTGGATACGCCTACGACTTTACTGCGCCCTTCATGACCAATCTGCAGAAAAACCAAGTGAGGAGCGTGATCGCTTTGGTGACGAACGGAAAGGTCTGGCTGGGCGCCGCCATGCCGAAAAACTGGAGAGTATGGAATTGGGTCATGGTCGGTCTTGGGCAGCCACTTCTGGCTCTTTCGATAGAGGGTGAACCGGGATACGACGAGCGTGTCTACGAGATGGGTGTCGAAATACTGAACGACTACCTGACCTATGGGATTACCCCCATGGGTAGTTCTACTGAGGCTGTCGGTTACACTCAGTTCGGATTTGTTTGGGGTAGCCCATTCATGCTCGCTGCAGCCCGGCGGGGAGACAACTACTTCACTCACGAACACTATCGGGCGATGAACGAGTGGTACCTGCACACCTTGCAGCCATTCGGGGCGCAATGGACGAGTTACGGCGACGGAGGTGACCGTGGACCCGCGGTTTATAATCTCGCCCTCTTGCGGCACTTTTATCCGGAGGATTCAGGGATAGAATTGCTTTGGCAGCAGATGCTGAAAGAGGACGGAGGCACGACTTTCCAGAGAAATTTCCACATGCTTCTCCCGATGATCGCAGCCGCCGATAGCGAAGGGGCTGAAATTGAAATCCAAGAACTTGGATTACCGCTAACTTGGTTCGATGAGGATCGTGGATTCGTTGCCGCACGTAACTCTTGGGACGAGGATGCTGCTTATCTGCAGTTCGAGGCTCGCCCGGATTCCTTCATGCACGGTCATGAACACGCAGATCGGGGCAGTTTCAACTTCAGTGCGTTGGGCCGCGTCTGGGCCAAAGACAACTTTCGGTCCGTCGAATCACGGTATCATAACGTCGTCATGATTGATGGGGCAGGTCAGGGTTTCCAGCCTGGTCCGGTGGAGTGGTTGGAATTCGACGATTCGGACCAGGCCCTTATTGCTTCCGTCAACCTCAAGGATGCTTATGATTGGTTTTGGCCTAAGCCGATTATCACGAAGAATCCTGACCCGGCGGTTACTCCACGGTTCAACTTTGACCGATGGAAATCCTACGCGGAGCAAAGCAAACAGTTTGTAGAGGACTACGCAGGTGTTGAGAAAGGTCCAGAGACGAGGGAGGTCGTCGCGAACCACCACAAAGGTTACAAGGATTTCATCAGTGCCCGTTTCTGGGATGAGGACCCGATCCCGACGCGAGTCTCCCACAATCCGGTACAATACGCTTATCGAACCATCCTTTTTCGGAAAGGTGATCACCCTTACGTGATCGTAGTAGACGACATCCGGAAAAGCGAGGAAGAGCACGAATATGTGTGGCAAATGCAGATGGGATTGGACACTGCGGTCGCCCGAATGGAAGAAGCCGATATTGTTTTGGCGGACGATCGTCCGCGTCAGCGGGTCCGATGGGGTTTTCAGCGTCTGGACAAAGGTGAACGGGCCTTACTCGTCCGGGTTCTCGAACAAGCTGAGCCCGCACTGAATCGCGATTACCACACGAGGGGTTCTCCTCGGCTCGAAACTGTCGAGCGAATCGACATGCTCAAGCCTGAGGGTCGTTCCTTTGGACTGGATAAACGCCTTGTCATTCCCAGCCGCTCTGTGGAGCCGAACTTTAAGATCCTCCTCCTGCCGTTTCGGGAAGGCGACGAGCTTCCCAAGACCATTTGGAACGAAGACCAAACGGAACTACGGATCGAGTGGAGCGACCAGACAGATCTCCTTTCCTTTCAGAAAGACGCCGAAGGTCGGACCCGTGTGGAACTCGATCCGATCGCAAAAGAGGAATTCTCAATAACCAAAGTAAACGATTCTTGGTCTCTATCGGGTTTCCAAAGGTCTCTTCCCATCAAAACCAACATCGTGGAAAGATGACACGGAAATTGAGAGCGGGTTTGGTCGGATTGAACTTTGGCAGGAAGATCATTGAAGGGCAGATTCTTCGTGGACCAGGAGCCAATTTTATCGAGCTGGCTGCCGTGTGCGATCAGGACGCAGATCTGTGTAATCGACTTGCACATCAATACAATGTTGCAGCCTACCACCACCTGGATCAGCTACTCGCAGACAAGTCCGTCCCTGTAGTAATTTTGATCACCGGACCTAACGGCCGCGCGGATTTGATTCGGCAAATCATCCGCTCAGGAAAGGACGTGATGACCACTAAACCGTTCGAGCTCGATCCTGGAGCAGCAGCGGCTGTTTTGGAGGAAGCAAGAGCCTTGGACCGTATCGTTCATCTCAATTCACCCAATGCGACCAACTCTGAGGACTTTCAGATTATTAATCGATGGAGGGAGCAATATGATCTCGGTAAGCCTGTTGCTGGTCACCATGAGTGTTGGTATAAAGCAGTAGAGGAGGCTGACGGCACGTGGTATGACGATCCAGACCGTTGTCCAGCTGCTCCAATCTTTCGTTTGGGCATCTACGGAATCAACGACATGCTGCGGGTTTTTGGAGAACCGGAATCGATTCAGGTCATGCAGACCCGCATGTTTACGAAGCGTCCAACTCCGGATATGGCACGTTTGTGCATCAAGTTTAAAAGCGGTGCGATGGCTGACACTTTCGACGGTTGGACGATCTCGCCAGAGCGCCAGAGCACTTCGATGACGTTGTATTTTGAAAACGGGACTATCTATCGAAACCCAACGATGATGCCGTGTGATCCGATCCGCGCGAGGATTCAAGAGTTTACCTATTTGTCGTTGTCTACTCCAGACTGTTCAGACGGTATGCCGATTGAGACACTGCGGATCTCAAACGACAAATTGAGCCAGGTTTACCAGTGGGATATCTTCCATAGAACGGTAACGACCCGAATCCGACCGGTCGACGAGACTCCGGACTCAGTTGTTGTAGATTCACTCCGAATTATCGCAGCTTTACAAGAAGCTGCGGAAACCGGAGAGACCGTTCGATTGGACCGATCTTTCGTTTACTGAACCCAACCCTAAGCCACTACCCCAAATGAAAATACCTAGTCACAAAAGACCCTCCGGTGCGTTCACCCTCATTGAACTTCTCACTGTGATCGCGATTGTCGGGATTCTCTCAGCAATTTTGATCCCAGTCGTTGGTAATATCCGTGAGCGTTCGGCAACAACCAAAGACATGGCCAAAATAAAATCTATTGGTCACGCAATTGCGATGCATGTCGCCGACAACAATGGACGTCTTCCCAATCCGGAAACTCCAATCCGAGGAACTAAATTGGATGGTGACGACCAGACGGATCGATGGAATTTCTACGAAGCAGTTGATCGCTACATGGATCCTCCCGAAAATTTTAATCCGCGATCAATCTACAACTACAATCGAAGAGATACTTGGTATTCCGAGTCTGCTGACCAGTCACCGGAGGGAGATCCTCGCTACCTTGGATTTGCCCCAAATCCTCACATGTTACGGACTTTCGGTGGTGCTGCATCATGGATGGGTTACACTACAAAAGTCCCCGAGTTGGCGAAGATGGTGTTGGTGACTGAGGTAACTGACGTTCCAGGAAGTGGCAGATATGACTTGAATCCCAGTGTAGAACCAACTGTCGATCCTCTGGTCGCCTCCCAATATCGCGCCTCTCGTCCGGGAGGAGCTGCACTTTACTTATTCGGTGACTACCGGGTGGAGCTATTGGAGGGCAACCAAGGTTCAAGTGTGAAACCAGAGATCTGGTTCTGGGAAGACTGATTGACTAGTGCAATGATCCTCGTTTCGCGTAAGACCCCTTTTGGCTTCATTGCACTTCTTTATCTCTTTTTCGGAACTGTTCCCTCCTTTGCTGTAGACGAGGAGGATAGTCTACGCCTTTCCCAGTGGCCTGGAGGGTTACCAGGTGTGGAATCATCAAGTGACACTGTAGTGCCTAGTGGAGAGCGGTATTGGATCTTTAGTAGCTCCGATTCGCCTGCTGACTCCCTAACGATTCGGAAGGTTTCAGGAGAGAAGATTCTTCAAAAGGAAGACTTTTGGCAAGGATCCGGTAATCCCATTGGTATTCCCTACGAGGACGGTGTCATTCTTCTGGACTCAGGAGATGGAGATTCTCAATCAAGACCGCTATATCTTGCTCTCGATGAGGAAGATGTCTTGGTAGAGAGAGTGCTTCCACAGCTCCCTGAGGTCTTTGAGAGTCCGGTGGCACAGGTTCAGGGAGACGATCTGTACGTCTTTGGGAAGGTGATTGATGATTCGGAGAGTGCGCAGATGGAGCTTTTCCGGCTGGGCTTGGAAGAAGCGGATTCGAGTTGGCAGGAACTCGAACCGTTTCCGGGCTTCTTAGAAGAGAAGCCTCTTTTTTTGACCCACGATGATATGCTACTTGTATTCGGTAAGTCCGGAGAAGGCGTGTATCAAGCGTGGTCTTACACTATAAAGCCAATCGACGGCACCACTCACCGGGGGTGGAAGGATTTGGGTTCAGTGCCGTTCGATCCTACTGGGGCGCTCGTTTACTTTTCCGGTCAAGCACATTTGATTGCCCTAGGAGGAGAGCAGAATGACGATGGATCGACACCGGTCTACGCTTATCACACGGTAACGAATACTTGGGTCGAAAAAGGAGACTTGCCCGCTGGAGTCACCCCGCTCGTCCTCATCCCACTCGCCGATCAGATCGTCCTATTGGGAGAGGATGAGGCTGGAGAGGAGGTGTTTTGGGAGATCCAGCTGGAGTCAAAGATCAAGAAACTCTCTTTCGCTGATTACAGCGTCATGATTGTCTATTTCATTCTCATGGCTGGGATCGGTGTTTACTTTGCAAAGAAGCAAAATACCAGTGAGGAGTTTGCCTTAGGAAACCGGAGAGTGAAGTGGTGGGCTGCGGGGATCAGTATGTTTGCCACAGGGGCTAGCTCGATCAGCTTCATGGCGATTCCGGCCCTGACGTTTCGCAGCAATTTAGTTTGGTTTTTTCCGGTTCTTTTTCTAATTCCCATCTTTTTTCTGCAGGCCTACATAATCTATCCGCTTCTGAGGAATTTGTCGCTGACCTCGACTTACGAATACTTGGAGCGTCGTTATCACCCGGCATTACGGTATCTCGCGAGTTTGCAGTGTATTGCGTTTCAAGTCGTTGGTCGCATGTCGATCGTCTTGCTGCTCCCAGCTCTGGCGATCTCAGCGGTAACCGGGTTAGACGTTGGACTCAGTGTCCTGATGATGGGGGTCATGACCACGATCTATACTGCGGTTGGCGGATTTGAGGCGGTAATCTGGACCGACGTTTGCCAAGGGATACTCATGCTGTTCGGGGCTTTGCTCATTTCCGCAATAGCGATTGGTTCGCTACCGGGTGGAGTCGGCGATTTTGTCGCGGTCAACCAGGAGTTCAACAGGTTTCAGTACGCGATCTTCAGTTTCGACTACACCGTACCGATCATCTCCATCTCCATTTTTGCTCTCTTAATGCAGCAACTGGGTTTTGTTGCGGACCAGCCCTCAATTCAGAGAGTTTTTGCGACACCAGAAAAGGAGATGAAGAAGCTTGCCGGGATGGCTGTCTTTTGCGGGATCGCAATCGCGGCGGCAGTGAATCTGGTCGGACTATCAATTTTTGCTTACTTCCATTCGTTTCCGGAGACTCTTGATCCAACGATGTCGAACGACCAAGTGGTTCCTCTCTTCATCGTTCAATCTCTCCCGGTAGGGATCGCTGGTCTGATCGTTGCTGCTCTTTTCGCAGCATCGATGTCAACGCTCTCGAGTAGCATGAACTCTGTGGCAACCCTGATCTCAGAGGATTTCTATCGTAGAATTAAACGAGATAGTTCCGACCGGTCCCGTTTAATTCTCATGAAGGTTTCTTCCCTGGTCGTTGGAGTGATCGGAACTGGAATCGCCTTCTACATGGCTCAGATGGATCTTACCTCGATTTTCAAAACTTGGAATGAAGCCGTAGCTCTCCTCGGCGGCGGTTTCGTCGGCATTTATATTGTCGGTATGTTTACCAAACGAGTCCACAGCGGTGGAGCTTTTATTGGAGCAATCGCAAGTATCGCGATCGTTATTTACGCAAAGAATATGACGGCCTTCCACTGGGTGTTTTACGTCCCCATCGCAGTTGTAAGCTGCATGGTGGTGGGATATCTGGTTAGTATGATTCTTCCCAGAGATCCTTCGAAGGATCTGACCGGGCTAACTGTTTTCAGCCGCAAGTGAAATCTGAAAAGCCGTAGGAAGTCTGAGAAATCAAAGCATCTCTTCCCGACGGCGACTGCGTTTTGGTTGTGCCAATCAGTGGCCACCAGTGAGAAACGATCTTTCCTCTTTGATCCTTATTCGCAACCAAATCCGAGTCGACGCAATCGAATTACTCCGTAATGGAACCTACTGAACCAGAATTGACACCGGAAAAATCGGCTTGGCTAAACCCTGAAATCGGTTTCGAGAAGCGAGCTCGGTTGCTTGTGGCTGCCATGACCTGGGAAGAGAAGATTGGTCAGTTGAACTATCGAAACCCAGCGATTCCTCGACTTGGGGTTTTGCCTTATGTTTGGTGGAACGAAGCTCTTCACGGTCTAGCTCGTTCCGGTGCGGCAACCGTATTTCCGCAAGCAATCGGAATGGCGGCGACCTTCAATACCGAACGGGTTTCCCGCATGGCGGATATCATCGCGAAGGAGGGGCGAGCACGACATCACGAAAGTCTTCGAAGAGGGGACTTTGGCACCTACAAAGGGCTTACCTACTGGTCGCCCAATGTAAATATCTTCCGTGACCCGCGCTGGGGAAGAGGGCACGAAACCTACGGAGAGGATCCTTTTTTGACCGCTCGGATGGGAGTTGCCTATGTCGAGGGGTTGCAGGGGAAACACCCGCGTTTCCTCCAAGCGGTCGCAACCCCAAAACACTTTGCGGTTCACTCGGGTCCCGAGCTGACCCGGTTATCCTTCAATAGCGTTGCCGACGAGAGAGATCTCCGGGAAACCTACTTACCGGCGTTCCCAGCATGTATCGAAGCAGGCGCACAGTCGATTATGACAGCCTACAACGCCTACAATGGAGAACCCTGCGCGACCAACCGTAAGTTACTTCGGAAGGTTTTGCGCAAAGAGTGGGGCTTCGACGGTGTCATAGTTACGGATGCCGGAGCCCCGGAAGCTCTTTACGAGGAACATAAGACAGTTCCCGATCTTCCAACGGCGGTCGCGAAAGTGATCAACAGCGGGGTCGACGTGGCCGTTGGATTTTCCAGCGATCTTTCGGTAGCCATCGTGGAAGCGGATGAGCGCGGTCTATTCGAAGAGGCCGAGGTAGATCGTGCGGTTTACAATCAACTATTGGTAAAACTCCGCTTGGGTATGTTCGATGATCCATCTGAGGTTCCCCTAGCAGACAGTCCTTACGAGTGTATTGAGTGCCCCGAACACCTTGAAGAAGCCCGTCAAGCCTGCCGAGAATCTCTCGTTCTACTCAAGAATGATAGGGGTTTCCTCCCTCTTGAGAAGGAGGCAATTAGTAATATCGGAGTGATTGGCCCGAATGCCGATGCCCGGGACATACTTCTCGGAAACTACCACGGCACGCCGACCCGGCAGATCACGATCCTCGAAGGAATTCAGCGTGCGGTTTCTGAATCCTGTCGGGTTTGGCATGGACGGGGATGCGAGCATCTATCGAGCCGAACCGAAGTCTGCGCGGAAGACGATGATCGCTATGCCGAAGCCGCTGCCATCGCATCCCGATCTGATATCGTGGTCCTTTGTCTCGGCCTGAATCCAAGTATCGAAGGAGAGGCTGGCGATGCTTTCAACGCTGAGGCCGGTGGGGACAAACTCCAAGTGGAGCTGCCTGCTTGTCAGGAGAAACTCATCGAGACAGTCGTTGAAACCGGCACTAGCGTCGTAGTCCTCATGTTTGCAGGATCTTCGGTTGTCAGCCCAACCTTGGAGCGCCTCGGACTGCCGCTCCTGCATTGCTGGTATCCTGGAGCGGAGGCTGGAGATGTGGTTGCGGCAACTATTTTCGGTGACGAAAATCCTGCCGGCCGTCTGCCCCTCACTTTTTACCGGAACACGAGCGATCTGCCCCCTTTTGAAGAGTACTCGATGGAGAATCGAACTTATCGATTTTTCAGCGGCCAGCCTGCTTATCCCTTTGGCTATGGACTTTCGTACACGAATTTTGGATACGAGGATTTGCGAATTAAACAGATAGGAAAAGACGTGGTGATCCAAGTGGGTGTGGCCAACTTGGGTGAGCGAAAAGGAGATGAAGTCATCCAGGTGTACGCCCATTGGCATTCCGAAGAACGTGTGCCGATCCGGGAACTCAAAGCTTTTCAACGCCTATCGCTTCCACCTCGTGGGAGAGAAGAGATCTCCTTTACGATTCCGGTTGCTTCTCTGTCCCTGATTGATGCAGCCGGTAGACGGTACCCTTTCAAGGGAGTGTTACGGTTTTCGGTCGGCGGTTCCCAGCCCGACCCACGATCCGTTGAATTGATGGGACGGGCACCGCTTAAGGGTGAACTAGACCTTGACGGGGCGTAACCGTTCGTACTGCATCGGCGCAAGGTCGAGCCCTACGTTTGAGAGACATAGATACAGAGCACTCTTCTAAATATCGATCCCTGTCGCGTAGGGACCAGTCAACTATTCGAAGCGACCGTAAGCTCATGCGTAGACTTCCTCAGTAATGGTAAGACCTCCCCCCGATTCGGCCAAGCCGATGACTTCCTCTAACCAAGTCGTGCCGACCGTTTTGACGTGGAGTCCAGCATCGTGCCTCTTGATCGGTGGGTTGATGGCTGGATAGATAGCGAACAGATCGGAACCCGAGTGGACACTGAGTTTCAGTGAATCCGGAAGGCGAAACTCTCTAATCGCAAACGCGATGACAAACAGGTCCTCTTCAAATTCCTTCTCAAACTGGTCGAGGTCACACACGTATTGAATGCACTTGTTAAACCGTCCGGTAAATTTAGGTGCGATAGACTGGGCTGGAACCTTTTCCGCTGCAATCATCGACAGGATGAGGAAAAGTTCGGTTGGTGTTTGTGGAGAGTCGGTTTCGTCGATGGATACCTCTATGACGAAGTTTCCCTCTCTATTGAGCGCAACGATTTAATCGTAAATCATTGGGGCTGCTTCGACTGCAGCGAGGAACTTTCCGGCGACCTCCGTTAGCGTGTATTCGGAGATTACAAGTGGTTCGGAGATACCGAGTATCTCGACTTGGGCGATGCATTTTCGATTGGCTGATATGGAAGCCGTCATCTCCGCAGAATTCGATGTTTCGCCGACGAAACCTGCCACATCGAACGAATCTCAGATTGTATCCCTAATCCGACGAATGATCACCTTCCCGTCGTCTTCGTTCTTGATAATCGCCAAAAAACGAGAATCGGAGGACCCAATCCATGTGTTCGCGTAGAGCATCTTCCATGTACCTTCCTCTTCGATGGCAACGCGGATGCGACAGGTGCTTTCGTCCGAGTTCTCTGGAAACACTTCAACCAAGTAGTCTGACATTGGCTTTAACATGTGGCGCGAATCGTTCGCAACGACGGCGACTGGTGATCCTGTGAGATTGAAGAAGCGATAACTTCCTAGAGGATGAACATCTTCGCCATCGGGTATTAATACCACGGAAATCTCTCCGTCGTCTTGCGGAAAAATTAATAGAAGGCTCTTCTTCGCTACATCTTTTAGATCAACGACTGCTTTCGGTGGGGTCCCCGCCACTGCATCGTCCGGGTAAATTCGTAGGAAGGGCGGCCCCTCATACTCGTATGTAAAAGACCGGGAACCATCGAAGGCGACGAGAGGGCTCAGTGTACCATCTCCAGTCAGGTAGGAAAGATCGCGAATTGTTCCATCTATACTCAGAACCTGAAACTCCACCTTAACGATCTCCTCCTCTTCCGGGAGAGCACTTACACTCTGACAAGGAGAGACGAGCACTGCCAAGAAAGCGGTTATGAGGGGAAGGCGTTTTTGCATCGTGTGTTCCTAATTCAAACTCGGATCATCGATCCAGCGGAAGTCGACAATCTCGTACGCCCGTCCTAGTTCGGCGTTGATTGACGACCAATTGGACGGGTCATCGCTTGGCTGATTCGCCGAACTATCTGCAAATTGTGGACTTCTCTGAACCGTCACCTCACACCAAGCCGAAGTTTTCCCTTGGCCGGTTCCGCTGTTGGTGGAACCGTAGGAGCGGATGATAAACGTGTCGCTCCGAGCGGAAATTTTAGGTGCAAGGGCGACAAGAAGATCGTTTTGCGAGAGCCAAATCGGTTGGTTGATCCCGTTCCCGCTCACCAGGTTCTCAGCGTTAGGAAACTTCGAATTATCCAAGATCTGTGCGTTCGTCAGTGAATTGTTGATCGTTGTAGAATCGATCGCGGCCTGCAAAGCACCTTTGAAACCAAATTCCGTGCTACTCAGCCGCCTATTGACAAAATCTCCGAGCGACAGGAAGGGGCCTCTTTTCTTGATCTCTTCGACAATCGCAGTCGCTAGTTGGTTGATCTGCGAATCGGTGACAGTCCGGAAGCCTGTCCACGTGTCCGTCGGGGTGCCGAGCGGCGTTGCCATCCTCGGGAAGGGATTCTGCATTTGCGTCGAATTGACTTGGCTTGTGGCACCGGATTCCACGGAGTATACCTGCATAGCCTGCCCTCTGAGCGATCCCAGCACCGCCTCCCACGCCGGGACAGAGGTAGAATTGATGTTGAAGGCGCCTTCCAGCCGAAGGTTTTCCGCAGCGGTATCGAAATCTTGGAGATCTGATAGAAGCGGAGTTGAACCAACCGGAGAGATTGGGATCATCCCCGGATTGGGCAAGGGTGATTCACTATTGATGTAATCTTGGTCGAAAACCTCATTGAAGGGTGCGGTGCGCGTTATATTTCGGTTCGGCGCTGGAACGGTGGAGAAGAAATAGCCGTCAAAAAGAGCCTCATTTGCATAGTGGGAGAGATCGACGAAAGCTGGTTCTGCAAATCGGGAGTTTCTCGGAATAAATGGCGACGCATAGCTGTTGCCAATTACATAGTTGGGAGCCCAGTCGTCGTAGCCACCCTCTGCATGCATCAACGCACCCAGCGACTGTAGCGGAAGCCGCGGAATGTCAAAAGCAACAATGTTCTGCTCGCCGGTTGCACCACTCGTTTCGCCCCAATAGCCCTTTCCGTCCGTATGGACAATATCGAGATTTGAACTTATGCCCGCATCCACCTCATAAATGCTGCCGTAGAATAAGGGAGGCTGGCCAGTGCCATCTTCTCTGTCCTGACTCCGCCGCAAGTTGATCTGACCAAAAGTCGGGGCCCTAGCTTCATCGAGGCCGTTGATTTTGAGAATCGAACCTGAAATTTTCGATCCCAAATCCTCAAACAAACCCAAGTCAAGAGTCTTAGGTTCGTCGATTGAAATAGTAAAGTTCTGTGCGAGGTAGGCGATCGCTTCAGAACCAGTGGAAGTCTTAATTGGTGCTGCGTTGAGGTTCGGAGCAGAAAACCAAATGGCAAAAGACCTAAACCGTTTTTCCAGGTTTGCCATTGCCCCCGCCACTCGATAGGAAAATTGCACCTCCGGGTCTTCTCCAGGAACGAGTTCAATCCCCTGCCAGGGTGGAGGTAGATCGTCGTTATCCCATTGTATCCATTCTTCACCTGGTTCTTTCCATTGCGTTTTCGTTCCATTCTGATTGTCCACCAAATCGGCAACGTAATACGAATCGGAGCTTGTAGTTCCCCCAGAAACCAATTCGAGCTGCCAGTTGTCTGGAACGGTTTGACCAATCCGGGCGGCGGGCACACTGAATACTCTTACCTCCCCCGGTTGGAGCACGATCGGTTCGGTCTTCATCCAAACTATACCCTGGCCTCCGTTTCCTCCCAGACTTCCGTTTAACCATATTCCTAGTTCCCCGATCTCATCCTCTGTTACTGCGTCGGCGAAACGAACAGAGGCGCCAGTGTTTATCCAAGTCTTCCACCGCACCTTGTATTCTTGTTCGCTAATTGCTACGTTGTACGGATTCCAGAGCACAACAGTTGGGTAAAAGCGAAGACGGAGACCCCCACGCTCCTCAGGGTTGGTCTCATCGCCTGCGTTAAATCTGTAGCTCTCCAATCCTATGTCCAGCCTTACGCTAAGTAGGATAGGCATGATTTGTTTTTGGACGGGGATTCCGCGATCAGCACCCCGAAGAGCCGGAGCCGTTCTGAAATAGCTGGAATCATCGTTGTAGATGTGATGGATGCCTTTCTCTACGCCTGAAAGACGCGGTTCGACTGATGGAACGGGACTACTAGGGTTTTGAATGCCCAAAGGACCTGAAACGCTTGTGTTTACGTATCCACCGAACTGCCCGTTAGTCACACGAGCGACAGCGGGAACTCTCGGTCTGTACATTTGATAGTGAGCTGCGAGCACATCCCAATTCGGGCCGTAGACCCTGTTTACAGTGTCCTCGTAGAGCAAATTGTCTCCCGGCGAAGTTCTCATACCGAGATTGGCAACAAACTGGTCGTCAAGCCCACGAGTCAAGTCTTTCCGTAGGCCGCCGTCTTTGACGTTCGCAAGAATTCCAAAGGACCCCGTCGTGTAGTCTTGAGAATACTCTTTGAGAGTATCAAAAACAGAGTCATCAAGGCCTTCTTCCCTAACCAAAAAAAGGAAATCATCATACAAAGCCACCCTACCGAGAGTGGAGGATTGGTCGTCAAAGATCTCACTGACCCTATCGTTCAGCTCCGGAGCGGTTCTGGTAGGAGAGAGAAAGTTGAGCTGGTTCTCTAGGGTGCGCCCTGGAATAACCTCGGAGTAAGGGTTGAGCTGGGTCACTTTTGCTTTCAATCCCTCATCCGCTATCCAAAAAGCGTACTGAGACGAGTCGTTGCCGAAATCGACGACGGGCGCACGGACGGTGACCAAATTACCATCGTTCCCCACTAAATCTCTTGCGAGGACCACGCCGTCGTTTTGGGGGGTCGTTCTTGGATCAGTGTTGCCTGAGGACGGTTGCGAAACCAACCAGTCCGCACCCTCAGTGTTGTAGCTCCAGTCCCGCAAGCCTCCTTCGAGGGTTGAGTTGGGGTTGTCCGGATCAAAAGTTTTCCAAGCGCCAATCCAAAAAGGGTGGTTGATTTCATCCGCAGTCAAGGACTCCGGTTGGGTGTCGAGAATCTCGGCCCGGGCGGTCACTCGCTGGTCTGGTCCGGTAGATCTCTGGAGTTTACTTACAGCAAGCTGGGCACCAAGTATCGCATTCTGTTGCGCCTGCATTTCTTTCAAAACCTGTCGGTCTGAGCTTGTATTGATGCTGACTAGTGAGGAAAGACTCACTAACAGGAGAAGCACGAAAGCCATCAATGAAAGGACAATCACGAGTGCAAAACCTCGTTGGGTGGAGGGTCTGGTGGTTTTTGGGTAGGTTTTCATGACATACTGCTGGGTTGAAAAAGGAGAGAATTCTCGTCGTCGGAGTGATTTAGTGTTTGTTCAGTTGAAACGAAAGAACGGTCCCATTCGCGTGGGCCACCAGCAGGTTCGTAATCGAACCAATGGAAGATCGCATTGTTGTGACTCTTATTGCCGTTGGAGCTAGCATACATGCCAACATAAAGGCCAGTGAAGCCCCCGGCAACTTCTGTGCTCAGAAGACGTGTCTCCATCATCCCGGCTTGAATAGGATTTCCCCCTTCCGGGATTGCGTAGAAATAAAGCGTCTCTTCTTTCGCCGATAGTCTCAATCGATTGGTGCGGGAAACAGGAATTTCCACCTGATACTCGTTGACTAGCGATCCGCAGCGTTTCCTGAAGAGGAGAACGCTTTCGTGGTTTCGCAAAGTAACGAGAATTTCGCAGTGATGCTTTTCGTTCATCACCGCCACCAGTCCAGCCTCCTCTCCATTAGCTTTTGGAGAAAACTCGAACTCCAGTTCTACTCTGGCCTCAAAGTGCTGGAGTCTGCGGGCAATAAGAGCGGTTTCGTCCGTTCCGTCCAAATTTCCAGGCAGGCAATGAAGGCTTAATTCTCCGGCTCTTGGATCAACGCTCCATGCCTCTCCAGAGAGATTGCGCCTAAAGTTCCAGCAAAGACGGAGCGTATCATTTAAAAACTTATCCCTAACGGGGGTCTCTGGTCCAGAATACGAGCGTAGCGGTCGATCAACCGTCATTTTCAAGTCGACGTATTCTTCGTCGTTGACGATTGGCCAGCCTTTCTCATTCCACGAGACTGGAGCAAGGTAGGTTTCGCGACCTAGGTGATGAACGAGGGGGTAGCCTACATGTCGAACGCCAAGGAAAACGATCCACCAGTTTCCGGCACTATCTTCAACAAGATCGCCGTGACCAGTGGACTGCACTGGATGCATGGAGCCGGCATGACTAAGAATCGGATTCTCTTCATACGATTCGTAAGGTCCAAAAACGTTTCTCGAGCGGGCTATTGATACCCTGTGGGTGAGCTCAGTGCCGCCTTCAGCAATGAGTAGGTAGTACCAATCACCTCGACGATACAAGTGGGGTGCCTCGGGGAACTTTCCTCCTGTACCTTTCCATAGAAAAGTGGGCCCCCTTCCGAGTAGTCTGCCTGTTTCGGTATCGATTTCACGGAGGTAGATCCCTTGTTCGAGATCGCCTTCCAATAGAGAATTGGAAACGAAATACGCTCTGCCGTCGCTGTCCCAAAATAAAGATGGATCAATGCCGCCTTGGGCCACCGGGATTGGGTTTGACCACTCACCCGCTGGATCAGTCGCGGTAACAAAAAAATTACCGATTCCCGTGGTGTTGGTAGTCACCATGTAGAATAGACCCTCGTGGTAGCGGATAGTGGGAGCATAGATGCCGCCAGAGGATTTTATACCCTCTAGATTGAGTTGCTCTTTACGGGTTAAGCAGTGACCGATTTGGGACCAGTGGATCAAGTCTTCGCTGTGGAAAATCGGAACACCCGGAAACCATTCGAAGGTGCTTGTGACGAGATAGAAATCACTGCCCACCCGGCATACGCTTGGGTCGGGATAAAAACCGGGGAGAACTGGATTGGTGTATTGCACTCTTTGCTGAGATGTTCGCTGGAAGGTGGTAAACAGTTTTAAAGGAGAAGTTGGCCAAAGTCGTAGAGTCCTGGCTGCAGGTCTTCCGGGTTGGGACTAGTCGCCAAAACGAAGTGTGAATGAGGGGGAATCGTGAGGTTTGGGCGTAACTCCATGATGCGGATGGGCTGCACTGGTGAGTTTGAGTTGTCTGCATTCACTTCGAATTGAAAGACGGGATTCCCGAGCCGCCAGCTGGCAAGGTCGGCCGTGTAACTCGCGTCTTCGTCACTGATGTTGTGAAGGATCAAGTAGCGACTGGTTTCAACAGCGATTTCAAGGCCGCGCACGTCGCCCTCGCGAATAACCTCAACAGAATCGGCTGGCTCCGCCCACTCCGGCATTGCTTCCACGGTGAAAAAGCGCCTTTCGTCCTCGGAATATCGCCGCCGTTCGGACTCGCCTTCGGGAGAATCGGTAAGAACAATCTCGGTAGCGTTGCGGGCGCTGTCTCGAAGAATTCCGGAGACCTCTGTGCTGATCCCTTCGTAATTGTTTTCGTAGAGTCGGATTTTTAGGTCACCGTACTCATAATTCAGATCGTCGACTTTTTCCATTTCCTTTGGGCGAAGAGGCCCGGCGCGTCCATAACCGAGTCGGATGCGTCCGCTAACGCCATAGGCACTCTGATGCCCGTCCTTTGGAAAAACTTCCACCATCCCGATGATACGATCCGGGAGGCTGATCCACTGTTGGTTCGCGCTCCAATCAACCGGGAAGGTAGCCTGCGCTGGGGCAGTTCGGGCAAGATCGTGACTGGTGGCGAGCGAACCGAAGGAATGGCCTGTGCTGACGGTTGTTCTTTCGTCGTGGGAGAGGTAAGCGCAGTCTCTCCAATCCTCAGAATTGTCTCTCAAGCGGACTCGTGGATAGATTGCCTTAACCGCGGCATTCAAAGGATGTCTTCGATGATCGATCGGGTCGATGACCATACAACCTGCGAAAGCCATTTTACCCGAATCGTCGTTACCATAGTCCCTGCCTACCATCGCAGTGGCAAATCGTCCGAAACGACTGCGGGGTCCTTGGATATTACGGTCGAAAACAAAAAAGTCCGTCGGTAGATCGGCAGCCTCAATACTAGAACGGTAGTAGGGAGCCGCTATGATGTGATTGATCTTTCCGCCCCGATACTCCAGCTCCTGTTTGGCGATGGCTTTGCTGTAGGGACATCCGGTGATCCCAGCGATGATATCCTGATAGGGACCGTATCCGGAAGAATTCCATTGGTATTTCCAGACCGGATTCGACCACCATTCGTTTGTGTTTCCCGGTTCAACAGTGAGGGGGTAGTAGTTCCGGGAGTTGAGTAGGAGTTCTTTTGCTATTGGGTCACCCGTCAATTCGTAATGCCTTACAAACTTCTCGATGTTGACGCCGTGATAACCAAGAATTTCATTCTGGTTTCGAATGTAGGCGAAAGCACCGTCTGGATACTGGTTGTCTCTTTGCATCGCGACCACACGAGAACCCACCTCCTTGTACTTCTCGTTCCCGAGGTACATGCCGGCGAATTGGACGATCATACCTTCGGTGACGTTGTGGTTGCAGAAACTGCCAAATCCGCGAGGGTTGTTTTCGGAATACCAGCCGTTGTGATTGTCATCGATAAACGCATACCAAAACGCACCCGCGCGTTCGGCGGTCTCATCCCAGCGTTCTCTTTGGATCGGCAGAAGAAGGTCTGGACAGCCGGTCTTCAGAATGAGTAGAGCATCCATCATCGAGTAGCAGGCGAAGAAGTCATTGATGCGGAGGTCTTGAACCATCGTTTCGGTCCGATTGTATGCATCGGTGTAGGCATGAGCCCGCCGCAACGCTCGTTTGAGTACCTCTGGATCGCCTCTGTAGGGGCTCTTTGGGTGAAGCCCTGCCCACGCAAAAAGTCTCATTTCGTCGGCGATTGTCCGGGACTTCAGAGGCACATCGCTCTCCCCTGGAATGAACTGTTTGACTCCAGCTTCACCCAACAAAAACTCCTTGTCTGGTTTGGAGAGCTGACTGTCGATCTCGGCGAGTGCTCCCTCAACATACGGGTTTCCCTCCCATTCTGGAACCGTAGGCAGCAGATTCTTCGGGACCGCGCGAAGTGGGCTATCCCTCCCAAGCCGAAACCCTTTAGCTTGTCTCTCCAGAGCGTCAGCAATTTTGATATCTCCAGCTTCTCGGAATCTCGAAGCGTTCTCTAACGCCAGCGAGACCACTGCTTGTTCAAGCCCTTTCACTTGAGTCTCCTTAAGCCGCGGTTCATCTCCATTCACCCCGACTCTGAAAAGAACTGTAACTGCGCAGCAAACTAGCACGATACCCAGCCGTTTCCCGGTATCTGAAAAGCAGGACTGACCAAAATCAGCTGATCCAATCACTGGAGGCATTTCTTTCTTAAATTTGGGTTCCTTACGCAAAGAATACACCGCTTTGTATGAGGGGTAATAAAAGTTATGGAAAAATATACTTAACTTTTAGGAATGCAAAAATTCCTATTTGCGTAATCGTAGGCGGAAATAGGAAAAAGTTCTGGTGAAATTTAGGGCACTTCGATTAACCTTTTTTGGCTTGTGATTACGGCACCGGCGGAATCCGGGTGAGGCTGCGGAGAGGTTTGTGGGCCAGAGGCCCTCGGACCTCTCCGCTAACGCTGCCCGGAACCGGTGCTGCCGCAACCCCTTGGGGGCGAGTCACTTTTGGATTTGAGCCGCGTTGCGGCTTCGCAGACGGGCTTCTAGCCCGCCAAGCGAAGCCGTCGCCTTGCTCAGAACTAAAATTGCTCTTGTCACGTCCAAAGGAGGTTAATCGAAGTGCCCTTTAGACAATTTGCGGATCAAATTTCCTAAAATTGCATTTGAGTGTCCTTACGGTGCATCTCTTGAATTCACCCGTGCGTTGATCGATGACCTAGCGAGTTATTACCCTTACGAACTCCGGTACTCATTATGTTTGAAAGACTCTTGGATGGAAAACGGGCCATCATTACGGGAACTGGTGATGGGATCGGCCGCGGAATTGCTTTGGCAATGGCCGAAGCGGGCGCAGATGTAGCTGTTTGCGATCTCAATGAAGAGGAACTGAAAAAGTCAGTTGATGCGCTGGAAGAGACTGGACGCAAGGTTTTCAACCAGGTGGTTGATTTGCGGCACGCAGAGCAGGTAAAGAGGTTTGTATCGGACAGTGCAGTTGCGCTAGGAGGGCTGGATACTCTGGTTCACAACGCTGGTATTATGCCAGTGGGCCCGGTGCAGGATATGGAAATAGAAACAATCGATAGTCTACTCGGTGTGAACTTTCGTGCGGCGATACTTCTCAGCAAATACGCAATCCCTCATATGAAGGCGAATGGGAGAGGAAGTATCACTTACATGGCCAGCGTCACCGCCCACAATGGCATTGGAGGTGTGGCGGCTTATGGTGCTACCAAGGGAGGTCTCATCGCCCTTTCCTATGGTCTTGGTGTCGAATTGGGAGAGGAGCAGATTCGGGTGAATACGGTATCTCCGGGAGCGGTAAACTCTCCGATGATGGTGCGTTTCATCGAGGAAAATGCTTCGGACAAAGAGTTAGCTCGTCTAGCCTTCGATAGAATACATGCGCGAGGACAGGTCGGCACCATAGAAGAAGTGGCCCACACGTTTGTCTTTTTGGCAAGCGACGCCGCCGCAAACATTACCGCTACTGACATTCGTTGCGACGGAGGATATGCGGTTTTTGGAACTCAACCCCGGGAGTAGGATTGTAATATGCCAATCGATTTCACCGCTGTTCGAGAACGGCTATACGTCGCTGTGATTTCCGACATTCTTGATGAATTGGGTCTCACTAATCAAGTGATGGATCGCGGCATTCGGCCGATACCACAAGAAAGGGTTCTTTTCGGACGAGCTCGGACGATGCTTTCGGTGCCCGTAGATTCTCCCATGGAAAAGCCTTTCGATGTCCAGATTGATGCGGTGGATTCTTTGAAGCCAGAGGAGGTTGTTGTTGTCAATACTAGCTCAGTTGATACCTGTGCTTTTTGGGGAGAATTGTTTAGCACGGTTGCTTACAGCAGAAAAGCAGCTGGTGCAGTAATCGATGGCTTTGTGCGTGACGTCAGAAAGATCCGCGATCTGGGTCTTCCAGTTTATGCACGAGGAATGAACGTTCGCAATTCAAAGAATCGGCAGACTGTGTTGCAATATGATCAACCGATTACGTGTGGTGGTGTTACGGTAAAAAACGGAGACTATATTTTTGGCGAAACCGATGGCTGTTTGGTAATACCAGCCAAGGAGGCAGAGGAAGTCCTGAATCGCGCGCTTGATATCGCAGACAAAGAGGATGCTATGCGGTCAGCGATATTGCGCGGTTCTACTTTACGGGAAGCATATGATCGGTACCAAGTGATATGATCTCAGGCTTGGTGCGGTGTAAGGAAAGCAGCCAAAACAGAGCATCATCCGTTTTCTCTCCGACTTATACCACTTCGAAAAAATTCTGGCGTATTTGGTGCAGGCATGAATCGAAGCAGCGCGAGGCGCAGGCCTTGGGAGCGTATCGAGATACGACCCAAGGCCTGTAACGCTGCGAACTTCGATCCACGCCGCATCTCTGCGAGACGGGCGCAGGAGCCGATGGAGCAGCGTTGCCCCGCG